>JBBRED010000160.1:0-18338 GCA_038203335.1 Haliangiales bacterium | reverse complement strand
CCGAGCCAGTCCCGAGGCGCGGGCGGAAGCAGGTAGGGCTGCTCGGGATCGTACGCGCGGTAAGTCTTCACGAACCAGTTAGATCAAACCCGGTCCGACTTGTAAATCCGGAATCGACCGCTACGCGCTACAAGCTCCTAGTTGTCGTCGACGACCAGCACCGCGGTCACCCGCAGCGGAATGGTGATCGCAATCGGAAAGGTGTCGTGGCGATACGCGCTCGTCGCGACCCGCGCCTGGGTGTAGCGCCAACCGTCGATCTGCGGCGTATCCGTGACCACCCGGCAGAAGCTGTTGTTGAACGGAGGGGTCACATCCTGCGTCCACACGCCAGCGTGCGACGTTCCGCCGAACAACGACCAGCATCCCGTGTCCTTGTTTCGGCCCCAGATCGCCGCGGTGACGTGCGTCCGCTCGCACGCGTCCTTGCTGGTGGGAACGCTGGTCTGCAGCGTTGCGCGTCCATAGATCGAATCGTTGCTGAAGCTTCCGAGTCCGTTGACGTGCATCGTGAAAGCGCCGTCGCCCGAGGTCCAGTACGCGGTGGACGGCGCGAGCGCCGAGACGCCGGGCGCACTCGTGACGGTCTTGGTGACCTCCCAGGGCGGCGCTGCCGAGACGCAGGTCGCGGCGACTCCGAGCTCCGGCTCGTCGAGATCCGCGTCGGGATCGAGGTTGTCGTCCTCGAGCGCGCAGGCGGAGGCGAGGAGTGAGAGCGAGACGAGCAGCAGTGGCTTGAGGTGGTGCATGCGCTGGTAGAGCCCGGTGGTCCTTCCGCGTTTCCGGGTTTTCGCTAGGTCGCGCGGCGGCGTCGCCACAGCGCGGCGAGCGCGAGCGCCACGAGCCATCCACTGCCGCCGCCGGTGGCAGAGCAACCGCCCTCGTCCGCAACCGGCTCCTCGGGCGCGTCGACGCGCACGAAGCGGATCGCATCGAACGCGAGCTCGATCCCGACCTCGCCGGTGTTGTCGTCGAGCTGCACGTGCTGATCGCCGCCGGTCGCGAACGACAGCTCGCCGAGGCTCTGCCAGCCATCGGCCGCGGACTGATCGAGCGCGAGCTCCGAGCTCACGCCGTCGGCGCGCACGCGATACATCGCGCGCTTGCTCTGCGCGTGCGCGGCGGCGGTGTAGACCTCCACGCGGTAGCGGCCGGCCTCCTCGAAGGCGAGGCTCCATTGCGCGAAGTTCCCCGGCAGCTCCGACGCGGTGGTGCGCGTCCACACGAGGCCATCGTGCATGCCCGCGTCGGAGACGTGGCGCAGCGTGGCCGCCGGACCTCCGGTCGAGAAGCACGCATCGGCGTCGTCGATCTCGCCGCCGAGCGGTCCGATCGTGCCGCACGCGTCGGGCGCGTGATCGGCGAACGCCTGCAGCTCGGCGAGGGTGCCGTCGAACACGTCGAGGTCCGTCGGCTCGCCGAGGACCGCGGGCACGGTGCCGGTCGACGAATGCTGCCAGAACGTCCACGAGGTCCACGGCGTGGGGATGTTCGGGCACGGCGCGGTCGTGTACTGCGCATGCCACAGCGGCGACGCAGTGAGGTTCGCGTTGCCGGTGTAGTCCTGCCACGAGTAGTAGCCGGCGTAGACGATCGGCGGCCGGCCGATCGCGGCGGCCACGTGATCCACCCACGCACGCACCGCCGCCTCGACCTCGATCTGCGGGAGACCGCCGGTCGACTCCACATCGATCACCGGCGGCAGGTCGCCGGGCTGGCGCGGCCCGATCGCGGCAAGCAGAAGATCCGCCTGTGCGATCGGATCCTGCGTCGGCCGGAAGAACTGATACGCGCCGCGCATCACGCCGGCGGCGTGCGCACCGGACCAGTACGTCGCGAACTTCGGATCCTTGTGCTGCAGGCCGTCGCTGACGCGGATGAACGCGAAGTCGATGCCGGCGTCCTTCGCGATCGCCCAGTCGATCGAGGTCTCGTAGCTCGAGACGTCCATGCCGTGGACGACGTCGCCGCGGCTGCACACCGTGGTCGCCTGCGCGACGGGCGTTTCGGCGGGCGAGGGCGAGGTGCATCCGGCGAGCGCGATCAGTGCGAGGGCGCGGGTCATGGCGGGCATCCTAACGGATTGGCCGGATGATTGAACCAGTACGTTAACTATTGAAAATCGTGACGATACGCATGTCGATCCGGCAAGACGCCGTGACAGATGCGCGGGGTCGGCAGAGTTACCAAGGTACCTTCATGCACGGTGGTAGCGAGCACGGCTGATCTGGGAGATCCGCAGTTCTGGGACCTGCGTCGGTTCGAACTCGAGCTGGAGCGCAAGCGATTGCTCGCACGCGCCGTCCTGGGTGATCCGGACGGCGTGTCAGATCTCGAGATGACCGAAGCGGAGGTGGCGCGGCTCCCCATCGGACGGGCACACCACCTTGCCCAGCGGCTGCACCTCGGCGATGACGAGCTGAGCTTCGTGTGGACGGTGATTGCCTCGGCCTTCGATCCACGTGTGACGCGTGACTTCGAGCGGCTCGGCGGGAGCGAATCCCGCGGCGGTGCGACGCTGACCTTGCACACCGCGCTTCACGGACTCGATCCAAACCGCGCGCGGCGGCTCGCCCGCGTTCTAGATGTCCGCCACCCGCTCGCGCTCACATCGCTCCTCGTGCCGAGGTCCGCCGACGCAGCCAGCGTGCGGGTGTGGTCGGCCACAGAGCGGCTTGGCTCGTACCTCGCTGGCAGCACCGATGTCGTGGATCAGGCGATCGCGGCGGTTGGCGGATTGTGCGCTCCACCCGACGACACGATCATGAGCCCGCAGCACGCTGCGACGCTGCGGCTCCTCGATGGGCTGCTCAACGCAGGCTCCGATCCACTTATCCTCCTCGAGGGTCCCGTCGGAGTTGGTCGCCGCACGCTTGCCGCGATCACTGCGAAGGGCGCAGGGCGCCCGCTAGTCCACGTGGATCTTACGCGCCGACAGCTCGCCGCCGCGAGCCTTGAGGGCGTGATGCAGGCGCTGACGCGCGAGGCGTTTCTGCGACCGGATGCGATCGTGCTGCTGGCGAACATCGACGATCTGGTCGAACCCGGTGCGGACCGGGTCAGCAACGCACTACGACTCGTCGCGAATACGATCTCATCGCTCGCGGTCCCCGTCGTCCTCACCACCGCCGTGCCGGGTATGATGCTTCCGTCGACCAAGATCCCGGTGCGGATTCGGGTCACACCGCCGAGCTCTGCCGAGCGCCTCGCGCTGTGGGAGCGCGCACTTCCTGGAGCGAGCGCGGCGCCGCTGGCGGACGTAGCGTTCCGCTACCGTATCGGCCCCGGCTCGATCGACTCCGCAGCGGCAACCGCGAGTCTGCTGGCCGCCGCGCGCGGCTCTCTCCGCGTCGAAGCTAGTGATCTCGTCGGAGGAATCCGGTCGACGATCGCCGAGCGCATGGGGGGGCTCGCCCACCGCGTGGACACGACGGCGACTTGGGATGACCTCGTCCTGCCCATCGATACGGCGGATCAGATCCGCGGCCTGCTCGCGCGCGTGCAGAAGTCCGCGAGGGTTCTCGACGAGTGGGGATATCGGTCGCGGATGGGACGCGGTACGGGCATCGCTGCACTGTTCTCCGGACCGCCAGGCACGGGCAAAACCATGGTCGCCGGGGTGATCGCGAAGATCCTCGATCTCGAACTCTACCAGGTCGATCTCTCGCGCGTGGTCTCGAAGTGGATCGGCGAGACAGAGAAGCAGCTCTCACAAATTTTCGATGCGGCGGAGGCGGGGCACGTGCTGTTGCTGTTCGACGAGGCCGACTCGTTGTTCGCGAAGCGCACCGAGGTCAAGGGCTCTACGGATCGCTACGCGAACCTCGAGGTCAACTACCTCCTCCAGCGCATCGAGGCGTTCGAGGGCATCGCAGTACTGACCACCAACATGGACACCTCGATCGATCCAGCGCTCAAGCGGCGCCTGGCGGCGCACATCGTGTTCTGGGGACCTGACGAGGATGAGCGCCGTGCGCTGTGGAAGCGGATGATTGCCGAGAACACACCGATCGAGGGAGTCCTGGATCTCGAGAAGCTGGCGATCTCATATCCCGACATGAGCGGAGCGAACATTCGAAACGCCGCGATCAGTGCGGCATTCCTCGCGGCTGCAGAAGACGGCAGCCTTACCCAGCAGCTCCTCGAACGAGCCGCGCGTCTGGAGTACAACTCGATGGGCCGAGTCCACGGCCAGAGGGACAACGGATGAGGCTAGCCATGCTCGCAGCGCTCGCAGTGCTCGCCGCATGCGGCTCGTCTGGCCCGCCGCTACAGGGGAGGGTGAGTGGACACATCATTGACTGCGGGGAGGACTGCGGCGGCGCATTGCGCGGCTACTTCACGCAGCATGCAGGTGACCGGATCGCAGGCGTGGCTCAGGTCTTCGAGGCGAAGCCACAGATGATCGTCTGGATCAGTGAGAGCGACGTATGGCCTGCTGCCCGCGATCTGACGATCGACACGATCAGCTGCGATCCGGCCCCCGACGTGCCGGATTGTGCTGCGATGATCACCGAGGCCGTGCGTCGTGGCGCCGATGCGAAGCACGCATTCCTCGTCCCTCTCGTCAGCCCGATGCCGCGGGTGGCGACGTGGTCCGTTCTTGACGTCCGTCGCACTAGCGGTAATAGCGCGAGCTGGTCGTCGGTTCGGGTCGTATCGTTACCGTGCCGCTTGGAGAAGGGCGACTTGCGCTTCGCCGACTTCGGCCGCGGCGTTGGCTCTGCCGAGGTCATCGCCAAGATGGAATTCGCGTTCGAGAGCCCGGATCTCTGTGCGCCCGCGCTGATCGGTTATCTCCGCGTACACCCCGATGAGCGGATCGCTGGCGTGTTTCCGGTGGCCGGTACGCCTTCGCGATCGACGAATCCCGAGTTCCCGGGAACCGCGTCGCTCGTGGTCCTCATCGGCAACGCGCCGTGGCCGCGCGCTGACTCGCTCTCGGTGTCGACGGTGTCGTGCACCGAGCCGACATGCGCTCGACCTCTCGCCGAGATGCACTCCCAGCTCGCCGTCACCCCGCGCGCACTGTTCACCGCACCGATGACACGGACGCTCGACAACGCCACTCGGTCCGGCGAGCTGCTCGTCGTGTCGAAGCTGCCGTGACGCCTACTCCGCACCCTTGGGCTTCTGCGGCCCACCGACCACGGATTTCTCTAGATCCTCCTCATTTTCGGGGCGCACGCCGCCAAGCTGCTCGCGCACCTTCTGGAGCGAGCGCAGCCGGCTACTCCATTCGATGTCCAGACCCTTGAATTTCTCGTGAATGAACTGCATCTGGCCGAGTGCGGAGACAAAGTTCGTGGCCTGCGCGCGGCCCGCATGCACTGCCATATGGAACCCCATCCCAGCCGTCGCGTCGTAAGGCGTCTTGTGGGCGGTCTTCGCGACCATGCCCTTGATCAGCCCGGTCATTGCCTCGACGGCAGGCACAGCTGCCACCAGCGCGCTGAGCTTCGCCTGTGTCGGCGAGCTTCCGCCCGAAGCCTTGGCAGATGCGTTCCCGGCCATCTCGTAGGATGCCTTGCGCTCGCCGAGCTCGGCGAGCACCGCCTCTCGCGCCGACTTCATCGCCTGGACGCGCCCGCGCATTACCGCCTTCGCCGTCTCGAAGCCCTCACCGGCTTTCTTCGCCTCGACTCCCTGGAGCTTGACGGTATCGGCCTTGAGCTTCGCCTCGGCGCGTTCGATCGCGTGCCCAGACACCTTTCCAACGGCGTAGCTAGCCATCGTACCGATGCTCTCCATCAGGTCGACGGCTTCCTCAGGACCGGCGACGAGGAATTTGAGTGCGCCGCCGAATACGAACTCGAGCGTACCCTTGACGTCTTCTGCATGACCCTTCGCTTCCTCGAGGGCCTCTTTGTCCTCTGAAACCTCCTTGCTCAGCTGAACGCGCTCGATCTCGAGCTTTGCGTGTTCGATCCCGTGGAACCCCTCCCTCACGCCTTCCTCGGCGCTCTTGAAGGCGAGCACCTTGGATTTCAGCTTGTGGTCTGCACTCACGGTCGCGTCGTGTTGCGGCTTGGCGGCACCAGTCGTCTCACGCGCGCCCTTCGCGTTGGCGATGCCCTCGCGGTCGTCGACGAGAAGGTTGGCTCCACCCTGCTTGTTGAACAGGCTGCCGAGCGAGGTCCCCCCGGACACGTTCTGTTTGTCGGCGAACGAGGTGGCGTCGCCCTTGAATCCCTCGGGCACGGTGAACCCGAGGGCGATGAGGTCCGGATTCTTCGCTCCGTCCATGAACGCTGCGTAGTCCGGCGCCACCGATTCCCGCATGCCTGAAGCGTCGCTGGTCTTCTCCTGGTACGCGCCCCAGGCCATGTTCCGGATCCCGGGATCCATGCGTGACTGGTTAGCATTCGGGGCCTCGGGCTCCCCGCCCTGCGCGAGGTTCAGAGATCCGAGCGTGTTGCCCGGATCCGTCGGCTTGACGTAGCCGCGCCAGTCGAGCTCGCTCTCGTCGGCCTGCTGTTTGCCGGGCCGGCTGCTACTATGCTCGCCGAGCTGCGGCTTCTTGTTGACGTCCGGGAGCGGCGGCAGCTGCTCGGGGCGCGGCTTCTGCTGGAATGGGTTGTCCTCCAGGTTCGGGGCCCAGTCCGTCTCACTGTCGGCCTTGCGCTCTTCCTCGAATCCGGTTGGTCCGCCCATTCTCATCTTACGAGAAACGCACGGCTTCTCTTCCCAGGCCTAGCTCTCGATTTCGTAATCCTTCAGCTTCTTGTAGAGCGTCGAGCGATCGATCTCGAGGATCGCGGCGGCCTGCGCCTTGTTGCCGTTCGTTGCCGCCAGCGCGGCGAGGATCCCGTCCTTCTCGAGCTCGCGCAGCGATCGCGCGACGACCGGCTGCGGTTGCGAGCGCGAGGTGGGCGCGGGAGGCGGAAGATCGATGGTGGCGTTGGATCCCGAAGAGGGCGTGGGCGCCAAGGTCATCGACGACGATCCGAGCGGCGGCGTGGGCGGCGAGTTGCGCGCTCGCGGTGGCGCGGTCATCGCGAGCACCTGCGGCGGAAGATCCGCGGCGACGATCTGCTCGCGATCACCGAGCACGATCGCGCGCTCCACGGCGTTGCGCAGCTCGCGCACGTTACCGGGCCAGCCGTAGCGCGTCATCGCGGCGAGCGCGTCGGGTGCGAAGCCGGAGATCCGGCGCGCGGCCTGGTGGCGGTACCGCGCGAGGAAGTGATCGGCGAGCAGCGGCACGTCATCGAGACGCTCGCGCAATGGCGGGACATCGATCTGGATCACGCTGAGCCGGTAGAACAGATCCTCGCGGAAGGTACCGCGCTTGACCATCTCGGCGAGGTCGCGGTTCGTGGCGGCGACCATGCGTACGTCGACGTCGATCGCCTTCTGACCACCGACGCGCTCGAACCGCCGCTCCTCGAGCACGCGGAGGAACTTGGTCTGCAGGCCGAGCGGGAGCTCGCCGACCTCGTCGAGGAACAGCGTGCCCTTGTCGGCCATCTCGAACCGGCCGGCCTTCTTCTCGGTGGCGCCGGTGAACGCGCCCTTCTCGTGGCCGAACAGCTCGCTCTCGATCAGGGTCTCGGTGAGCGCCGCGCAGTTGACGGCGACGCACGGACCTTTGGCGCGCCGCGAGAAGCGGTGGATCGCCCGCGCGACCATCTCCTTGCCGGCGCCCGACTCGCCGCCGAGCAGCACGGTGGCATCGCTCGGCGCCACGCGCTTCACGAACGCCGTGACCCGTGCCGCGGCCTCGGAGCGACCGATCAGCTCGTCGTTGCCGGGCGGACCGCTGAGCTGCTCCTCGAGCGCATCGGCGCGGCGCACGGCCTGCTCGCGCGCATCGGCGCTGACCCAGCTCGCGCCGAGGAGATGCGAGAGGCAGCTGATCGCGAGCGAATCGATCTCGCCCCACGCGGCGCCTTTGCGATCGACCCACAGCACGCCGATGACCTCGTCGCCGGAGCCGCTGACAGGCGATGCGATCAGCGCGCGGCCACCGGTCTCCGCCGTGACCACCTGGCGGTTGCCGATCACCTTGTCGATCAGCTCCTGCGGGATCTGGAGCTGCGTGGACTCGCCGGTCGCGACCGAGGCCGAGACCGGCGCGACGCGCTTGCCGGCCGACAGCACGAACGCGCGATGCGCACCGAGCGCCGAGAGAGCCGCATCGCACGCGGCGCGCGCCACGGCATCGCGGCCCGCCGCCGCCTCGGCGCGCAGGCGATCGCCGAGGTTCGCGAGTGATGCGAGGTGCCGGCGCGCGCGATCATCGATGCCGACCAGCGCGAGCAGCGAGCGGCTGTTGACCTCCATGGTCACGTGGCTCGATGCCTTGGTCACGGCGACGCCGTCGACGGGCAGGTACGCCATCTTCGTGTTGCCGAGGATGATCTCGTCGCCCGCCTCGAGGCGATGGGTGATCGCGGGCTGGCCGTTGATCAGCGTGCGGGTCTTGCCGCTGTCGTCGACCCATGCCATCGCGCCGTCGCGCAGCGCGATGACGCCGTGGTTGCGCGACACCGTGGGATCGGTGAGCTGGACGAGACATTGATCACCACGCCCGACCTCCCCACCGCGCATGGGGAGCTCGAACTCTCGCCCTGCGTCGGGTCCCTCGATCACGACCAGCCGGGCCAGTGACATGTGCGCATCTTACCGTGTGTAGTAGGGTTTGCTGCATGACACGCCTCGTGATCGCGCTCGCGCTGTTCGGACTCTCCGCCTGCTCGGGCCCGGCGAAGCCCACCACCACGGGTGGCGGCGGCGAGCCCGTGCTCGCCAAGAAGCTGTCGCTGAGCTGGGGGATCTCCCAGGACGGCGAGATGGCCGACCTGTTCCTGCAGGTCACCGACGAGACCGGCAAGCAGGTCAGCCACGAGCTCGGCCGGTGGAAGGGGACCTGCGCCGCCGACAAGGCGCAGGACAACATGAACGCGTTGATCGCGCTGTCGTGCCGCACCGGCGGAACCGGCACGCAGCTCCAGGCGATCCGGCAGGGCGGCGACGTCATCGTCATCGTCAAGCTCGGCATCGATGAGGGCGTGATGCCCGATCCGATGGCGCGCGAAGAGGTCAAGCGGATCAAGGTCCCGCTCGGCGTCGCGATCGAAGCCGGCTCGTAGCGCGTCATGACCCCCGGATCCGATGCCGTGCTCCCCGTCGCGCTGACGTGGGGCGAGTACATCGGTCGCTGGGCCACCGATGTCGGCGGCTGGATGCAGCTCGCGGATGCGCTGATCGATCGCGCCGGCGAGAGCGTGGAGATCGCGCTCGATCCGCAGACCGTCGAGCGCGGCCTGCGCAGGCTCGCGACGCGCGGGCACAAGCCGGGCGGTCAATACGGGCGCTGGATGCTGCGGTTCTTCGGCTTCGCATCTCCGATCGAGGAGCTCGTGAAGTGGATGGGCCAGTACCACACGCGGTTCGCGGATCTGCCCTCGGGGTTCCGGCTCGAGCACCTGAACCTGTGGAATCGCCCACCGGTCTCCGAGTCCCGCCTCGCGTGCTGGATTCACCTCGGCGTCGCGTATGCGCAGCTCGGCAAGGCCGACGTCGCCGCGTGCGATGCGGCGCTCGTCCACGCCGAGCGGCTCGCCTCCCGCGCGGGCCCGGCGGCGGAGATCGAGGCCGCGCTGCTGCGCGCGCGCGTGCAGACCGATGCGGGCGAGCGGGAAGCGGCGAGCGCGGGCTACCTCGCCATCGAGGCACGACTCGCGACCACGGCGCTGCCGCTCGCCGACGAGCGCGTGTTTCGCGCCCGGCTCGCGGAGCAGCGCGCGTTTCACATCACGATGTCGATCACCAATGACGTGCCCGACGTGGCCGCCGCCCGCACGCTGTACGCCTCGATCGACGACGAGCCGTATCTTCCGTACGTGTCGTTCCGCAAGGCCACGGGGCTCGCGTACTGCGCGTGGAAGCTCGGCGATCTCGACGAGGCCGTGCGTCTCGCGGAGGAGGCGATCGAGCACGCCGGCGATGGCGGCCTCGTCCGGATGCGCGTGATGGCGCTCAACATGCTGACCCGCGTGCTCACCGGCGATGCCGCGACCGCGGTGCACGCGCGCGCGCGGCGGATGGCGACGCTGCTCGAGGACGAGGATCTGCTCAATCGGGTCGCGTGGTCAGCACCACCCGATCTGCCGCCACCCGGATGATCGCTGCATCGAGGATCGCATTCGCCTCCGCGGCCGTTCCCCACCCGATGACCTCCGTGTTCCCCGCGCCCCAGTAGTTCGAGAACCACAGCACGAGGATCGCGCGACTCTCGGGGTAGTCGGCATCGAGCTGCTCGAGCTCGCGCAGCCGCGAGAAGCCATTCAACAGGGCCTCGTCGAGCGGCACCGCGATCAGCTTGTCGTCCCGGATCCCATCGTGCTGCATCTCGAGCACGCCGATGATCCGGGTCCGCGCCACCGCCGCGCGTTCGATCCCCCGACCGAGGACGAGCACGTCGAGCGGATCGCCATCGGCGTCGAGCGTCCGCGGGATCATCCCGTAGTTGACCGGATAGGCGAGGTAGTCGATCTCTCGGCGCGATCCGTCATCGCGATCGAGCGCCCACCGGAGATCGCCGTCGTCCTCGTCGACCTCGAACTTCCCGGTCGTCCCGGTGGGAATCTCCACGACCGCGTTGACGCTATCGTCGCGATTACGAGCGGGATACCCGCTCGACAGGTGACGCATCGCGCTCACCGTCTCGTCGTCGATCGCCACCGCCGTAGGGGTGACGGGGGCGCCACCAACGATGGCGCGGGAAGGAACCTTCGAACACGTCACGAACGCTCCGCAAACCAAACTCAGAACCACTGCTTCTTTCACTCCTCCATCCGTAGAGGCCGGCGACCGTTCCAACAAGGACACGATCTCGGACATCGGCGTTAGAGCGTCTTCAAGTACTCGATCACGGCGCGCGCGTTGACGCCGAGGTCCGCGAGGAACGGATGCCCGCCGACCGAGAAGCCGGTGCGCGTGGCGTCGTAGGCGTACCCGGTCGAGCCGGCCGCGATGCCGACGTTCGCGAGGTCGTAGAGCGCCGCATAGTCGAGCGTGAACTTCGTGGGCCGCTTCTCCGGCGCCATCGCGAGCACGGCGAGGCTCGGCCACTGGCCCACGTGGCCGTACGGGGCGCGCGCCCACACATTGGTCAGCACCGGCGGCACGTAGCCCGCCGAGCGACGGAACTTCGTGTAGCCGCGGGTCAGCGCCGGATCGTTCGCGGCGCGCTCGAAGCTCTCGGTCGCCGCCATCATGCGCGTGGGGTCCACGTGCAGATCCTCGATCGGCACGATCTGCTCGGTGTAGTCGGCCACCCGGCCATCCGCGGCGTAGGTGCCGTGGCAGTGCGCGCACTGATCGCCGAACAGCTCCTTGCCGCGCGCGGCGAGCGCCTTGTCGATCTTGCCCGGGAACGCAGGGCGCGGCGCCGGCTGGCGAAGATACGCACCGAGGCTCGCGCCCTGGAACGGATGCCGCTCGAGCCACTCCACGCGCACGCCCGCGGCGACATCGGCCTCGACGGCGAGCAGATCGATCGGTCCCTCACCGCTGCCGTCCCACGACAGCGTGGTGCGAACCGCGTAGCCGATCACGTCGGGCACCTTCGCCCAACCCACCGCGGGTGCATCGGCGATCGACTTGCCGGTGAGCTGCCCGAGGACGAGCGCGAAGCTCTCGATCACCGCGACGCGACCGGGGGGATCCTCGGCGGTGCGCTCGTGCAGCGAGATGCGCTGTGTGGCGCGCGTGGTCAGCGCGGTCACGGTGGCCGCGGTGAACACCTCCCGGTACTGCTCGGGCCACACCAGCTTCCTCTCGTCGGCGGCGGCGGTCGCGAGCCGCGCGAGCAACGTGATGGAGAATCCGGGCGCGCGCGTCACCTGCGCGTAGGCGCGATCGTAGGCGTGGATCTTCACGCGCTTGTTGCCGAGCCCGTAGATCACGGCCTCGCCGCCCTGCCAGCGCAGCTTGTCCGCGTGGCACGCGGCGCACGCCGTCATCAGGAACTCCACGCCGGTGATCGGATCGGTGGTCAGGTGCAGACCGATCGGCAACCCGGCGCGGACGTCCGGATCCGAGCTCGCGGGCTCGGCGGCGCGGCCGACGAAGCCGAACTTCTGCGCGAGGTCGTGCGCATCCTTGCCGAGCAACTCGGGGTACGCGCGCTGCAGCGCGAGGAACACGGGATACGGCAGGCCGGTGCGATACGGATCGCCGATGCCGGTGCGTTCGAAGATCGCCTTGCCCGCATCGCGGGAGATCCGATCGATCCCGTACTCCGCGGGATCCGACATCGGAATCTCGGGCTGCGCCGGGGTACGGACCATCGGCGGCGGCGCACCCTCGGGCTCGCTCACCGCCACGAACTGCCGGCCACACGCCGCGAGCACACCGATCACCGTGATCCACCGCAGCATGCGGCGGAGGATACCGCACCGGTGATACTGTCGTCGGAATGTGGAGGTGCACGGTCATCGTGCTGGCAGTCGGTTGTGGTGGCTCCGAACCGGTGGTGCCAGATCACGTCGACGCCGCAGGGCCTGACGCGGGGTGCGCGGCTGATAGCTGCAACCCGCTCACCAGCATGGGCTGCACCGCGAGCCAGAAGTGCACGTGGATCCTCGAGGCGAATCCGCCGCGCACCGGCCGCACGCAGTGCTCGTTCGCCGGCGCCGTTCCGATCGGCCTGCCGTGCACCCGCGACGCGAACGGCGGCGAGGGATGCGTGAAGGGCGCGACCTGTTACAGCGACAAATGCACGGCGATCTGCGATCTGGCCGGCGGCACCAACAACTGCGGCGCCGGCCTCACGTGTCGCTCGACGCCGCTGTTCGTTCCGTGTGCGAGCACCACGCCGCTCGCCGGGCTCTGCGTTCCGTAGGAGATCACCGAGACGCGTAGTTCGTCAGGCCGCGCCGGTGGCGCTCGAGGATGAAGAAGTTGAGGCCGCCGAGGCGCGCCGGTCCGAACGCGTAGTACGCCTTGCCGAGCAGTAGATCCGGGTTCGCCGCATCGACCTGCACCACGTAGTCGCGGAGGCCGGCCGTGATGTCGAACCGCGGGTTGTTCCCCTTGCCGTAGTCGAGGAGGATCGCGTGGAGGTACTCGTTGTCGCGCGCGGTGGCATCGACCTCGTGCGCCTCGTAGAACCCGAACCGCTTCGGCGCGCTATCGGACGGCTTCGCGACCCAGCGGCCGTCGAGCGCGTTCATCTCGACGGGGCAGTTGTAGCCCATCACGCGACCGTCCTCGCCGCGGTGGAAGCCCTTGATGAACTTCTTGATGCCGACCATCGTCCCCCACGGGACGCTGTTGAGCGGGAGGCGGTTGATGCCGCGGAACTCCCAGCCGACGAGGCCATCGAGATCCGGCATCACGCCGCGCTGGAACACCCGCTCGAGCTCGCGCCGCGGGGTCTGCTCGAGGGCGAGCGCCTCGCGGGTAGGAAACGGCGTGGGCAGGCGCGTGACCGTGGCCTGACGCGGGGACACGCCATTGGATGAAGAGGCGGCGACGACACTCATGACAGGAACCTCCGGGCGTTATCGATGACGTGACCGGCCGCGCGCGTCGCGAGGGCCATGATGGTCTCCATCGGGTTGGTGCGGATCGGGGTGGGGAACAGCGAGGCGTCGGAGATCATCAGGCGATCGACGCCGTGCATGAATCCGAAGTTGTCCGTGACGGCCCGCGTGCGATCGGCGCCCATCTGCGCGGTGCCCATCATGTGCACGGTGACCAGCTCCCACGACTTCTGCGGGATCGGGCGCGCGAGGATGTCGCGGACCTCGTCGGCGCTGTACGCGGCGGTCGCGTGGTGCAGCGGCAGGATGATCTGCTTTGCACCGGCGGTGAACAGGAGATCCGAGAGCCGCTCGAGCCCGAGCTTCATCGCGGTCAGGTCGCGCTCGTCGATCTGATAGAACGCCTGCTGGCGACCGTTGATCGTGCGCACGCGGCCGGTCGAGTGATCCTCGATCAGCATGCCGGCGACGACCATGTTGTTGTAGCGGTCCATCAGCGCACCCATCTGCTCGCCGCGGTAGGGCAGGGACATCGCGGTCACGCTCGGCGGCAAGTTGATCGCCGCGAACGTGCCGATGCCGTCCTTCACGAACTCGCGGACCTGGAACGCCTGGTGGACGCCCTTCCAGCTCGTGACGTCCTCGTCGAACATCGCGACGACCTTGACGTTCGGGTGGAGCGAGAGGTTCGCGCCGAGCTGGCCGGAGCCGGATCGCAGCCCGGTGCGCTCGAGCAGCGCCGGCGTGTGGATCGCGCCGCACGACACCACGACGAGCTTCGCGCGCACCGCGATCGTGGGACCGCGCTTGCCGTTCGGCATCGTGACGTGACCGACCACGCCGGTCGCGCGCTTGCCGTGCATCGTCAGCTTGTCGATGCGGACGTTCGCGTAGATCCGCGCGCCGAAGTGGAGCGCGCGGGGGATGTAGCTGACGAGCGCCGACTGCTTCGCGCCGGTGGGGCAGCCGAACGCGCAGCGATTGCTGCCCACGCAGTGCGCCTGGTTGCGGATGTTCGGGATGATCTCCCAGCCCTTCATGTCGGCGCCCTTCTTGAGCAGCCAGTTCTCCTTGCCGATCGCCTCCTCGTCGTTGAGCGCCGCGTGGATGCGCTTCTCGACGCGCTCGAAGTACGGCTCCATCGCCTTCGGCGTGACATCGAGCTTCGCGTCCTTGACCCAGCGCGCGAGGACCTCCTCGGGCGTGCGCCACGACATGCCGCCGTTGATCACCGTCGAGCCGCCGACCGTGCTGCCCTCCTGGAACATCACGGGCGGGTTGCCGAGCGCCATCGACGCACCGCCATCGCGATACAGCTGCCGCACCATGGCGGACGTGTTCGCGGTGAAGTCGCGGGTGCTGTAGTAGCTGCCTTCCTCGATCACCACCACGTCGAAGCCCGCCTCGGCGAGCTCGGCGGCGACCGGTGCGCCACCGGCACCCGAGCCGATCACGACGACGTCACAATCGAGGACGGTGTCCCCGTGGTGATCCTCGCGGGTGAAGACGTTGGAGGGACGAACGCCCTCGTGCAATGCGCGCGCGGCCACCATCAGGCCCCCACCTTCCGGCGCGGCCGGAGCTTGTCCATGCGGAAGCTCGGGCGCAGCGGATCGGGCGCGAGGATCGACGCCGCCTGCCGATCGGCATCGGCCTTGAACACCGTCAAGCGCTTGTGCTTGACCTCCTCGATCCACGGGCCGACGCGGTAGCCGACCGACTCCATCACCTCGGGTTGCTCGTAGCAGGCGAGCGACATCAGCTGCTTCACGCCGCGGGCGAACTGGACTTGCACCGGCGTCGCGCCGTGCTCCCACGCGGCGTAGTAGCTCTCCGCCGCGTCGCCGGTCAGCTTGTGCGCACGCGTGCCGTGAAACGGCAGCGCGCCGAGGTCGTAGGTGATGAGGCCGGCCTTGAAGCCCTTGCCGAGCAGCGGCGGCGATGCGCCGAGCGTGAGCGCCATGTGATCGACGATGTCGTCGGCCAGCTGCGCGAACTTCTTCGGGCACACCACGGGCACGAGCGAGAGCAGCACCTTGCGCCCGAGCGGCGTGTGGTCGTAGTCCGACGGATCGCTCATGCGACCACCTTCAACAGCTTCTCGATCGCCGCGTCGTGGCGGAGCAGGTAGTCGTTCATCAGATCGCACGCCGCGTCGCCCTGACCGGACTCGAGCATGTCGAAGAACTTCGTGTGCACGGCGACGTAGTCATCCGGCGCCTTGATCGCGAACCGCAGCACGACCGCGAGATCGAGATAGATGTCGGCGACGCGGTTGAGCATCCACACGCCGGGCGTGAACCGCGCGGCCTCGACGATCGCGCGCATCACCTCGAAGTCCTCGCGCGCGTAGTTCGCCTCGTTGCGCAGCGACCACGCGCGGGCCATCGCGAGCCGCGCGGCGGAGGTGCCGCCCTTCGGGATGCGCGACGCGGTGACGCGAATGGTCTCGAGCAGCACGGCGCGCCGCATCGACAGCATGTCGACCAGGATCTGGCCGATCGAGGGCTGGTTGCCCTCGGGCTTGCCGTAGCGCAGGTAGCCGCCGATCACCTCGATCGACCAGTCGCGATACGGCCGCACGACCACGCCCGATCCGCGGCGCGGCTCGACCAGGTTCCACTCGCCGAGCCGGCGCAGCGCTTCCCGCAAGGTCGGGCGCGATGCACCGAGCTGGCGCGAGAGCTCGCGCTCGGCGGGAAGCCGCGATCCGGCGGCGTGAACACCGCGGACGATGTCGGCGAGGAGCTTCTCGAACACCGCGTCGATCGCGGTGACGGACGGTTCGATCTCGAGCTCGGGAGAGGCGGCTACCGCGGTCATTGGTCTTGCCCTCGAAACTGGTAAGACCAGATTGGTAAGACCAAATTGGGTTTGGGTCAATAGGAAATATCTGTAATGGTCACGAGATCTTGCGGCGTCGGATCCCGAGCAGCGCGAGGCCGACCACGACTCCCGCGCCGCCGCTCGTGCGGCAGCCGGCCTCGTTATCGTCCTCGACGTCACGACGGTCCTCCTCGCGCTCATACCGCGCGGTCAGGGTCGTATCGGTGTCCGTCACCGTGAACGAGCGCGCGCGCGGCCCGTCATCGGCCCACCCGACGAACCGGTACGAGCCGTCGGCGAGATCCGCGTGCTCGGGCGCTTCGATCTGCAGGATCTCACCCGGATCGTGCGGCGCTGGTGCAGTGCGCGGGACGCCATCGACCGAGATCGCGATGCCCGCCGGCTCGCTGGCCACCGTGATCGTGGTCGGTGCGTAGCGGAGGTGGTGAACGGCACCGGCGAGCGACGTGTAGTAGAGATCTCCGTCGGGTCCGTTCGCGAGCGCAACGGGCGTGGGCAGGGCGCGACCGATCACCTCGAGCCGCGATCGATCGGGCGCGCCGTCGGTGAGCGGCATCGCGTAGATGCAGCCCACGATGAAGTCCGCGAAGACCAGCGCGCCGCGCAGGCGTTCGGGAGACGCGGCGCCGTCGTAGAACGCGAGGCCGACGATCGCGTTGCCCTCGCCGGCGCGGCACGGATCGGTCGGCTCGTCGAAGCCCGGCGCCTCCCCGTGGTAGTAGCCCGCGTACGGCGCGGTCAACGTCCCCGGGGTGCCGGCGGGCAGGGTGCCCGCCGCGAGATCGAGGCAGGTCTGCATGGCGACGAACGGCGGCGATTTCCGCGTGCCTTCCCAGCACGGCCAGCCGAAATCCTCGACGACGGCATCGTCGACGTCGCGGATCCGATCGATCTCCTCGTAGGTCCCGAACCCGACAACGCCGATCCACAGCTCGCCACTGCCCGGCTGGAACGCCATGCGGAACGGGTTGCGCAACCCGAACGCGATGATCCGCGCGGCATCGCCGGTCAGCGGATTTCCCGCCGCGGCCGCCCCGGTCATCGGATCGAGCCGCAGCACGGTGCCCGAAAGCCCGACGGGATCTCCGGGCGTCAGCAGATCGAGCGATCGGAACGCGCCGCCTTGATCGATCGCGTCGTCGGAGCTCGGATACTGCGTGTTGACCCAGCCGGCCGAACCGTTGTCGTAGGTCGTGAAGCTCGCGCCCTCGCCGGCGCTGACGTACAGCATGCCGTCGGGACCGAACGCGAGGTCGCCGACCGAGTGGCTGCCGAACTGCTGGTACCAGGCGTCGGCGACGAGCACGGTCTCGTCGACCAGCGCGTTGCCGACCAGCGTGTAGCGCGCGAGCCGCCCGCTCGCGACGCAACCGCCACCGGGCGCGGTCGGGTTCGGCTGGCCGGGCCCCCCGCAGCTGTCGTTCCAGAACGGAGCCGCCAGGCCGATCGGCGCGTCGTAGGTGTAGAGGACGTAGACGTACGGCATCACCGGGAACGCCGGGTGGACCGCGAGGCCGAGCAACCCGCGGTCCTGGTAGCTCGCCACCTGCGCCCGGAGATCGAGGACGACCGTGCCGGCGCCGCCCGACGGGAGCGGAGCGAACTCTTTGACCAGCCCCGCCTTCTCGGCGACGAACAGCTCGCCAGTCGGCGCGAACGCGAGCGCGATCGGCGCGTCGAGACCACCGATGGCGACGGAGTCCTGCCAGCTCGGCGCCAGCGTCTGTGCGCTCGCGCCCGGGATCGCTACCGCGAATACGGCACCGATGACGAGCGATCGCACACATCTCATCACCACCATCATGCCCGAAAACCGCCCGTCATTACGGGCAGGTGAGGTTGACGGTGACGGGCGCGGCTCGCTAGGTTCCGATCATGACCAAGCCCAAGGCAGGTGGGGAGCAGCCGGTGGAAATCCCGGACACGCTTCCCATCCTTCCGCTTCGCAACTCCGTGCTGTTTCCGGGGGCGATCATCCCGATCGACGTCGGCCGT
>JBBRED010000159.1:0-18374 GCA_038203335.1 Haliangiales bacterium | reverse complement strand
CGAGCCCGAGCGGGAGGAGTTCCGGAAGCCCAGGTTCGCTCTCGGGCTCCTCCTCCTCCTCCTCCGGCTCCACGCTCGTCACATGCCAAGGCGCCGGCGGCTCGACCACGGTGACGTCGGGCACCGGCTCCGAGGCGCTCAGCGGACCGAGAGCATCGAGCCGCATCACGCTCACCTCGTCCCCGGGACCTGCGATTACGAGACTCTTGCCATCGTCGTCGATCGCGAGCTCGGCGATCGCGTGCGGCGCCCTTCCTTGCCCGAGGATGCGGCCCAGGCGCAGGTCGATTGTCGTCACCACGTCGTCTCCCGTACCGACGAGCAGCAGCCCGCGCTCCGGTGCGATCGCATGCCAGCGCGGGCCCGCGATACGCACACGATGCATGATCGTGCTGCTCGCGAGCTGGATCACCGTCGCCACGTCACGCGTGATCACGAGCACCGCGCGACCGCCAAACAGCGGCGCGGCGCCGACCACCTTGCCCTCGATCGCATGTGCGATCGGCTGCGTCCTCCCCGCTGTGACGAGCGTCAGCCGTTCGCGCTCCACGGAGAGTACTGCGCGGCCGTGAAGCGGGAACCACTGCGCATCCGCGCGCGCCTCCGCGATTCTCTCGAGCCGCCCGCGGGCTCCGTCGAACGAGATCGTGGTGGCCGGTTCTCCCACCACGAACGCCGACGCCGCCCGGCCTCGAAAGCCGGCGAGTCGATCGGCGAAGCACGAGATCGTCGCCTCCCCACCGCCGCCTTCGAGCGGCACGGCGCGCAGAACGCCGTCATCGAGCATGGCGAGCGTGGTGCCCGCGATCGCGAACGGGCTCTTCGCGCCCAGCGCGAAGCCCCGTCGTGGCGCTGTGCCCTGGACGTCGACGACATCGATACCGGCATCCCGGCGGATCGCGACGAACCGGCCCGAGGCGGACATCGCGAGCTTGCATGGGTGGATCACATCGAGACGACGCAGGCCGCCGTGCAATCTTCCGGCGGTGGATCAGCCCCGCTCGGGATGCTCCGGGTCGCACGTCGGTCCTGGCGACGGGTCCCGTGGGATCGGGAGTGGAGCTTCGCCGCCTGAGGATGGTGGCATCTCCCCGCCCGACGTCGCTTCGCCACGGCGGCGGCGGTCGCGCGTCGCTTCACGATCGCGGTCCATCAGCCCGCCGTAGCCGCCACTGGCCGCGCGCGAAACCGTTCCCACGGCCGACGGCGCCCCCGCGATGACGTCCTCCGCGTCGGGGAGTCCATCGAACGCCGAGCGCGGCACAGCGGCTTCGTATCCTGCTGCGCCGAGCATGCTGCTCCCCGTCGTAGCGGCACCGACGATCGTCAGTGTCACGGCGATCGCGCAGACCGGCGCAGCCGGGCCGCAGAACGCGGAGGCTGTCCATCCGGCAACGAGTCCACCACCGACCGAGCCGAGAGTCCCCGCTGCAAAGCTCGCCGTCTCGCGCCCCGCCGTCCACGCGTGCTGCCCACGCGGAGCGTCGTAGACCTCGTACGCAGAGATCGCCAGCCCGGTGGCGGCGACGACAGGACCGATGACGCGCACGGTCCGCGCCATACGCGTCATCGCGCCGTTGGGACGCCCGGCCGCGGCGATCACGCGCACCGAGATCTCCTCCGTATCGCGTAAGTCGAGGATCGCTGCTTCGACAGCGGCCGCGTTGTAATTCGGTGCGCCGGCCTCGAGCGTGGGAATGCGATAGCGTGCGCGTAGTGTGGGCTGCTCGCCGAGGAGCTGCAGCGTGTAGTGGCGACCAAGCTCTTCGACCGTGTGGCCGCCTTCGCGGATCGCCTCGGAGGTCGAACGCGCTCCTGGTGAGAGCCGGGCGCGCGTGTCGTGCAGTGCCGCCGTTCGGCCATCGGCCGCCATTCGACGCGCGTCCATGTGGGGGATGATGCCGGCTTCGTAGTCGGCCAACGCTCGCGCGGCGAGCCGACGGGAGGGTTCGACGTAGTTCTCGATCCTGAGGTTCGCATCGCGCGCGGCGATCAGCGCAGAGCCGGCCGATCCGGCATGTGGAAGGTACCCAGGAAGCCTGCCGTCGTCAGGCTCGGTCGACGACGTCGATTCCGGGGGGCCGGAGCTCGGGTCAGTACCCGCTGTCGGCGCCGCAACGCTGGCGGCGCGGGTCTCCAGTTCGGTTCGATGAGCGAACGCGAGATCGATCAGCTGGTCGAGCTCGGAAGTGGGGACATGGAAGCCACGACCATCGAGCTCGAAGCAGAGCATTGCCTCGGTAGGATCGCGGTGTGCGTCCCGCGCTGCGATCAGGATCCGCGCGACGGAGTCAGCCGCAGCGGCAGTTGTCGGGGCAACGACCGCGCGGCGTGCCTCCGCAAAGCTGGTACGCACTGTTGCGTCCGCCGGTGCACACGGAGGCACCAGCGGAGGTGCGGTGGGCCCGGGGACCGTGGGCGGAGCGTGCGGCGCGACGCTCCGCATGTGCGTACGCGCGTCGCGCAACAGTCCCTCGACGTCGTCACGGCTCACGTACCCTGCGAAACCAGGAATATCGAGCGGGACCATGCGATCCCCGCTGCCTTCCGCATCGCCCAAGGCGCGTTCGATGGCCACCAGCTGCGGTGGCGTCGCGGCGGCGATCGCGCGCAACACCGGTTGCGCCGTCGATGCGTTCGCCCATCGCGCGATCCCGGCGGACCTCTGCGTCGGTGCCGTCACCGGAAGACCGGCGAGCACGGCGTTCGCAAACATGTCGGCTTCGTTCTCGGCGGCATCGCCGCCTGTACCGTCGGCCAGCTTCGCCTGAACGCTCTCCGCACCGCCCCGCTGTTGCACCGTATGCGCGACTTCGTGGGCGATCAGAAGATCCCCATCGGAGGTACCAGGGGCATACGCACCCGCTCCGAAGTGCACGTCTTGGCCTCGTGCGAATGCACGTGCCCCCGCGGCCTCCGCCGCGACCGCCGACCCGGAGCCTGTGTGCATGCGCACACCGCTGACATCGAAGCCCGCCGAGCCGAACCTCTGCTCCAGGTGCGCGGGCATCGCGCTGCCTCCCCCGGCTGGCGCGGCCGCGATCGCCGCATCGGCGCCGGCGCGCGGATCTCGCGACGGAACACCGCTTCCGATCGCGTCCCCAAACATCTGGCTCGCATTCGCGGCGGCAGCCGGTACCTCCACGCCACCGCCGGGATCCGGGGCTGCCGGCGAAGTGCGCCGTACGATGGGGGCCGCAGAACGGCTGACCTCCTGATCGCAGCTGCGCCCGGACGCATCTGCGCTTCCGCGCATCCTCTCGGTCATGCCCTAGCCTCCCGCCGCGCTATCGTCCGGCGCGACCGACGCAAGGGCGCTACCTCGGGGACCGTACGCTCGCTCATGCGACGAAGACGCAACCGCTATGGTGATCTTCCCCGACCTCGACGCGGCGGAGAGCTAGCCGTGTGTCATGGGCGGGCGAGCTCGCGCGTCTGTCGAAGGGAGGCCAGCCGGTGTTGCCATTGGTCACGTAGCCCGGCGTACTCCGTTCGCCACTGCACGAGTCCGCGGATGCAGTCGAGGAACGACAGGCCACCACCCATGACCCACGGACTCGCGTATGCCAGCGCGAAGCCCTCGCCGGATTGCAGGGTCGCATGCGGTACCTGCGCGCACAGCTCGGCGATCGAGGCGTAGCGCTCGGCCACCGACTCGACTCGTGGAATCGCTCGGATCGCCGCCTCCACGCGTCCACGGTCCCGTCCCGACAGTCCGCTGTGCGCGCCGACCTCGGTTCCGAGCGCATCGTATGCGCCGCGCTGCTCCAAGCGCGCTATGTTGTATGCCTCGAGCGCTTGAATTGTCCCCGTGATCGCGTTGCGTACTCCATCTCGCGCCGTGGTCACGCCCCGATCCTCGGCGGTCTCTGTCGCGCTCACAGCCCGTCTGGAGGCTCGGGTCAACCGTGCGTTGGCGCTCTGGAGCTCCTCGCGATAGGCCGCCCATGCGATCACTCCACCAATGCTCGTTCGTTCGCTGATCGAATCCACAGCACTCTCGCGTGCCGCGGAGGCGATCTCCGCACCACCTCCGGTCGCCGCTGCAGTGCCGATCCGTCGCGCGATCCCGAAGATCTCGTCGATCAGGTGCGTCATTTCGGTTCGTTCGCCTTCGATGCGTGCGACCGCGGCCCCCGCTGCATCGAGCCGACGGCCCGCGACCCCCGCATTGCGAGCCGCTTCTGCGGTTGCAAGCGCATCCGTCGCTTGCACGAGCTGTCCCTGCGCAAGATGAATACCCGTCCGAGCATGCTCGACACCGGCGTCGCGTACGTATGCGCCCGTGCTCGCCGTCTCGACGTCTCCGCTGCGCGAGGAGTGTCGGATTCCTTCTCGCTCGCGCCGGGACACCGTGGCACTCGTGGCGCCGTGAGGGAACAGCTCGCCCATCGTGGTCGAGCTCGATCCCGGCGAGCTGACCGTCTGGGCCATCGCCGTCTCGTCGAGGGTGCCGCTGCCTCCCGAGAATCCGTCGTGCGCGCCGTCGCGCAGGGTGGGATCGGACGCCGCATCGGCAGCCGCGCACACCAGCGGAGCCACCTGGTTCCACAGGCGCTCGGTCGTGCCGACCACCTCGTTGAACGCGATCATCCGCCCAGAGCGAAACTCCGCGCTCACGCCCGGATCCACCGCGACGACGGATGTGTGCTCTTCCCCAAACACGGGTATTGCTTCACCACCCATTGGCAGAGTTCCCACGCGTTCGCGCTCCGTGGCCATGTGGGCATCACCCGACGGAATGGGCCCTAGCTCGTGGGCCGTCACCCGGGGAATGGTGACCTGCTGCGGTTGCGGTGGGGGCGCTGCGCCGACCGAGGCCAACGGCATCCAGTCGCGTGGTGCATCGAAGGGGATCGTCGTACTCGACAAGTATCGCTCAGCCTCAGGATCGAGATCACGCTGCACGGCACGTTGCACGGTCGCGCTCGAAGCGCTTGAGGGTGCGTGCTGGTCGAGCAATGCCTCTGCGCTCTCCCCGCGGGTGACAAGATCTGCGACGGCATCGGCGTGCTGCTCGTAGGTGTCGCCCGAGGCGCCGACGCCGCCGGAGAGCTGGACCCCGCCGCGCTGCTGGACGACGTGTGCGGCCTCGTGGGCGGCGAGATGGAGATCCGGCGAGGATGCGAACGCGACCGCGTTGCCGGACGCGTAGGCGCGAGCGCCCATCGCCGCCGAGCCTTCCGCGGCTCTGCCACCGACGTGCGCGCTCACGCCGCTGACATCGTGCCGACCGAACGACTGCTGGATCGCCGCCAGGTGAGGCAACGAACCTCCGCTCCCCGACATGCCATGGGCGGCTGCACGATGGACGTCATCGGAGCTCAGCCCACCGCCATCGCCGTCGAGCTGAACCACCCGCTGATGGACGCCGGCGCTCACCGCGTCGGCGAACATCTGGATCGGAACCGCGGACGAGGGCGACGGCCCTTCTCCACGCGACGCGCGAGGACCGGTGCCGATCGCCAGCCGTCGCTGGACCGGCATGAGCTCGCGGCGTGCCTCCGGCTCGCGCGCCTGCGCGTGAACGCGTGAGGTGGCCAGAACGTGCTCGCTCATACCCGGACGACGCACGCCACGGTGCGATCTTCCCGGGCGTTTAGCGGAACACCATCAGGTGCTTGACCCAGTCGGTGGTCGCCTTCGCCCGCAGCGCGGCCACCGCGGTCGCGACCGCTTCACCAGCCGTCACGCGCCGATGCAGCTCGTCGAACACACCCTGCGCGTCGGCATCGGGGATCGAGACATCGACCGCGACCACGGCGTGCGCACCCGCCCTGACGAACGCGTCGGGCAGGCTCCATCGCTGTCGCAGGTACGGCGCCACGGAGGCCGCGCGGCAGGCCGCGAGCACGACCACCGGCGAGCCGCGGAGCTTCGCCGTCGCGACGGCATCGGTGCGCAGCGCGTAGCTGCCGTCGGGCTCGGGAGACAGCGCGAGATAGGCCGCCCCCGGAGGGTTCGCCACGCTGACACCGTGAACGTCGAGCTGCGCGTACGTCGCATCGCGGAGCGCCGCGAGCACCTTCGACGGCGTCGCATCCGCGCCGATGATCTTCATGTCAAACGGCTGCGCCGGTACACCGAGCCCCACCGGCGGTAGTGACGGATCCGGCGGATGTGCGTCGGAGATCACGACCGACCGCGCCGCGAGCGAGCCGACCGGTCGCGGCGCCGCTTCGCCGTCGAACCACCACGGCAACTGCGGTGGCAGGAGATCGAAGCGACCATGCAGCGGCGGGCGCGCGAACACCGCGATGCCCGTGCACGCGGAGAGCTTCGCGATCAACGCCGGCGCGATCATCGCGGTCGTGGCCTGTGCGCGAACCGGCACGCGCCGGTGCTCGCCATCGAGCCCCGCGCTGGTGCGGATCGCGACGGTCACGCGATCGTCGTCGGCACTTGCGACCACCACGCACGGCGCCGCCGACGCGACCGTGGTCTGCAGGACCTCGTCCCACGCGCCCCGCTCGCCGGCATCGTCGATCACCGTCGCGGTGCCCCAGGCGCGCACGGCCGCGATGTCCTGATCTGCGTCCTTCGCATGTGCCGCGATCCAGGCAACCGAGGCGGCGCTGGTGCCTTTGCCCGCGCGGAACGATCCGATCGTGGCGAGCCCGCCGTCGGCCAGGGTTCCGGCGTTCGCGAGCCACGCGTCGGCGGCGGCCCGATCCTCGGCGGTCCGCGTCGCCCGCGCGATATCCACGGCGGCTGCGATCCCGAGGATATCGACGCCGCGATTGCATTCCTCGCGCGCGGAGGCCGACGGCAGCGCCGCACGCGCAGCGGCCCATTCACCGTCGACGATCGCCAGCTCGGCCTCGGTGATCCGAGCGTACCGTACGCCGGCGCAATCGCGGGTCCCGCTCGCCAGCACCATATCGTCGAGCTCGGCGCGCGCGAGCGCGGTGCGGCCTTGCAGCCGATGAAGATCCGCGACCATCGCGCGCTGGCGACCGAGCTGGACCGCGGTCATCGCGGTGCGATAGTGCCCGACCGCGGTGCGCGCGAACACCTCGGCGCCGGGGGTGTCATCGAGCGCGAGCGCGAGCTCCGCAAGATCGGCAGCGAGCTGGGCGCAGCGATAGTCCACGTGTCGCCCCGTGCAGCGCGCGAGCGCGTCGCGGAGAGGCGCGGCGGCACGCGGATCACCGACCGCGTACTTCGCACGGAGCTGCTCGCGCTCGACGAGGAACGAGAACCACGGGTCGTTCAGTCCCGTGACGATCGCGCGCACCTCGGGGAGCCGCGTCGGGACCTGACTCGACATGATGATCGCGCCGAGGCGCAGAAGGTCCGCGCTGCTCCCCGCGGCGCGCAACTGGTCGATCAGATGCGTCGCCTCGACAGGCGTGGCGGTCTGCGCGAACACGGCGCGGTAGGCATCCGCGTACTTCGCGGTGACGGTGGGGTCCGCCCGATCGAGCGCATCCTGAGCGTGGGTCGCATCGGTGCCAGCGTCGAGCGCCACGGCGAGCGGGCGGAGTGCGTCGAGGCGGGCGCGATCGGGAGCGACACGAACGGCGTCGTAGAAGTTGATGCGCGTCTGGGCGGGATAGCGCTGCACATCGGTCGCGGAGAGCACCGCGCCGCCATCGACCATCGCCTTGCCGCGCGCGAACAGATCCGTGAATCCCTCCTCGATCGCCGTCTCGGTCTCGCGCGCAACGCGGTGCGCGTGGGCCTCGTCGGACCACCCGGGCTCGTGCAGGACATCGAGCTCGGTGAACGCAGCCCGCGCGACATACGCGAGCCCGAGCCGCTCCGCCGCGAGCCCGAGGTTCCACTTCGCGGCCGAGAGCCGGGGTTCGAGCGCGAGGGCGTGCTGCGCTTGTGCGAGCGCGGCCTCGGCGTCGCCGCTCGCGAGCGCGAGCGCCGCGCGATCGCTCGCACTCGCGGCGTCATCGGGAAGTCCCGCCGCGAGCTCGGTCGCGCGCCGCAGATCGCCGGTCGCAGCGAGCGCCGCGATCAGGTCATGGCGTTGCCCCTGCTGCTCGAGCCGCGCGAGGGAGGCGAGCGAGATGGTCTCGACCGGCTGCCGGTCCGACCGCACCACGGCGCGGGGCCGGAACGGAGCGAACGCCGGCCCGGTGAACCGAGCGTCCACCGCGCGTTCGGCGGGTAGCGCGAGTGCGACGGTGTTCTCGGTGGTCGCCTTCGACCGCGGCCACACCACGACCGCCACCACGGCCGCGGCTGCTGCGATCGCCGCCGCCGCGAGGTATGGCCAGCGCCGGGAGCGGACCGCCCCGGCGGGCGTCGCGTCGGCGAGCGCGGCGTGCAGCCCGACCGCATCGCCGAGAAGTGCCTGGCACGCGGCGCAGGTCGCGAGGTGCTCGACAGCAACCGCTTCGTCGGCGCGATCGAGCCCACCGTCGAAGTACGCCGACGTACGGGCGAGGTGCTCGCAATCAGACATCGCCGCGCTCCCTGATGAGGAGCTCGCGCAGCTTCTGCCGCGCGCGGAGGATCCGGGTACCGACGGTGGTCTTCGCGATGCCGAGCCTCGCGGCGATGTCGTCGTACGATTTCCCGTCGAACGTGAACAGCTCGAACGTCACGCGTTGATCCTCCGGGAGCTTGGCGAGCTGCGCCCGCACCGTGTCCTCGGTGAGGCTCTCCCACCACACCGACTCCTCCGCCACGCTCGTGGGGAGAGGCTCGGGCACCAGGTCCTCCCGACGCGCATGGTTCCGGCGGAGCTTGTCGATGAACAGGTTGTGGAGCACCCGGGACAGCCAGGCACGCGGATTGGCGTCCGCGGGGACCGGGGAATGGAGAGTCTTTTCGAGGACGTCCTGCACGAGATCATCCGGATCGAGCTGGCTGCGACACAGCCGGTGCGCGAGCCCGCGCAGATAGCTGCCATGAGCACGCGTCAACTCCGCCAATTCCCGACGCCGTCGTGCATCTTCTAGCGAAGAGACGGAAGGCCGGGGCAGTTCTTCCCGTACTAGGTCGCGTTTCGGCATGGATGGAAGGGCGGGAAGATCAGGGGCAGCCGTGCGTCAGTGCCCGGGACTGTCCGGACCATAACCAAGGAGACTGGGATGACGCGAAGCTATGGTGCTCTAGTGTTGGTACTTGCGATGGCTGGCTGTGTGACCGATCCGGACACCGAGCCGACCTCGGCCACCGAACAGGCGGCCTCGGGTGGTCACTTCCCCTACGCGAAGATGCCCGCCCAGCCCGCCTGGAACGGCAAGCAGCCACCGGCTCCTGGCCCGAAGCAGGGTTACATCCTCTGGTTGGACGCCCAGACCGGGCAGTGGAACGCACTTCTCGCCGACACGTCGCAGGGCACGATCCCGTACGCGGTGAAGGTCCCGGCGCAGCAGGTCGGCTTGTTCATGGCGCAGATCGCGCCGTTCGGTCGGTTCGACGGTGGCCGCGTGCCGCCGCCCGTCGGTCCCACCGGTGGCGACTGGATCGCTCGCCAGGCGCTGGAGATGCAGCTCGACGTCGATGGCGCCTGGGCGCGCTCGATGCTGCTGTCGCAGTAGCTCCCGTGGCACCATCGGTTGATGGGTGAGGGGAGCTCCGATCCGCTCGCCCCGACTCTGCCCGCTGGCGACGGCACCGAGCATCCGAGCGTCCTCGTGCGCGCCGCTCCCGTCGGCGACGCGCTCGACAAGGCGATGGCGAAGGCCAAGACCGAGGCCGCGCTGTTCGGCGAGGCCGCCGCGGTCAAGGTCGGCCGCTACACGATCCTCGAGCGCGCGGGCGCGGGCGGCATGGCGGTGGTGTGGTCCGCGTGGGATCCGGAGCTCAACCGCGGCGTCGCGCTGAAGCTCGCCTCGTCGGGCGACGCCGCCGCTCGCGCGCGCGCCCGCGACGAAGGCCGCGCGCTCGCGAAGCTCTCGCACCCGAACGTGGTCCCGATCTACGACGTGCTCGAGGCGCCCGAGGGCGTGTTCCTCGTCATGGAGCTCGTCGCGGGCAAGACCCTGCGCAGGTTCGCCGACGACGCCCCCGTTCGCGCGCTGATCCACGCCTACCGCCAAGCCGGTGAGGGACTCGCCGCCGCGCACCGCGCCGGCCTCGTGCACCGCGACTTCAAGCCCGAGAACGCGATCATCGGCGCGGATGGACGCGTGCGCGTGCTCGACTTCGGGCTCGCCCACGAGGACGGCGCGACGCCAATGGTCGCCGGCACGCCGCGCTACATGGCGCCCGAGCAGAAGCACCCCGAGCGCGCCCTCACCGCCTCCGTGGATCAGTTCGCGCTGTGCACCGCGCTCCGCGAGGCGGTGACCCAGCACGGTGGCGTGCCGGGGTGGCTCGAGCCGGTACTCGCGCGCGGCACCTCGGAGCGGATCGAGGATCGTTATCCCTCGATGGCCGAGCTGCTCGATGCGCTCGCCCTCGATCCGGCCGCGCGCTGGCGCCGGCGCGCGCTCGTCGGTGGCGGCGTGCTCGCGCTCGGGGCCGTGGTCGCCGCGTTCACGATCGGCCGCGCGCGGCAGGCCGAGGAGCCATGCGCCGGTGGTCCGGAGATCATCGCGGCGAGCTGGGGCGGTCCGAACAAAGCTGCGGCGGAGGCACACCTCGCAACGCTGACGTCGGCGTACGCACGTGATGCGGCGCCGCGCGTGGGCACGCGCCTCGATGCGTATGCGAATGGCTGGATCGAGCAGCACCGCAACACGTGCCGCGCGAACCAGCGCGGCGAGCTGTCCCCCATGCTGTTCGATCGCCGATCGGCATGTCTGGCCGTGCGCAAGGCCGCGCTCGCCACCGTGGGCGAGCTCGCGGCCGGGGTCGCGGATCCGGCGCTGCCCGATCTCGTCATCGCGATCGTTGGCCTGCCGGAGCTGCGCGCCTGCGAGGATGACGACGCGCTGCTATCTCCGGTCGCGCCACCGTCGGCCATCCAGAGTGCGGAGGCCGCGGCGATCACGGACCTGATCGCGCGCGTCGATGTCGAGCGCGATGCGGCCCACATGGAGGATGCGGCACGCGACGCCGACTCGGCCCTGGCACGCGCACGCGCGCTCGGGTACTCGCCGCTCGTCGCACGTGCGCTCCTCGCCCGAGGGAGAATCGAGCTCTCGCTGCGGCGCGGCGATCAGGGTGCGAGCTCGTTCACGGCTGCGACGCTGCTCGCGCTGACCGCCGGCGACGAGCCGCTCGCGATCGAGACGTATGCGCGCGGCGCCTGGGCGATCGGCACCGGCGACGACGAGCATCCGGAGGCTGCGACCGACGGGCTGGCGTTGATCGAGGCGCTCACCGAGCGGGTCGGCCAGCGCGCCCCGTTTCCGCGCGCCCTGCTGCACAATAATTTGGGAAGTCTCGCGCTGGCGCGTGGGCAGCGAAGCGCGGCGAGAACGGCACTGGAGCGTGCGCGTCGAGAATCGGTCGGGCTCACGGGGGCCGCCGCGATCGAGATGACCGCGACGTTGTTCAACCTCCTGCTGGTCACCGACGACCCGGGGGCGCAGCGAGAGATCGGTGCCGAGCTGGTCGCCACGCGAACGCGGCTGCTCGGCGCCACCCACCCGAAGACGCTGCTCGCCCGGGTCACCGCAGCGCTACTCGAGGACGATGCCACCCGAAGCGCGGAGCTGACGCGTGCATGCGTCCAGCTCGCCGATCTCCATCCGTCGCAGAGCGAGTCGATCGGAAAATGCATGTTCGAGCTCGGTTGGCTGGCCATCCACGCCAATGACCCGAAAGCCGGCCGCGAGGCGCTCGCTCGCACCATCACCGCACTCGCGTCGCCCGATAATCCGATCCACGCGATCGCGGAGGCCTACCTGATGCTCCTCGACGGCAAGACCACGGAGTCGCTCGCGACGCTCGCGCGGCTCGAGGTGGTCGACGCAGACGCGCCGTGGTGGCGGACGCTGAGTGCGGCCGATGCGGCGCTTGCGGCCGCGTTCGCCAACTCGACCGCGCACCGAACGGCGGAGATGCTGCACGAGCTGACGATCGCCGAGCAGCTGCTCGCGAACAGCGCATCCGCGATGGCTCCCGCCGTGCTGCATCGACGGCAACGCGCGATCGCAGCGCTGCGCCACTGACCTACCCAACCCCAGGGAGGTGAGTCTGGGGCTAGTACGCCGGACTCATCGTCATCAGATATTGGTTGTAGTAGGTGAAGTTCTTGAAGTCCGGGATGTCGGTGCACTTCGGGAGGTGGCAGGAATCGATGATCGCCTTCTGGAAGGCCGCGTAGTCGGGATTCGGCGAATTCGCCAGCCGGTGAACGTTCATGCACATCGCGCCGGTCGAGCTCCACATCGATTCATACGAGGTCTCACCGACCGGCATGCTGGCTTGCCCCTGAGCGCTCCACCATCGGATCGGAGTACCGGCCACGGTGTAGGCGGTGCCATCCCCGCAGAAGTCACCCGCGTACATCTTGAGCATCGCCTGGCGCTGGGCCCGGGTGCTCGCGTAGTTCGGCGCGGTGCCCGCAGTGGTGTGGCGGTTGAGATGGAGCTTCGCAGGCGCGCTGCCTGCGCACGCGACGTTGAACCAGTTGTTGGTGAGCGTCGTATCGGTGGTCACCGTGTAACCGGGGTTGTAGCGATCACCCGTGAAGATGATCGCGTTGAACCGATTCTTCCACGTCGGCCCTTCGGGGTCCCTGGCCTCGTCGCGAACCCCCGTGCCCGGCGGTGGAAGCTTGCAGGCTGGGACCGGGTGTCCGACGGTGCCCGCGCCGGTGTAGAGGAGCTCGTAGGTCTCCACGTAGTTGGAGGGACCGATCCAGAACTGCTGCCCGAACGTGTCGACGCTGTTGATGAACAGCTGGACATAGCCAGCGGGCGAGCCGCGGTACGCCGGATGAGAGAGCAAGAAGTAGCCTCCGGCGAGAGCGCCGTGCTCCAGCGCGAGCTGATACGTCCCCCAGTCCAGGGCCCGCACGCGATCGTTGTAGACGTCGACGTGATATTTCGTGGTGCCCTTCTGAAAGTAGAGAAGCTTGATCCCATCTCCGTTGGCAACGGACCCGGTCTGGTTGAGCTCGCGGATGTTGAACGGCCCCGTGACCGGCGAGTTCTCGCCGCAGCCGTAGTCGGGGCACTTCAGGCCCTGTTCGATGGAAGAGGTCGCTGCATCGTCGACCTCGGCAACGCAGCCACCGAGCAGAGCACCGAGAACGACGATCGAAGAATGCTTCATGGTCACGGCTCATCTCACGGGGTGGGGGGCGTGTACGGGAACGGAGCAGCCGTCGCCGGGCTTCGAGTCAGGATGTATTGCCCGGAGGTCGCGACATCGGGAGCCGTCGGGCACAGCGGCATGTCGCAGTGATGCCGGATCAAGTAGGCGAACCCGGCGTAGCTCGTCGAGTCCTGAAGCCGGTGCGTCGACATGCACACGGCGCCCTGATCGTCCCACAGTGACTCGACGGTCGTCTCGTTGCCGGCCGGGCTGCTCAGGCCGGTCGAGCTCGCCCAGTGGATCGGCGTTCCCTGGACCGTGAAGTGAAGACCGTCGCCACAGAAGTCACCGCCGTACATCTTGAACATCGCCTGCCGCTGCGGCTGCGTGGTCGTGAAGCCCGGGACTGCGCTCGCGGAGGTGTGACGGTTCAGGTGCAGCTTCGCGGGCGCGCTGCCGGCGCACGCGATGTTGAAGACGTTGACCGCGTCGGGTCCCGTCGGGATCCTGACGGTGTAGTCCGTCTTGTAGAGATCACCGGTGAAGAAGATCGCGGAGAACCGATCCGGCCAGACGTGCTTCTCGCCATCCAGCGCGGGCTTGGTCGTCGATGCGAGTCCAGGCCGGATCGCGAGCGGGTTCTTGCAGACCGGCGTCGGTGACCCGAAGGTCAGTTCGGGCAGCGAGTACGTGAGCTCGTAGGTCTCGACCGGATCGGCGGGACCCTGCCAGAACTTCAGACTCATCTCGTCCACGGTCTCGACGCGGACATCCACGGTCCCCGCGTGCAGGTCACCGTTTTCCGGGTAGGTGAGGCGAAGCGATCCGCCAACAAGCTGCTGGTGCTCGAGCACCGTGTTGAACACCCACCCGCCGACGAACGTGAGCTTCCACGCGCGAAGGCGGCCGTTAACGACGTCCAGGTGGTACGTGGTCCCACCCTTCACGAAGCCGGCGACGCTCACACCTTCCGCGTTCGGGCTCCCCGTCTTGTCGAGCTCGCGGATATTGAACGGGCCGAGGAGCGGCGAGTTCTCGCCGCAGCCGAAGTCCGGGCACTTCAGGCCCTGCTCGACCGAGCTCGTCGCCTCGTCGCCAACCTCCGCGACGCAGCCACCAGCCACCGCAACGAGAACCATCATCGAACGCATCATGCCCACGGCCACCTCGTACGTAGGTAGGCGCACTCCACCCCGCCGTGTGACGAACTATCTCGTAACCCCGCGCAGAGACAACGGTTCCGTCACGGCCGGAACGAGTCGAGGCTACCGTCGTCGCCCTTGAGGGCCTCGCGCAGCGACGCCCGGGCCCGGCTGAGGCGCGCGCGAATCGTCTGGGTCTGGGCGTCGAAGACCTCCGCCAGCGCGGCGGCGTCCATGCCCTCCCAGTAATGGAGCTCGAGCAGCGTTTGCTCCTCGACCGACAAGGTCTGCAGCGCGTCGCACAGCCGGCGATGCTCCTCGTCGCGCGCGAGCCGCGAGCGCACCGAGGTCGCGAGATCGCGGATCGAGGACAGCGCAGGATCGAACTCGCGCTCCCGAACGAGCGTGCGAAGGCGCGTGTAGAGAACGTTGCGCGCGATCGTGAACACGTAGGTGCGGAAGGTCGAGCGCCCTCCGAACTGGTCGGCCGCCTTGACGAGCGCGAGCATGGTGGACTGCACCATCTCGTCGGGCTCGGAGCTCTTGTTCGAGAAGAACCGATAGAGCTGGTCGAAGTAGCGCGAGAACAGATCGCGGCCCGCGGCCTGATCGCCGGCGCGCCAGCGCGTCAGCAGGTCCAGATCGACATCACCAGCCACCGTGGGCACCACGTTATCACGGCTGATCGCCGCGCTTGCCGAACATGCTCGCGACGAGCACGGCAACGATGATCGGCGCGAGACCCCACATGAATCGGCCGAGGGCGGAGGCGAGCACCGCGACGACGGCCACGCCGCCGAGTCCGATGTAGACGCGCTCGGAATTCGAGAGGTTGAGCAGCACGCCGCGTCGCTGCAGCGCGAGATCGAGCGGGCCGCGCCGCGCCTCCTCCTTCATCTGCTCCTCGGCGATGCGCTGGCGTTCGGCGTCCATCGCCGCCTGCGCCTTCACTCGCTTCTCCTCCTTGTGCCGCGCGATCGCCCGGTCGTCATCGTCGGCGACCTCGAGCGGCGCCTCGAGCTCCTCGGGCGGCGGCGCGAACGGATCGCGAACCGCCGGCGCCGGATCCTTGCGCGCCTCGATCTTGCCGAACCGCAGCGAGCTCTGCGGCCGCGCCTCGTCGTCGCCATCGGGCCGGGCGCGCTCGAGCTTCTTGAACCGGTCGAACCGCGCCACTAGGTCTCGTCCGATCGCGAGGCCATCCGGGACCGGGTGGATGCCCACTCGCGCAGCGCCGAGATGTCCTCCTGCATCGTGGTCGACAGCGGCCGGGTCTCGGTCAGCGCCTGCTCGATGTGCTGCTGCTGGAGCTGGCCGCGCTCCTCGAACGCCTGGTAGAGCCCGGCGATCACGGCCTGCTCGATCTCGGCACCCGAGAAGCCGCGGCCGAGCTCGGCGAGGCGCTGCACGTCGAACAACGTGGGATCGCGATCGCGGCGCCGCAAGTGGATATCGAAGATCTCGGCGCGCTCGGCCTGCGACGGCAGGTCGATGAAGAAGATCTCGTCGAACCGGCCCTTGCGGAGCAGCTCGGGCGGCAGATCCTTGATCGAGTTCGCGGTGGCGACGACGAACACCGGAGCCTGCTTCTCCTGCATCCAGGTCAGGAGCGCCCCGAACACGCGCGCGCCCACGCCGCCATCGGTCTCGCCGCCGCCCTTCACGCCGGAGAGGCCCTTCTCGATCTCGTCGATCCAGAGCACCACGGGCGCCACGCCCTCCGCCGTCTTGATCGCGCGGCGGATATTGTCCTCCGAGGAGCCGATCAGGCTGCCGAAGATGCGGCCCATGTCGAGGCGGAGCAGCGGCATCCGCCAGTGCGAGGCGATGGCCTTCGCCGTGAGGCTCTTGCCGCAGCCCTGCACGCCGAGCAGCAGGAGGCCCTTCGGCTCGGGCAGGCCGAACTGGCGCGCCTCGTCACCGAACGCGGCGGTGCGCCGATCGAGCCACGACTTCAAGTACTCGAGCCCGCCCACGCCGCCGAGGTCCTGATCGGTCTGGTAGTACTCGAGGAGGCCGCTCTTGCGGATGACCTGCCGCTTCTCCTCCAGCACGAGCTTGATGTCGTCGGCATCGAGCTTGTCGTCGATCGCGATCGCGCGGGCGAACGCGTTCTCCGCTTCATTGAGGGTGAGGCCGAGTGCGGCGCGCACGAGCTGCTCGACCTCGTTGCGCTGGAGGTTGACCTCCGCCCTGCCCTGCTGCTTGAGGACCTGCGCGATGCCGCGGAGGAGATCGAGCAGCTCGCGGAAGTCGGGCAGCGGGACGTCGAGCACGGTGACGTCCTTCTCCAGCTCCACCGGGATCTTGAGGATCGGCGACAGCAGGATCACGGTGGAGTAGCTGTTCTCGAGCTCGTGCGAGAGCTCGCGCAGCGCACGCACCACGAGCGGCTCGTCCAGGTACGGATGGAAGTCCTTGAGGACGATCAAGGATGGATCGGTCAGCTTGCCGACCGCCTGGAGCATCTCCACCGGCTTCGTGATCGCCTCGATCGGATAGGTCGCGCGCGCACCACCGGTGCGGCGCAGGCCCCGGGTCGAGGACCACTCGACGACCTGCTTCGAGTGCCGGCGCGCGAGCTCGGCGAGGATCGTATCGACCCGCTGCTCCTCCCACGACACCAGATAGACGAACGGGTACCGCGCTCGGATCAGCGTATCGAGGCTCGCCGCGAAGTCCCGCGCGGCCGTTCGGCGTTCCACGCTCCCAGTATAGCCACCCTCGACGCACTCCGTGGCTAGGTCACTTGACCACCTGAAGTACGAGTGACCTGGCCAGCCGATTTGCCACCCCGGCCGCAACTACGCGACCTCACGTGGATCTCCCGACGAGGAATGGTGGCACATGCGCTGCACAACGGATTGCCATCAACAGCATCCGAGCCCGGGAGATACAGCCATGATGACCAGCACCAAGAACCTCACCATCCTCCTCGCCCTCGCCCTGGGCTCCACTGCAGCCGTCGGTTGCGCTGCCGATGCCCCCGACGAGATGGGCGATGACGGCGGTGGCGGCGGCGGTGGTGGTGGCGGCGACGAGACGCCGACGCCGACCGACGCGACGGGCACGTACAAGATGCGGAGCTCGTTCGATCTGGCGACCAACATGCCCGGCAAGGTCGGCGAGGTGTCCAACACCATCATCGCGATGACCGACGGCGCCACGGACCCGGCCGACTGGATCCTCGAGCAGGTCATCGCGAAGCTGCCGAGCGGCACCGTGAAGACCCTCCTCAACGGCGCGCGCCCGTTCGTCGCTGGTTACCTCAATGACCGCCTCCTGCAGTTCGCGCCCGACTTCGTCACCACGATGGTGCAGATGGGCCACGACTTCGGCGCCATCGCGAAGAACTTCGGCACCAACGAGCAGCTCGCCATCACGGGCGCGGCCGGCGCGTACACGTCGACGCACACGGTGGTCGGCGCCCACTTCAAGATCGACCAGGTCGAGTCCGACCTCGCGTTCGCCGACTACAACGTCGCGAACGTGGTCGTCCAGGGCGTCGGCGTGACGCTCGACAACACGGGTCGCCTCGGCATCGCCGACCACAAGGTGCCGCTGTCGTACGGCAAGGTCCTCCGCATCGGCATGGATGGCATGGTCATCCCGATGCTCGACTCGACGGCGCACAACCTCGGCGAGCTCCTGCAGCACCAGGTCGACTGCAACGCGGTCGGCAGCATGATCGCCTCGCAGATCGGCGGCTTCGGCGCCGGCGCGCTGGCCACCGCCTGCAGCGCGGGCCTCGTCGCCGGTGCGAACCTCGTCTACTCGAAGATCGACGCCATCGACGGCTCGGCCCTCGAGTTCGGCCTCACGGGCGCGGCGAAGGCGCTCGACAAGAACGGCGACAAGAAGATCGATTCCATCACGACCGGTCAGTGGACGGGCAACACGTCCTACGCGGGAACCCCGGCGCCGCTCGCGGCCGCCACGTTCTACGGCGACCGCATGTAAGCAAGTCCCACGACGTGGGACGCGGGTAAACGGTTCGACGAAGCGGGTGGTGAGCCCGCGATGTCGAGGATGGCTGGCCGGGCGGGCGCAATAATGGGCGGGGGGGGTTTTTTTTTGGGCCCCGCGCGGGACGACGACCGGCGCCGGCCGAGGGAG
>JBBRED010000158.1:0-18385 GCA_038203335.1 Haliangiales bacterium | reverse complement strand
TGTGTCGCACGGCTGCGCAGCGGCGGGCTTCGAACATCATCGATGGGAAGCCCGGGTCCTTCCACGCGAGCTTGATGGCGACCAGGCGATCGAGCAGCATGTCGCGCGCCTCGACGACGACGCCGTCGTTGGTGCGGGCGACCTCGCCCCTGATCGTATAGCTCGCCCCGACCAGGTCACCATGCGCGACCGCCAGCTCCGGGCTGTCCCGGAACCCCGGTGGCAGCGTCTGCATCTCGCCCACTATCTCACGCGGTCCTTCACGATTCGAGCAGGCGCCACATGTACCAGGAAGCGATCGTTCGATAGGGGCGCCATGGGGTAGCGAGCTCGAGCATCCGCTTGGCCTCGGGTAGCTTGCGGAGGCCGAAGTGCTTCTGCATGCCCTTGCGGATCCCGAGGTCCCCGACCGGGAGCACGTCGGGGCGCGCGAGGAAGAACATCAGGAACATGTCGACCGACCACGGGCCAATGCCGCGCACCGGAAGCAGCATCGCCGAGACCCCGGCGTCATCGAGCTCGGGTAGCCGCGCGGGCACGAATTTCTTTTCGATCACGTGGCGCGCGAGGTCCTTGATCGCGGCGGCCTTCGCGCCCGAGAGCCCGGCGGCGCGCAGCTTCGCGTCGTCGGTGGCGATGATCTTCGCGGGCGTCGGGAACTTCCCCTTCGGATACAGCGCGAGGAACCGGCCGTAGATCGTGTCCGCGGCCTTCGTCGACAGCTGCTGCGACACGATCGCGCGGGCGAGCGACTGGACCGGATCCGTCCGCGGCGTGATCGTGGGGTGGCCGTGGCGCTCGATCACGGCGGCGAGCTTCGGATCCGCCGCGCGCAGGTGCGTGATCGCCGGAGTCCAGTCGGTCGACATTCTGCGACTCTACAGCGACATCAGCACGGCGCCAGCGGCCACGAACACCGCGCCGATCATCTCGGTACCCTTCGGCCGCTCGCCGATCGTCCAGGCCATGCCGGCCGCGAACAGCACCGAGGTGTTGCGCAGCGTGAGCACGTACCCCGAGCCACCGCGCGCGAGCGCCTCCATCAAGATCAGGAACGAGCCGCCGCACACGATGCCCATCAAGAGGATGCGGGGAGCGCGCGCGCGAACCACGGTGACCAGCGTGCGCCGGCCCGCGCTGCCGATGCGTGCCACGCTGATCACCGCCGACAGCCCGAGCGAAACCGCGAACGTCGCCGAGGGATTTCCGCCTGAGAGCAGCGCCGCCTTGTACGCGAGGTGATAACCGGCGATCGAGATCGCGCACGCCGCGGCCCACGCGATGCCCTCGCGATGGCGCTTGTTGCCGCCCCCCGTCGAGCCGAGGCTCGATAGCGCGAGGCCGAACAGCACGAGCACGCTGCCGGCGGTGGACATCGTCGTCGCGATCTCGCTGAACAGCGCGATCGAGAGCGGCCACACCACCAGCACCGCCCCGCCGCGCGACACCGTGTACACGGCGCCGAGCCGGCCGAGCTCGAGCGCGCGGGCAAGCGTGCCGAAGTAGATCGCCTCGGCCACGCCAGCGGACAGCGTCCACAGCAGCGCCTCGGTGTGCACGAACATGGTCTCGCCGTTGATCAACCGTGCGAGCGCGATCGTTCCGGCGAACGTGGAAGCGACGCAGACCGCGCCGACCAGTCCGCGATCCTTGTCGGGCTCGACGCGCAACAACGCGTTCCATCCGGCATGGAGAAACGCCGAGAACAGAACCAAGGCGACGATCACAGGTCGATCAGGTAGCTCCTCGAGTGTTCACGAAGCGGCGAGCTCGTCTCGATACACGTCATCGACGTCCAGCGTGCATCCGATCGAATGCAGGGCGATCCCCCCGGCCCGCGCTTCACTCCGAATCCAGGTCCCCGACGCGTCGCGTCGCCAGACTTCGATCAGGCGCTCGTCGTGCGCCACGAGGACGACCTCGTGCAACGAAGGAATGCGTTTGTAGTGCGAGAGCTTTTCGCCGCGGTCGTAGGCGGCGGTGCTCGGACTCGACACTTCCACGAGCACCTTGGGGTTCGTGATCGTGTGTCGATTCTCGGGATCTCGCCGTCGAGGAACTCGTGGCACGTTCGCGCTGTCCTCGAGCGCGAGGTACTCGTCGTACGTGTAACGATGAAGCGTCAGCAGCGACGACACCAGGCGATCGTAGCACGGTGCGACGATCGCGTTGGAGCTAGTCGCGCTGCGCCCAGAACGTGCTCATCGCCGGCCACAGCCGGCCCGCCGCCTTGCGGGAGACCACCGCGCCGACGTGGCCACCGCGATCCACGAGGATCTGCTTGTCGCGGCCACCGGCGGCATCGATCAGCGGCTGCGCGCTCGCCACCGGCACGATGTGATCGTCGGTGAACGCGATCGCGAGCACCGGGCAGGTGATGTTGGAGAGCAGCGCGGGGCGCCCGAGCAGCGTGAACTCGCCCTTGATCAGCCGGTTCTCGCGATACAGCTCGGTGATGTACTGCTGGTAGCAGGCGCCGGGGAACGAGACGTTATCGTTGCCCCAGGTCTCGGTGGCGAGGAAGCCGTCGAGGAACTCGTCGTCCCAGGCGCGATCGAGCACGGCGACCATCTTCTGGGCGCGCAGCGTGGGCCGCAGCATGTTGAACGAGGCCTGCATGAGCTGGTGCGGCACGTTGCCGAACGCGTCGATGATCGCGTCGACGTCGAACGTGCGCGTGCGCGTCCAGGTCGACATGATGCCGCCGTGCTCGAAGTCGATCGGAGCCGCGAGCGCGAGCAGCGAGGCCACGCCCTCGGGGAACGCGGCGACGTACGAGGCGGCGAGCGTGCCGCCGAGGCAGTAGCCGAGGATGTGGGCCGAGCCGGTCTCCTTGGCGGCGATGCGAAGGGCGCGACCGATGTAGCGCCCGGCGATGTCGTCCCAGGTCAGGAACCGGTCCTCGGCGCCGGGCGTGCCCCAGTCGATGCAGAACACCTCGTGGCCCTGCGCCACGAGCCACTCGATCAGCGAGCGCTGCGGCCCGAGATCGAGCACGTACCAGCGGTTGATCAGCGACGGCACCATCAGGATCGGCGTCGCGAACTTCTTCACCGCCGGCGAGAACCGGAGCAGGCGCCACTTGTTCTCGGTCCACACCACCGCGTGCGGGGTCTGGCCGACGGCCGGCGTGAAGCCGCGCGGCGCACGGCGCCACAGCGCGGCGATCGAATCCAGTGGTGACTTCTTGGGTGGCATCATGCGTACAGCGCTTCGAACCGGTCGCGCAGACGATCATAGACCGCCTTGCGCCGGAGCTTGAGCGAGGAGGTCAGCAGACCATCTTCGACGGTGAGCGGGATCTCGGCGATGAAGTGGCGCTTGATGCTCTCGTAGCGCGCGAGATCCTTGTTGATGTCGTCGAGGCGTGCGGCAACCAGGCGCTGGCGCTCCTCGAGATCGATCGGCGCATCGGCGCGCAGCCACACGGCGGCGACGAGGTACGGGCGGGCATCGCCGTAGACCACCACGCGCTCGATCACCGGATCGTCGACGAACTTCGCCTCGATGTTCGCCGGCGGGATGTTCTTGCCGCCCGAGTTCACGAGGATGTCCTTCTTGCGATCGACGATCTGCAGGAAGCCGTCCTCGGTCCACCGGCCGACGTCGCCGGTGCAGAACCAGCCGTCCTCGGTGAACGCGGCCGCGGTGGCGTCGGGATCCTTGAAGTATCCGGAGAACACGTTCGGGCCCTTCGCGAGGATCTCGCCGTCCTCGGCGAGACGCAGCTGCACCGACGGCAGGATCTTGCCGACGGTGTCGAACCGGAACGCGCCGGGGAGGTTGAGGGTGAGCGTGGGCGAGGTCTCGGTCAGGCCGTAGCCTTCGATGATCAGCACGCCCGAGGCGTGGAGCAGCTCCTTGATCTCGACCTTGAGGCCGGCGCCGCCCGACAGGCAGAAGCGCAACCGTCCGCCGGTGACGCGGCGAAGCGCATCGCTGCGCGCCTCGGGGGTGTTGGGTCCGGCCTGGATCGCGCGCGCGATCTTCTCCCAGTACGCCGGCACGCTGAAGAACACCTGCGGCGCGACCTCGGGGAGCACGTCGAGCACGTCATGCGGCGAGGCGAGGTAGGTCTCGTAGCCGAGCGTGTTGCCCACGCACAGCTCGCCGAAGCCGAAGATGTGGCTCATCGGGAGCCAGAGGAGATCGCGATCGCCCTCGTGAAGCAGCGGCGCATTGCACACCAGCCAGTCGGCGCCGTTCGCTCCGACGTTGCGGTGCGTGAGCGGAACCCCCTTCGGATTGCCGGAGGTGCCGCTCGTGTAGAGCATCTGCGCCGGCGCATCGAGATCGATCGCGCCGAGGCGCGCGTCGACGAGCGTGGGCGCGGCCGCATCGCGCGCCGAGGCGGCGCGGATCGAACCGTCATGGTCGATCGGTGCATCCGGCGCCCAGCTCGCGGACTCCAGCGGCACCACCTCCACGTTGCGCGACACCTGCGCGCGCGCCTTCTCGAGCCGTGCGATCTGCTCCGTGCCGGCGACGAACACGAACCGACATTCGGCGTGCTCGAGGATGTACGAGATCTGATCTGGCGTGGACGCCGGATAGATCGGTACGAACACGGCGCCGGCGGTCTGCGCGCCGAGCGCGGCGCTCGCCCAGGCCACGGAGTTCGGCGCGAAGATCGCGATCCGATCGCCGGCCTCCACCTCGTGCTCGATCAGCCAGCGTGCGACACCGCGGATCTGCAGCGCGAACTGTCCCCACGTCACCGGCACCCACGCGGAGCCGGTCCGGACCTGGAACCGCACGCGATGACGATGTGTAGCGAGGCGTGCGAACACCGCGCGCGGCGCGGGCTGGATCTCGAGAAGGTGGTCGACGTTCATCGCTAGCTCCGGATCTTCTCCTCGAGGTCGTAGAGGCGACTCTCGAGCATGTTGAGCTTGTGAAGCGAGCGCTCCTGGTCACGGCGGGTCGGCAGCCCGAGCATCGACCACCAGGTGCTCATCGCCTTGTCGGTGGCCGCCTTCGTCTTCATCGCGGCGGTCAGCATCGCGCCGGCGGGCCCGAGCACGCTCGGGTTGGACATGACCTTCTCCATGTACCGCGCGGTCGCGTTCTCCCACGCGGTGAAGCCGTTCCTCCAGATGTCCCAGATCATGGTGTCTCTCCTAGTGCAAAGCGCCTGAGGTAGGCAGCGGTCGTGAAGTCGATGGCGGTCTCGTCGACGCGGCTCTCCGCGCGCGCGACTTCGCCGAAGCACTCGAACAGGAAGATCACGCTGCGTTTCGTGACCACCGGCGTACCGGTCGAGGGCTTGCGCGTCACCGCGGTGCGCACGCGGAGCGCCGGCGAGAACCGCACGTACGGCACTTCGAGCCGGCCATCACCGGTGATGTCGACGGCGACCTCGTCGGTGCCGATGAACGGCAGGCCAGAGACGACGCCGTCGGGAATCTGCGCGGTCGTGGTGTAGGCGTCGCCATCGGTGATCGGGAACCGCAGCACGGCGATCGGCTGCGCGTAGCGGACCAGCGTCTTCGGCGACATCTGCTGCGAGGCGGTGCCGTCGAGCCACAGCGCTTGATCGTCCTGGTGGTAGATGCCGTCGAGCCCACCGCCGCCGTCCACGACGAACTGACCGGCAGGGAACGACGCCGCGTACCACTGCGCCTTGAGCTCGACGGGGCCGAGCGCGACGACGACGTCATCGGGGCGCTCTTCGGAGAGGTCCCACAGCTTGTTCGTCGCCGCGGTGTTGATCGTCCGCGTCGCGCCCGTCGGCGACGCGTAGTAGGTGCTCGTCGCGCCGTAGGCGATCGGCATCTCGTCGGCGGTGATCCGGCCATCGCGATCCGGAACGCACGACGGCAGCGTGACGCCCGGCTCGGGCTGCGGGGTCTGGTTGACGCCGCACGCGGCGACGAGGATGAGGACGAGCGCACGCATCAGAACACGAACCAGATCCTGCCGCGGACGACCTGCGCCGCCTTGGCGTCGAGGGTGGAGTTGTCGAACGCGGCGCCGGGGAGCAGCACGCCGTACGCGAGCGAGATCGCGAAGCCGTCCTTGTGCGTGTAGCGCAGCTCGGGATCGAGCTCGACGCCGAGCGCGCGCTCGCCGCTCGGCGTGGACGTCGCCTTCACCGCCCACGATGCGATCAGCGCGCCGATCAGCTCGAGCTGGCCGCGGCCCACCGTCATCAGCGTGGTCGAGGCGTGCGGGCGCAGGTAGATCGCGTCGGTGACGGTACCGATGATCTCGCGAAACAGGATCTGATCGATCCGGAAGTCCGGGTTGAACCGGAAGTTGTCGACGGTGTGATCGCCCGGTAGATCCGCCTGTGCGCCGTCGAACGCGCCGGGCTTCGGCGGTGCCTCGCCGAGCTTCGGGAAGGCGCCGAAGCCGGGTGCGTCGTCGCCGCTGGCGTAGCCGCCGTCGATGCCGATCCGCGATCCGCCGAGGCGGACCTCCGTCTGCACGGCGAGCCCGAGCTGGTTCGATGTCACGGGGACGGTGATCTCGGTGCCCGGGATCAGCGAGGGCTGTTCGATCCGCGCGTGCGCGTACGCCAGCTCGGCCTCGAGGCGCACGCTCGCGTTCGTGATCCGCAACCACCCGCCGGTCGTGGTGGCGGAGAAGCCGCGCGCGACGAGATCGTCGGAGGTGAACGTGCCGGCCGGGGTGGCCGTGGGCAAATAGCTCGCGGGAACATCGCGATCCTGCGCGCGGTGCGCGAGGTACGCGCCGTACTCGAGCGTGGTCCTGCCGGCGGCGGCACGGCGGGCGAGCGCGGCGGGCGAGTGCGTGCGGAGGATGGCGAACGTCAGGCCCGACGCTTCGTCGGTGGGCTCGAGCGAGATCGCGTGGCCGCCATCGCGGCTCTGCGTGAACGGTCCGCGCGCGGCCACATCCCACGCGACGGCGACCAGGTGTCCGAGGATCGGCGACACGAACGCGATGCGGTCGGCGGCATCGCCGCGATCGCAGTCGTCACAGTCGCCGCTGTTCGCGGTGATGCCGAGGCCGAACTGCGATCCCATGCGGCCGGCGGCGAGGATGCCGAACGGCGTCAGCACTTCACCCCATGCGCGCTTGACCACGACCATGGTCGGGCGCTGGCCGTTGCTCGTGGCGGGAGATCCGTTCGACAGCTCGGGATCTCCGCCGAGCGCCACGTTATCGAGCCAATCGATCCGCGCCTTCACGGCCACACCCACGCCCGGTGCGTAGATCGCGACATCGGTGCGAGCGCGGAGATCAGCCGAGTCGAGCTTCTGCCCGCCGCCGAGCGGCACCGGAAAGACCGGCTGGCCACGCGAGTCGAGTCCGCGATCGAGATCGAGGTTGTAGAGCGCGGCCTCGCGCATGCGCATCGCGCCGTGCAGCTCGACCTTGGTGTGCTCGCGCGGCGCTGCATATCTCCGCGGCGACAGCTCCGCGCCGAGCGCCGCCAGATCGGCGCCGATCGGAAGCGTGTCGAGCGTCGGGGCAGGGCCCGGCTCGTGCCAGACGAACACATCGCTGGTCGCAGTCCCTCCACCACCACCACCACCGCCCTCCGCCGTCGGCGTAGGCGACGTAGCGTCCGTCGCGGGCTCGGGCTCGGGCGCGGCGGCCACATCTCGAGCGAGGAACGCGACAAGATCTCGCGTGGACTGGTTGTGCGCCTCGACCATCGGCAGATGCCCGCAGCGCGGATACGTGATCAGCGTGGCATCGGTCAGCTCGGCGGCGAGCCGCTGCCCGAACTGCAGCGGCGTGACCTCGTCGTTCTCGCCCCACATCAGGAGCACCGGCTTCGCGAACGCGCGGAGCGCCTCGTGCAGCGGGCCGAAGTGGTGCTCGCGCGCCGTGGCGAGCGCCGCCGCCGTGGTGCCCGGTCGCGACAGCTCGTGCTCGACGTGATCCACGCGCGCCTGGGTTACCCACTTGTCGTCGTAGTACGCGAGAGGAATTCGGTCCTCCAAGCGCTCGTCGTAGTAGAGGCCGAACAGCGCCTCGCCGATGCCCGACTTCTCGGCCCACCGGAAGAAGCTCGGGACCTGCTCGTCGTAGACGTACGCGTCGTACAGCGCCACGCGGCGAACGCGCTCCTGCTGCGCGACCGCCATCTCGAGCGCCACCGACGAACCCCACGAGTGCCCGACGATCGCGACGTCCTTGACGCCGAGCTTGTCGAGCACGCCCCACACCAGCTTCGCCTGCGCGGCGGGGCGGTAGTCGCCGTCGGGGCGGCTGGTCCAGCCGAAGCCCTTGAGGTCGACCGCGATCACGCGGTGCCCGGCGGAGATCGCGGGGATCACGCCGAGCCACTCGTCGCTCGATGCGGAGTATCCGTGCACGAGCACCACCGCGGGACCCGTGCCCGCCTCGCGGTAGCGAACGTGAATGCCGTCGATGTCGATGAACGTGGCGTCGGCGGGGGCGCCGGGAAGGGCGCCGCTGTGGAACCGCGGACACCCGGCGAGCAGGAGACCAGCGAGGAGAATCGCGCACCTCATGGCGCGAGCCTCTTCACCTCCGCCGGATCGGTGAACTCGGCGGACGTTTCGAAGTCCTGCGATGCGACGGTGGCGACCGAGCCGAAGCACTCCGCGGTCCACGCGAACTGGCGCTTCGTGAGCAGCGTGCTGAAGCCCGACGTGCGCGTCAGGTCCGTGGCGATCCGAACCACGGGGAACTCGCCGTACGGCGTCTTCATCATGCCGACCTGGTCCACGAGCGACTGATACTTCTCGGTGTACGCGACGATCGCGCCCTGCGCCGTGCCCGTCACCGTACTTGTCGACGTCCACGTCGCGCCCGCCGTGATCGGCAGCGCGAGGATCTTCACCGCCGGGTCATACGACAGCTCGGTGCGGAACGTGCCCGCCGCCGGCGACACCACGCCGAGCAGCGTGACCTGCGCGGCCTCGGTGTGGAACACGCCGAGAAGATCCGAGCTCGCCGACAGCGCGGCGGCGTACGTCGCCGTCGGGAAGCTCGCGGCCCACCACTGCGCCGTCGGCGACAGCAGCGAGAGCGGCTTGTCGGCATCCGCCGCGAGCTGCGCCGTCAGATCCCAGCGCCGCATCCCCGTCCCCGCAGCCACCCCCGCCGTGTCCCACGTGGGATTCGTCGCGACGCGGAACGTGGCCATCTTGCCCGCCATCAGCGGCAGCTCGGCGAGCGAGATCATGCCGTCGTGGTTCGGCGTGCACAGTCCCGCCGGTGCATCCGCCTCGGGACCATCCACGCCGCCATCCACCTCCGCCGCGCCGCACGTTCCATCCGCCTTGCAGAAGTGGCTCGGGCAGTCCTCATCGCGATCGCACGGCGTCCCGCTTCCGCCATTGTCGCAAGCCGTCACGAACATGCTGCAGAGCAACATGAACGGAGGCGCCAGGCGGCTGAACATGGGCGCACGCTACGTCCGAGGTCGTGACCTGTCAATCCTGATTTTTGCGGTGCAGCAAAAGATGCGCTTGCAGTGCAACAAGCCGGCCGGTAGGGTCCCCCGGTGGCTGCCCCAGTCCTGGTCAAGAAGTACGGCAACCGCCGGCTCTACGACACCGGCGACAGCAAGTACGTGACCCTCGACGAGCTCGCGGCAAAAATCCGGAGCGGCATCGACATCCGCGTCGTCGATGCGAACACGAACGAGGATCTGACCCAGGCGACCCTGACCCAGCTCGTGCTCGAGACCGGTCACGCGGCGCGCTTCCTCCCCGTCCAGCTCCTGCTCCAGATGATCCGGCTCTCCGATGACTCGCTCGCCGAGTTCTTCAGCCGCTACGTCTCCGGCGCGCTCGATCTCTATCTCCAGGCAAAGCGCGGAGTGCAGTCGCTCGCCTCGTACAACCCGCTCACCCAGATCCCGGTGGCCGCATCCGATGCGCTCGCGCGGATGTGGATGGGCGGCCCATTCGCCGGCGGCTATCCGCAGCAGCAGGTCTATCAGGGCTACCCGCAGCCGAGCGCGGGCTTCACGCCCGCTCCGCCGCCGCCGCATCCCGAGGACGATTCTCCCGAGCCCCCGGATCGTAACAGCGACGTCGCGCTCATGCGCCGCGAGCTCGACGAGCTCAAGCAGGCGATCCGCGAGGGCTTCTCGGCGAAGCCGGCGAAGCCGCCGCGTCCGAAGAAGAAGGCGTAACCGCGGTCACGCGCACTACGGGCGGTTCGGGTTGATGCGCTTGCGCCGATGCCCGAGAATGACGCCGTGCGAATCATTGTAGTACTGGCGTTGGTATTGGGCGGGCTCGGCTGCACGTCTCCGAATCCGAAGAGCTGCCTCGATCACCACTGCTCGGACCCCGGGCTGCCGTTCTGCGACGAGGATGGGTCGATCGCCGGGACACCGGGCTCGTGCATCGCCGTCGCGTGCACGGCCGGTCAATTCCAGGAGTGCCGCGCCGACAAGGCGCTGACCTGCAACTCGCGTGGCGATGACTTCGATCTCGTCGAATGCGAGTTCGGTTGTGGGACGAGCGGCTGCAACATCGCCTCGTGTCCGATCGGGACGACGACGATGTGCTCGGGCAGCAATCTCGTCGCGTGCGATGGGCAAGGACATGTCACGAACACGGAGGCGTGCGCCCTCGGCTGTAGCGACGCGGCGAAGCGGTGCAACAAGGTCAACCCGTCGAACGGGCTCGCCGGCTCGTTCGACGAAGCTGCGACCGCCGCCGATCTGACGCTGTCTGGTGCAGCGACCATCGATACCGATGCGGGCACGGTCATGGATACGAGCGGCGCTCGCGCGGTGCTGAGCTCGGCGATCACGGCGGGTCTGCCGGTCGGGATGTTCGTCCTCAAGGTCAAGTCGTTCACGACCGGCGGCAACGTGACGGTGGTGGGAACCCGAGCACTCGTGATCGTTGCGGCGGGGGCCGTGGTGATCAACCACGTCGTTTCGGTGAGCGCGCGGACCCAGATCAACGGACCGGGTTCGCTGGTCAACGATGCCGCATGTCGAGGAGGAGTGACCGCCTCCGGGAACGCGAACGGTTGGGCAGGTGGTGGCGGCGGCGGATTCGGCTCCGTCGGCGGGCATGGTGGAACGGGTGGATCGCCGACGATCCAGGGCGGCCTTGCCGGCGGAGTTTCGGGTACGACCGAGCTCGTGCCACTTCGTGGCGGCTGCCCCGGCGGACGAGACGCGACGTCCAGCACCGACTACACCGCGGGCGGTGGTGGCGGCGCGCTTCAGATCGTGAGCGGCGTCAAGATCGAACTGGGTGATGGAGGCTTCCTCGCAGCGAACGGCTCGGGGGGCGGCAAGTACAAAGGGATTCCTCTGACCTGTGAGACGGGGATGCCGTGTGACCATGGTGACGGAGGAGGTGCGGGTGGCGCGATCTTGCTTGAGGCGCCGCTCGTGACAGGAAGCTTGCTCAGTGGAATCGTGGCCAACGGGGGCGCCGGAGCGTGTGGCCAGAACACGCTGGCCCCGTCCGGCGGCAACTCGGCTACGCCGGCTCTCGGCCCGACCTGCTCGCAGGACACCAACCAGGGCGGCGACGGCGCTACCGGCACGGTTGCAGCGCAGAACGGTGGGAATGGTGCCAACACCGTTCCCGTGGGCGGCGGCGGTGGTGGTGGCGCGGGGCGGATCCGGGTCAACGTACCGACCGCAGCTGCATTCACCCCGGGCGGCGTCGTGTCCGGTGTCAGCACGACGGGCGCCCTCGGCGTTCGGTGAGCGGACGCGTTCGATCGATGTGATAGCGGGCGATCGATCGACTTTTTCAGCAACCTTGGCGACCTCGGGGCGATAGGGGCTCCATGTCCATTCCATTCAGTGGTGTCTTGTTCGCCGTGGCCCTCGGGGCGTGCGGGAATGTTTCCAACGACCAGCCGGACGCGACGACGCCGAACGATGGGGCGCTCGATGCCACCGTCGACGCACCGCCCGCTTGTCCGATCGGAGTGACGGCGTCTTGCTCGGGAGCCGATCTCGTCACGTGCGACGGCGCGGGACACATCACTGCGACCGCGACATGCAACCTCGGCTGCAACGCCGCCGCAACGCGCTGCTACAAGCTGGATCCTTCCAATGGCCTCGCGGGGTCATTTGATGAAGCCGGCACCGCTTCCGACCTCCTGCTGTCGGGAGCAGCGACGATCGACACGGACGCGGGAACCGTCACGGACGCGAGCGGAGCGCGCACGGTGTTGAGCGCGTCGATCTCGGCTGGCGTTCCGATCGGGCTCTTCGTCGTGAAGGTGAAGTCGTTCACCACCGGCGGGCCGGTCACCGTGACGGGAGCCCGTGGCCTTGTCATCGTCTCGGCAGCCGACGTCAAGATCCGCCACACGCTCTCGGTCAGCGCACGAACTCAAATCAGTGGCCCGGGTGCGTTGCTCAACGACGTCGCGTGCAGAGGTGGTGCAACCGGCCCTGGAAACGCGAGCGGCTGGGCAGGAGCCGGAGGTGGAGGATTCGGTGGTCCGGGCGGGAAGGGTGGCACCGGCGGCTCACCGACGATCGCCGCGGGACTCGCAGGGGGAGTCGCGGGAACCACCGATCTGGTGCCTCTCCGCGGTGGATGCCCGGGCGGTCGCGACAGCACCTCGACCACCAACTTCACGGTGGGCGGAGGCGGCGGCGCGGTTCAGATCGTCAGCGGCACGGAAGTCTTGATCGGGGATGGTGCTTTCATCGCGGCGAACGGATCGGGTGGAGGCAAGTACCTAGGCGGTGCGGACATCTGCGCGACGGGTACGCCATGTGGTCACGGTGACGGCGGCGGTGCCGGCGGTGCGATCTTGCTCGAAGCTCCTCGCGTGACGGTCAGCTCGCTCGGCGGCATCGTCGCCAACGGCGGAGGCGGAGGATGCGACGCCAATGCGCTGGGCGCTGCGGGACAAAATTCTCTCGCGCCCGCGGCGGGGGTCGTGTGCACGGGCGCCACGGGCAAAGGCGGCGATGGGGCGGCCGGAGCGACCGCGGCGCAGAACGGCGGCAACGGCGCGAACACGGCACCGGTCGGTGGCGGCGGTGGCGGCGGTGCGGGACGGATTCGAGTGAATCTCGCTCCTGGAGCGACGTTCGTTCCCGGCGGCATCGTGTCAGGCGTGAAGACCACCGGGACTGCTGGCGTCCGCTGACCGCGCCCCTAGGCCGCCAAACGTGTGGTCCGATCCCGACGAGACAGCGACGCGAAAGCGATCACACTGTGGCCACGTAAGCGCGCTCCGATCCTGATCGCTAACTACGCGTTACAGGTTGGTTAGATCGCTGCCATCACGAGCGGCTTTCACTTCGATGGACGTTCGGTGTATGTCAGGGATTCCAATCGGAGGTCCCATGCGTTTGCTTGCACTGCCCATCCTGTTTGTTGCTGTTGGCTGCGGTTCTGACGGAACCAAGAAGCCGATGCTTCTCGATTCGAAGGTGTTCCTCGACGCTGGCGCCGACGCCGCGCCGACGTGCGGCATCAAGACCATGTTCGGCGGTCTGACCCTCGGCACCGCTGCCATGCCCGCAGGCATGGCGTCGCCGTCCGACTGGTTCGACAACCCGACGATGGGTCCCAACATGGGCAAGACCGTGTTGTCGATTGGCGCTCGCCTCCCGGACAGCACCGCGACGGAGATCGACCTCTTCATCCTCGAGTACGTGAAGCCGCAGCCGGCGTTCAAGCTGAACATGGCGGTTCCGTTCGATCCGAACCCCGCGCAGAACCCGGCGACGGCCTACGCGTACATCTTCTCGGATCTCGACTCGACCGGCATGATGTACAACAACTTCTACTTCGCCAGCAGCGGCTCGATCACGCTGACTGCGGTCAACGAAGCCGATGGCGGTATCACTAGCGGTACGATGGCCGCGGCGAACTTCCGCGAGGTTGACGAGTCGACCAACATGGACATCGCAGGCGGCTGCACGTCGATGTTCGCGGGTCTGTCGTTCAACCTGAAGCAGACCGCGATGGTGACGCCGTTCACCAAGACGAATGCGCAGATCCAGATGGACGCTGGTGGTCTCACCAGCGAGCAGCTCAAGAACGTCGCTGCGCGCATTCAGGCGTTCCACATGGCGCACGATCTCGTCGAGCAGCAGCAGGCGCAGTAAGCACCGCCGGGCCGTCGCCTCGGGCTAGCTCGAGGCGCGGACCAGCGTGAGCTTCACACCTTTCGCCTCGCACTTTTCGCCGGGGTGATTCTGCGCACCGACCGCGTACTCCGCGGTGCCGGTGGCGTGGCCTTGCGCGAACACGAGCTTGGCGAACACCGGGTGTGAGGTGATCGAGAACTCGCACTGCGACGCCGAGACGGTCACCACCTTGGTCGGCCAGTACACAGCGAGCGCGCCGTTCTCGATCTCGATCTTGAGCTGGTTGAGGACGCTCTTCGGAACGGCCTCCAGCATCGAGCGACAGAACGACTCGTCCTGGCCCATCACGTTGACCGTGGCGGCGGCCAGGTCGATCTCGACGTCGTAGACCCCGGGAGGCATGCACGGCGCTCCGCCGGGCTCGTAGAGGACCTGCGTCGGTGCGACGGGTGCGTCGGCCGGTGCGCTCCGCGGCTTCTCGGGTGCGTCGCCCTCCGAGAGCTTCGGATAGTCGTGGCGCGCCGGCGCGCTGCAGGCGGCGAGGGCAGTCAGAAGCGCGAGGCGGTACACGTGCGAAGCGTAGCGCGGCGCCGTAGCATCTGAGGCGTATGGCGCAGGAGCCGCGCGATGTGATGTCGGCCATCGAGGCCGAGCTGCAGGGCGAGCGGGCATTCTCCCTCGGTGAGGCCGGCAAGAAGGTCGAGCGGTTGCTTCTCGAGCTCGAGACCTCGGTGCCGGTGCTCCACGACGATGCGCTCCACGATGCCGCGACGGCGGTGTGGCACTACCTGATCGTGCGCGAGAGCATGGGGATGTACGACCACACGGAGGCGCTGAAGCACTTCGCCGTGCCAAACAAGGTGCTCGCGAAGGTCGGCGTGATCCGGCCGACTCCACCCGATCCTTGTTGATCGTCTTCGAGGCGTGAGCTGCTGGCCTCGCGCCCGCGCCGTGCGCCAGCTGCCGAACAGCCGGCGACCACGGTCTCGCGCGTCCACGAGCGCCGTCGCGAGAACTCGCCGGCGCTGGCGAGCTGGAGCGCGTGGGCCCAACCGCCAGCGTAGCGGCCGGCGGCGCTGACGAGGTCCTTGTGCCCGGTCTCGATCAGCACGTTCGTCGTGCCGAGCTCTCCGCCCGCACCACGGCCTGCCTAGCCGTGACTGCGTCTCGCGCGTTTCGGGGAGGCCGACGGTGCGAACACGCGCTGCTCGAGCCGTTCAACGCGCGCCGGCAGCGTCTTGTACTGGTCGTCGTACATGCGCATCCCGGTGCGGAGCTGCTCCGAGATGGCATTTGCGTGGCGCGCGAACTCGGCAGAGAGCTCGGCGACGATGTCGTGGCGGAAGACCGAGAGCTTCTGTTCGAGCTTCTGTTCGAGCTTCTGTTCGAGCTTCTGTTCGAGCCTGCCCTCGAGGGAGTCGAATCGTGCCTCGAGGGTGTCGAATCGTGCCTCGAGGGTGTCGAGTCGTGCCCCGACTCTTGCTTCGGAGGCTGCGAGCTCCTCGCGGAGCTCGCGTCTGGTGACGGGCATCTCCATATCGTCCGTGGTGTCTTGCATGATAGCGAACCTCGCGCCGAAGCGACAGCACGAGGTGTGCCGCGCTAACCACGCGGATTCGGGAGTACGGCTGTCCGATTTGTGCCGTCATCCGGACGCCCGTCCGTGATCCGGCCGGACTAACCCGGCGCGCAGCCGATCGTCTACCGGAGCGTCTCGCGATAGCCGCGGATCGCTGCGCTCGTCGTCGGTGCGTCGACGAAGCTCGCGAGCACGCGGAGGTCGATGCCGGCGAGCACATCACTGGCCTCTCGCGGCTCGTATGCGTCGCCGACCAGCACGTACGGCGTCAGCGCGCCCTTCTGCCAGTACCAGACCTCGCGGACACCGAGCTTGCGGTAGATCGCGAGCTTGTTGATTCCGCCCGAGGTCCAGACGACCTCGATGGCCAGATCGGGTCGCGAGGCCGCGCGGCTCGGTCCGAACATCCAGCACTCGTCGGGCTCGGCGCCGCGCTCGAGCGCCTTGTCCTCGAGGGTCCAGCTTCCGACCGTGCGGAACTCGAGGCAGTACGCCTCGACCAGACAACCCAGAACCGACTTGATGTTCTCGTGCTCGGCCGATGGGCTCATGATCTCCAGCTCGCCTTCGAGAAACGCGATGCGCGGCGCGGAGTGGTCGCCGCGCAGCTCCATCACGCGCTGGTAGTCGGCCCAGGTCGCGCCGTGCAGCACCACGATCTGATCGCCGCGTGGCGGCGCATCGGTGCCTCGGCGAGCGGAGCGCGGCTGACCATGAATGAGGATAGCCGTTCGACGGCTACTCGACCCAGTCCTTCTTGATCGTCCTCGAGGCGGCGAAGAACAGCACGGCGGCGATCGCGTAGAACGCGGCGCCGGTGCACAGCGCGTAGCGCAGCGAGTCGACGCCGTAGGTCGGGGCGAGCGCATCGGACATGGCGCCGAAGTAGTAGAAGCCGACGGCGAAGCCGAGCAGGTTGTTGATGAGGAGGAACATCGCCGACGCGGTGGTCCGCATCTGGGCGGGCACGAGGTGCTGGACCGCGGTGAGGATCGGGCCGAGCCACACGAGGTTGAGCGCGGTGGGGATCAGGAGGATCGGGAACAGGATGTAGAGCGACGAGGTGTTGAGGGCGACGAGGAAGAACGGCAGCGCGAGCAGGAACGCGACGGCCGGGATCTTCGGATAGGCGCTCTTGCTGCGGGCGCCGAGCCGGTCGGCGAGCATGCCGCCGCCGAGGATGCCGAGGCAGCCGCCGACGAACGTGAGCGCGCCGAGGTACCAGGAGGTGTCGGAGAGCGAGAGGTGCATGCTGCGCTGGAAGTACGAGGGCAGCCAGAACGCGACGCCGTAGCCGCACATCGACGAGAACGCGGCGCCGAACGCCATCAGCCAGAACGTCTTCTTGCGGACCACGGTGCCGAGCACGACGGAGAACGCCGGCGCCTTGGGGGCCACCGTTGGCGCGGTCGCGGTCCAGCCGCCACGGGGAGGATCTTTGACGGTCGCGCGCAGGAGCGGGGCGACGATCACACCGGCCGAGCCGACGATCATGAACGCGTAGCGCCAGTCGAGGTGCGCGGCGATCAGGCCGCCGAACAGCAGGCCTGCGCCCGAGCCGAGCGGGATCCCGAGGGAGTAGATCGAGAGGGCGCGCGCGCGCTGCTCCTTCGGGAAGTAGTCCGAGATGATCGAGTACGAGGGTGCGACGCCACCGGCCTCGCCGAACCCGACGCCGAGGCGCGCGCCGAACAGCTGCCAGAAGCTCGACGCGAACCCGCAGAGCGCCGTGAACGCCGACCAGATGCCGAGCGACCACGCGATGATGTTGCGGCGGCTCGAGCGATCGGCGAGCCAGGCGATCGGGATGCTGAGGGTCGAATAGACGACGCCGAACGCGAGGCCGCCCATCAGGCCGAGCTGCGCATCGGTCAGTACGAGCTCCTTCTTGATCGACGCGGCGAGGATCCCGAGGATCTGCCGGTCGAGGAAGTTCATCGTGTAGACGAGCACCAGGACGGCGAGCACGTAGTAGCGGTATCGGCGCGACGGACCCATCGACGGCTGGTTCATATCACCCACTTCGCGGCTGAGCGTTGGCTCCGGCAGCTTCGTCATGGCCGATCGGATAGCGCGGTCGCGTACTGCGGTGCAAGAGAGAAATATTGCGAGCGCACGAGGCGCATCGTTGAAACAGCTACTTGAGCGTTGTTTCGCGTGTGTGAAATTGCTGCGATGCAACAAAACGGGATTGACAGGTCTGGATCAGGTGCCTAGGGTGGCGCTCGAAAGGAACTACCTCCCATGGCCACCACCCCCGAGACCCCGAAGACCGCTCCCTCCGCTGCTCCGCAGCTCCCCTCGTTCGACCCGATGGCGATCTGGCAGCAGGGCCAGCAGGCCTTCGCGAAGATGATGACCGACTCGCTCGCGCGCTGGCAGGCGTTCGGCGACCAGTACGTGGCGATCGAGTCGCAGGTCTCCACGCACGCGCAGGCCGCGGTCACGAACTGGGCGCAGCTCGCGAAGGACGCGATCGCGTACGGCACGCAGCTCTCGGCCGAGGCGCGCAAGGCCTCGGTGGACGCCGCGAAGAAGATGGGCGTCGGCGCCTGATCACGGACGAGTTGTTCGGAACGGTCGCGACCGCGAGGAGGTGCGCGTCTCGCATCGCGCGAGATCACGAGCCGGCTCTAGATCAGCTCGCGAACAGGTCGTGCATCGTGACCAGCTCGTAGCCCGCGCTGTGGAGCGCGGTCACGATGCGGGGCAGCGCGTTGAGCGTCCACTGCTGGCCCTCGTGGAACAGCAGCACGTCTCCGCCCGAGACGTTCGGCGGCGAGCACTTCGCAGCGAGCACGGCCGGATCGCGC
>JBBRED010000157.1:0-18452 GCA_038203335.1 Haliangiales bacterium | reverse complement strand
CCTGCAGACCGAGAACATCCGGCTCCGCGAGGCGCTGACGATCTACAAGGTCTCCGAGGCGATCGCGCTCTCGCACGACATCGAGCACATCCTCGACGTCGTGCTGCGCGCCGCGCTCGACGAGGTCAAGGCCGACGTCGCCACGCTGCACCTCCGCGATCCGCGCTCGGGTGTGTACGAAGAGCGCGTCAAGATCGTGGCCTCGCCCGATGCGCCGAACACCGGCCTGCCCTCGCCCGCGTTTGGCGTGCTGATGGAGCAGTTCAGCCAGGGCGTGCCGATCCTCGCGCACGGCGGCAAGGCGTCGCGGTTCTTCACCGAGAGCTCGCTGCCGGCGGAGATGTCGTCGTTCGTCGCGGTGCCGCTCCAGGTGCGCGCGAGCATGGTCGGCGTGCTCAACGTGTTCTCGTTCACGCCGGGCAAGAAGTTCGACGAGGGCCATCGCAAGATGCTCGCGGTCCTCGCCTCGCGCGCCGCGAGCGCGATCGACAACGCCCGCCTCTACGGCGAGCTGCGCACGAGCAACGACGACCTCGTGAAGGCGAACGTGTCGCTCGAGGAGATGTTCCAGCAGACCGTGGCCGGATTCGCGCAGGCGCTCGAGGAGAGCGACATGTACACGCGCGGCCACTCGGAGCGCGTCGCCGTGTACTCGGAGATCCTCGGTCGCGGCCTGACCCTGCCCGACGCCGAGGTGCGCCGCATCGTGCAGGCCGGCGTGATGCACGACGTTGGAAAGATCGGCGTGCGCTACGACATGCTCAACAAGCCCGGCAAGCTGACTCCGGAAGAGGTCGCGGTGTTCCGCCAGCACCCGGCGAAGGGCAAGCGCATCCTCGATCCGGTGCCGTGCCTGCACCCGTTGATCGACGGCTGCTGGTGCCACCACGAGTGGTACGACGGCGGCGGGTATCCGCGCGGCCTCGCCGGCGATCAGATTCCGCTCGTCGGTCGCGTCGTCGCGATCGCCGACGCCTACGACGCGATGACCTCCGACCGCGCCTATCGCCGCGCCCTGCCGCACGAGGTCGCCGTCGGCGAGATCGAGCGGTGCGCAGGCACGCAGTTCGATCCCACGCTCGCCGATGCGTTCGTCAAGCTGATGGAAGAGTGGCGGACCGTGATGCGCGGGCGTGGCCACGACTCCCTGATCCCGAGGTAACAATGACTGCCAAGATCCGCGACGCGTTCTGCTCCTACTGCGGTACGAAGTTCGCCGAGCCGCTGGTGTATCCGCGCACGTGCGCCGCGTGTGGGACCACGATCTGGGCGAACCCGATCCCCGTGTCGGTGGTGCTCGTCCCCGTGGTCGACGGAGCGACGACCGGGCTGCTCGTGGTCCGGCGCGCGATCGAGCCAAAGCTCGGCAAGCTCGCGATCGTCGGCGGGTTCCTCGAGGACCACGAGAGCTGGCGCGAGGGCGGCGTGCGCGAGATCCGCGAGGAGACCGGCGCGGTGGTGGATCCCACGACCCTCGAGACGATGTGGTTCGCCTCGAGCGAGCCGAAGCCGAACCGGGTGCTGCTGTTCTCGGTCGCCGTTCCGATCCCGGTCACCGCCCTACCCCCGTTCCACGAGGACCACGAGACCTCCGAGCGCGGTCTGGTGTTCGGATCGGAGGGGCTCGAGGGGGCGTTCGCGTTCCCGCTCCACGTGGAGGCCGCGCAGAGGTACTTCCGCGAGCGTCAGGTCACCGGGCCTCACGCGTTCCGCCGGACCTGAGCTATCGTTTGGCCTGATGTCCGGGGTCCTGGGGAAGTATCGCCTCGATCAGAGGCTCGGCGGCGGCGGGATGGCCGAGGTGTTCCTCGCCTCCACGATCGGCGCCGAGGGCTTCTCGCGTCGCGTCGCGATCAAGCGCGTGCTGCCCGGGTTCTCCGATAACCCGGCGTTCGCCGGCATGTTCGTCGCCGAGGCGCAGATCAGCTCGCGCCTCGTCCACCCGAACATCGTCTCGGTCCTCGACTTCGACCGCGGGCAGGACGGCGGGCTGTTCCTCGTCATGGAGCTGGTCGACGGCCGCGACCTCGACGCGCTCGTCAACTCCGGCATGATCCCGATCCCGGTCCTGATCTTCGTGATCTCGGAGGTGCTGCGCGGTCTCGGCTACGCGCACGATCTGCCGACCGGCGAGCACATGCGCGGCGTCGTGCACCGCGATGTCTCGCCGCACAACGTGCTGCTGTCGTGGGAAGGCGCGGTCAAGGTCTCGGACTTCGGCATCGCAAAGGCGCGATCCGCGACCGACGCCACGGCCTCGGTGTTCATCAAGGGCAAGCCTGCGTACATGAGCCCGGAGCAGGCGAACGGCCAACCGCTCGATGGCCGCAGCGATCTGTTCGCCGTCGGCGTGATGATGTGGGAGATGCTCGTCGGCCGGCGCCTGTTCATGGGCGAGGACACGCGGGCCACGCTCGCCGCCGTGCTGTTCGGCCAGATTCCGCGCCCCCGCTCGCTCCGCGGGGACATTCCGAAGGACCTCGAGAAGGTCGTGATGAAGCTGCTCGAGCGCGACATGCCGCAGCGGTATGCGACCGCCGAGGCGGCGGTCACTGACTTGCTCGACTGCGCGGGCGCGCCGAAGAACGGCCGTGAGGCGCTGATCCATCTGCTCGCGGAGCGGTTCCCGCAGGACGCGCGCGTGCGCCAGAGCCTGGTTCGCCAGCGCAGCGCAGGCGGCGGCATCACACCGGTGACCGCGTCACCGCACGCGGCGACCATCGCGAGTCAGGCGGGATACGGCGGATCCACGCCGCACGTCGCGGCGGCCGCAGCGCCGAGTCTGTCGTCGGTGATGCAGGCGCGGACCGGCACGCTCGAGGCGCCGCGAAAGAGCAAGGCCGGCAAGATCGCCGCCGTGGTCCTCGTCACGGCCATCTCCGGCGCGGCGACGTTCGCGGTCGTCTCCGCCACGCGTGGGTCCAAGTCCGACACCGGCGGGACGAGCGTGTCGGATCGCACGATATCCGGATCGGATGCGGGCACCGGGCCGGCGCAACCTGCCGTGACGGCGTCGCGACCCGACGCTGCCGTGCCGGATGCCCCCCTCCCCGACGCGCCGGATCCCACGCCTCCTCCCGTCGACGCGGGTGTCGCCGACGCGCCCAAGAAAGATGCAATTCCGTCGGGCCAGGTGCAGGCTCAGAGCAAGAAGCTCGGGACGCTCACCGTCCACGCGTTTCCCGTGGTCACCGTGTATCTCGACAACAAGCGCCTCGGCGATACTCCGATCGACAAGCATCCGGTTCCCGTCGGGAAGCACACGCTGCGCATGACCAACACCGCCCGCGCCTTCGAAGACAAGAAGTCGATCACGATCACCGAAGGCAAGGACCTCCCGATCGAGCTCATGAAATGAGCCCACGTCGTCTCCTGGTCCTGGTCCCGGTCGCCGCGATGCTCCTCGCGCTCGCTCCCCGGCCCGCGCGTGCCGACGGCGAGGTTGGCGTGGTGGTCACCGGCGACAGCACGATGCAGCCTCAGCTCCTCGCCCTGGTCGAGAACTGGCTGCGCGCCCACGGGCACCAGGTGGTCGCCTCGCCGCTTCCACCGAACGCGACGAACAAGCTGATCGATTGCTTCGTGATCGAGGACACCAGCTGCGCGCGCAAGGTGGTCGAGACCCAGGCGAAGACCGAGACCGTCGTGTTCGCGCGCGTCGAGGTGGCCGACAACGCCGCGACCAGCATGCGCGACGTCACGATCACGGCGTACTGGTTCGAGCGCGGCAGCGATCCGGTCGCGGAGAAGCGCGCGTGCGACAAGTGCACCGATACGGCGCTCCACGAGACGGGCGATGCGCTGATGTCCGCGCTCGCGGGCTCGGGGCGCAAGACGGTGGGACAGATCAAGGTGACCTCGCACCCGATCGGCGCGCAGGTGATGGTCGACAGCCAGCCGTCGGGCGTGACCCCGATCGAGCTCACGCTGACGCCGGGCCCGCACGAGCTCGTGATCGGCGAGACCACTCGCACCATCACCGTCACGCAGGGAGCGAACCCGCCGATCGAGATCGCGCTCGGCGCGAACGGACCGCGCCCGAAGCTGCCGCTCGCGATCATGGGCGGCGGTGCCGCGCTGCTCGTCACCGGCGTCATCCTCTTCGCGACGAGCGAGACCGATACCGGCGAGAAGTTCGAGTATCGCGATACCAAGCCGCTCGGCGTTGGCCTGATGGTCAGCGGTCTGGCGGTCGCCGGTGTCGGCGCGTATCTGTACTTCGTCAAGAAGCGGCCGGCGGACTCCGCGCCCGCGATCGCGATCCTGCCCGGTGGCGGGTACATCGGCTGGGGGAAGGCGTTCTGATGCGGATGCTCCTCGCCGTGGCCGTGCTCGCGACCGGCTGCATGAAGCAGAGCGAGAAGTACTGCGAGCTCCACGCCGATCCGGCCCACTGCCCCGCGCCGGATGGTGCGATCGGCAGCGCGTGCGACGACAGCACCGATTGCGCGAGCCCGTTGCCGGTGTGCGACCTCGCCGGCTCGAAGACCTGCGTGGAGTGCCTCGTCAGCACCGACTGCACGAGCGCCGCGACCAGGCCGGTGTGCAGCACGATGCACACCTGCGGTGGCTGCACAGCCCACGCCGACTGCCTGTCGGACGCGTGCATGCCGGATGGCTCGTGCGCCGCGATGGGCGACGTCGCCTATGTCGATACGGTGACCGGCGGCGGTGGCGGCGGCGGATGCTCGCGCACGAACCCGTGCAGCAAGGTCTCGCTGGGCATCGCGAGCCTGAAGAAGGTGATCAAGCTGACCGGCGCGAACGACGAGAGCGTCGTGGTGGATGATCGCGCAGCGGGCGTGACGATCCTCGGCGGCGCCGGCGCACAGCTGCTGCGCCCCAACGGCTTGATCCTCGACGTCAAGGGCACCACGAACCTCGTGGTCGTCGATGTCATCATCGGCCCGAACATGTCCATGTTCACCACCGGCATCCAGCTCGGTGCCGCGTCCACCGGCTCGGTCGAGCTGCGGCGCGTGCGCGTACAGAACAACAACAGCGGCGGCGTGCGCGTGCAGGATGGCACCGTGCGCATCTTCGACTCGACGCTGTTCGGCAACGCCGGTGGCGCGATCTCGGTCGGCCCCACCGCGCTCACCTACGTGATCCGCAACAACTTCATCGTCGGCAACGGCAAGGCGAGCGGCGTCAACCCGAACGCGAGCCTCCCCGGCGGCGCGCTTCTCGAGCCCGACGTTGGCGGCACGTTCGAGTTCAACACCGTGGCGCTCAACAGCTCGTCGGGGACGAAGAGGCCGGGCGTGCAGTGCGAAGGCGCCACCAATCACGCTGCGAACAACATCGTCGTCGCGAACACCGACGGCATCAATGGCACCAACGACGCGAACCAGATCAACACGAACACGCCGTGCGACTTCGGCAACACCGTGAAGGCCGGCAACGGAGCCTCGCTGATGTTTCTGTCCTACGCGGGTGATCCGCCCGACTTCCACCTCACCGCGGCGTCGCCGGCCAGCGTGCGCGACGCGGCGGGCGATTGCGCGGCGACCGTGCCGACCGACGTCGACGGCCAGCCTCGTCCGTATGGCGCCGCGTGCGACCTCGGCGCCGACGAGTACCAGCCGTAGCTAGAGGCTGCCCTGTCGTGAGACGCCGACGTCCCCGTCGCCGTCAAGGTCCACGACCACGCCGACATCAACGTCAACGGCAGACCGGTTTGCGGTTTGTGGATGTTCTGGGTGCGGACACCACGGCACAAGAAGCGGTGATCCCGTATCCGAACGAGATGAACTTGATGGCGACGTTCCTGACGGCGAACGCGGCGGCGAGCACGAAGGCCGGCGGAGCGCTCAAGGCGTTCGGGGGAGCGATGGCGGCGAAGTTCGCAGCGGGGAAGAAGCGCTTGCGCGAGTTCCGACTGTTCGCGAAGGAGAAGTCAAAGCAGGCGCGGATAGCTAGACGCTCTTCTTCATCCCGTACATCAGCAGCAGGCCGAACACGGCGAGCGGGATGATGTACGGCACCACGATGAGCCCGAGCTCGAACCTGCTCCAGCCCACGATCAGCTCGAACCACGCGACCGCGCCCGCGATCAGGAACGCGCCGATCGCCTCGGGCCAGTCGGTCTCGATCTTGAGGCCTCCCCAGAACACGATCGCGCCGACGACGAACGTCACGGTGGCGAGCGCCCACGCCGGCAAGCCGAAGAAGCTCTTGAAACCCTCGGAGGCCGCGGTCGGGTTCTTCCACACCACGTTGATGAGGATCACCAGACCGACGAGCAGCATCATCAAGATCAGGTAGGTCCAGACCTTGCTCCGGCCCTTGCCCATGAACTCGCGTTCGACGATTTCATCGCCCATATACGGCCATCGTAGACGCTTATCGGCCGGCGCGGGCACGGTCCAGCAGGGTCTTCCGCGTCGCCGGCAGGTGATCCGCTCTGGCCAGCGGTTCGAGCGTGTCGCGGACGGTCTTCCATTCCGCCGCAGCCTGCTTCGCATCGGTGGCGAGCTCGGCGAGTCCGACGTGGACCTCGGCGACATAGCCGGGCCACTGAACGTTCTGGGGCGCGCGCTCGGCGGCGGCGTGCGCCAGGGTGCGCGCCTCGGAGAGTGCGAGCAGGCGCGTCGCCTTGTCGCCGGAGATCTTCGCGAGCTCCGCCTGCGCGAGCAGGCCCTGGGTCAGGGTCTCTTTCCACTCACCGTTCACCGCATCGCCGGAGACCATCGCCCGCGCGCGCGACAATCCCGAATCGATCAGCTCCTTCGCGCGCTTTGCATCCTTCGCCGCGACGATCCGACCGAGCGCGATCTCGGTGGAGGCGAGCTCGTTCTTGAACCCCGAGTGCGCCGGCGCCTCGGCGACGAGCTGGCTGCGCAGCGCGAGCGCCTCCTCGTGAGCGGCGATCGCGCCGGTGAGGTCCGCCTTGGTCGCGAACGCGTTGCCGAGCTTGGAGTAAGCCCACGCGACGCTGCGACGGTACGGCGCGCTCTTCGGATCGGACTTCGCGAGGCGTTTGCGGATATCGAGCGCGGTGCCGTAGCGGTCGATCGCGTCCTTGGTCTCGCCGAGGTACATCCGTCCGTCGCCCGCGCGGGTGAGGGAGCGCGAAACATCGCTCTGCCAGGTCTGCGCCTTGGGATCTTTCGCGACCAGCTCCTTCTGCATGTCGAGCGCGATCTGGAGCTGCTCGAGGCCGAGCTTGAAGTCGCCCATGTCGAGCATCGCGAACCCGAGGTTCGAGATCATGTTGCCGCGCTGCCGCTTCCACGTGGTGTTCGTGGGATCGCGGCGCGCGAGCATCTCCATGATCGGCATCGCCTCCCGGTAGGTCTCGATCGCGCTCTTCCCGTCTCCGATCTGGTTCTGCAGCTCGGCGAGCGTGTCGCGCACGTCGAGGACGCGTTCGATGACCTCGACGTTATCGGGCTGGCTCTCGAGCAACGTCTCGCGCAGCCGCAGCGCGGACTTGTACTCCTCGAGCGCCGTCGCGGACTCGCCCCGCGCCTGGTAGACGGAGCCGAGCTTGACGTGGCTCGTCGAGAGCGCGAGCACCTCCTCGGAGGGCCGGCTGCTCGCCTGGCCGCCCGCCTGCTCGCGCGCGGTCTTCGCGGCCGAGTACTCCTCGAACGCCGCATCGATCTTGCCCTCGTTGCGGAGCAGATCGCCGAGCCGATCGTGCGTGTCGGCGGACTGGAGCAGCACCTGCCGATCCTTCGGCGCCTGCTCGCGTAGGGCATCGAACTCCTTGGTCGCGAGCGTGTACGCGGTGATCGCGGCCGGCACCTTGCCGCGCTGCTGGTGCACGGTTCCGATCTCGAAGTCGAACCTCGCGATCATCCGGCGGCGCAGGAGCGTGCTCGGATCCACGTCGTCGCCCACGCTCGCCGCGAGCTTCGCGCGCGCATCGCTCCACGTCTTCAGCGCCTGCTCGAGCCGCCCGGACTCGCGCTCGGCGAGCCCGACGAGATCCACCGCGAGCGCCATTCGATCGCCGTCCTCGGGCGGCATGCCGCCGGGCATCTTCGAGAGCGTCCCGTAGTAGTCGCGGATCTCGCCGCCGAGGTTCGAGAGGATGTCCAGCCGGCCGATCTGCTGCAGCCGGTCCTTCACGTCCGACAGCATGCGATCGATCAGCTTCTCCGCCGCGTGCCGGCGGGTCACCGCGATCTCGCGTGCCTGCGTGGCCGCATCGCGCTCCTCGACGATCCTCCGGACCGCGAGGGTGCCGAGCACGCCAAACGCCACCAGCGACAGCGCCGACACGGTGACCGCCGCGCGGTGCTTCTTGACGAACCGCGCCGCCTTCTGCAGCGCCGTGTAGTGGTGCGCTCCGACGAGCTGCCCGGTGAGGAACCGCCGCAGCTCCTCGGCCAGCTCGCCGGCGTTTCGGTAGCGGTCGGAGAGCTCCTGCGCCATCGCGCGATTGACGATCGCGACCAGGTCGAGCGGCGCGCGCTTCTCGCGCTCGACGAGCGGCACCACGCGACCGAGCGCGGCGGCAGCGATCACGTCGGTCGCCGTGCGCGCGTTGTACGGAGGAACGCCGGCGAGCAGGTGATAGAGCATCGCCCCGAGGGCGAACACGTCGGCGCGCTCGTCGAGCGCCTCGCCGCGCGCCTGCTCCGGTGCCATGTACGCGGGTGTTCCCATCACGGCGCCCGCGATGGTCAGCGTCGATGACTGGGTCGACGTCACCGTCTTGTCCTTCTTCTCCGAGGTCGATCGGGGCGCGCGCTCCGCGGACTCCATCGCGTTCGTATCGTCGAGATCCTTCGCGAGGCCCCAGTCGATCACCACGGTCTCGCCGTACTCCCCGATCAGCACGTTCGCGGGCTTGAGGTCGCGATGGATCACGCGGCGGCTGTGCGCGTATGCGATCGCATCGACCGCGCCCACGATCCGCGGGAGCAGCGCGAGCCGATCCTCGAGCGTCCTCGCGTCCGCGATCACCTGATCGAGCGGCCGGCCCTGCACCATCTTCATCGCGAAGAACGGTTCGCCGGTCGGCCACTGCCCGGCCTCGTAGACCGGAACAATGTTGGGGTGCTGGAGGCGCGCGGTGATCAGCGCTTCGCGCTGGAACCGGCCGATGCCCTCGGGGCCCGGATCGATCAGCTCCTTGAGCGCGACCGCGCGACCGAGGCGCTGGTCCTCCGCGGCGACGATGCGGCCCATGCCGCCCCGCGCGATCTCCTTGTCGGGCTTGTAGTGCGCGTGCGGGATCACCGGCAGTGGCGGCAGACCACCGGAGACCGGCGCGGCCATGGTCTGGTCCGACTCGAGCTCCGACGTGAGCTTCCGGGTCACCGGTTGCGGCGGCGCTGCGATCGGCGGCGTGCCGAGCCCGAGGTCCGCGAGGCTGGTCGGCGCCACGGTGGCGGCGAACGCTTCGACGCCACCCGTGTTGCTGCGCGGGCGCGGCTTGGGCGGATCCCCCTCCTCGGGCATGCTGTGGCAATCATAGCGCCATGTCCCCCGGACTCCACGTCGTTCGGGCCGGTGTAGGCCCCCGGCTCCTGATGATCCACGGCAGCGCGGCCGACCACACGACGTGGTCGATCCAGCTCGCCCGTGGTCTGAAGGAGCGATTCTCGCTGATCGCGTACGAGCGGCGCAGCGATGCGACCTCGATCGAGGAGCATGCCGACGACGCGGTCGCCCTCCTCGGCGACGATCCCGAACCAGCGATCCTCGCAGGCTCGAGCTTCGGCGCCGTGGTCGCGCTCGAGGTGCTGCGGCGCCACCGAGCGCGGTGCGCCGGGGCCGTGCTGATCGAGCCGCCGATGGCACCGACCGATGACATGCCGGCCGCACCCGCGGCGTTTCTCGCCGAGTTCGATCGGACCGTGGAGACCCAGGGTGGCCCCGCGGCCGGCGCGCTGTTCCTGCGTACGGTGCTCGGCGAGTCCGCGGTCGCGCGGATCCCGATAGCGTTCCTCGAGCGCTCCACGGCGAAGTGGCAGCAGATCCGCTCCGACTCCGTGGCGCTGCTCGCGTATCGCCCGCGCTTTGCGGAGCTGCGCGCGATCACCACGCCTGTCCAGCTGCTCGGCGGCGAGCGCTCCGCGAGCTACTTCCGCCCCACGCTGGACGCGCTGTTCGCGGTGCTGCCCGACGCCCGCATCGAGATCATCCCCGGCGCGGGTCACATGCTGCACGCCGAGGCGCATCGTCGGTTCGCCGAGGTGGTGATCCAATTCGCGACCGATATCGGCGTACTTCGCGTACCGTAACGTCATGCGCACGGGGATGTTGCTCGCGCTCGGCGTGGCGCTCGTCGGCTGCGGTGATGATGCCAAGACCGGTGACGACGTCGTCGATGGCGATGCCGGCGTCGACGGCAGCGTGACGCCACCAGCGCCAACGTGCGGCGCGCCGGTGACGCTCGTCGATACCAGCGCGCCCGATCACGTGGTCGGCGATGGTTCGGCGGCCTCGTGCACGCAGGCCGCGCTCGTCGCCGCGCTCGCCGCCGGCGGAACGGTGACCTTCCACTGCGGTAGCGCACCGGCGACCATCGTTGTGTCGAGCACGCTGAACCTTCGCACCGACCTCGCGACCACGATCGACGGCGGCGGCACCGTCACGCTCGATGGTGGCGGCACGACGCAGATCCTCCGCTTCGACCACCCGAACTATCGCGTCAACACCACGGTCCTGACCCTGCAGCGGTTGACGCTCGCGCACGGCAAGGCCACCGGCACGCGCCCGTTCGCGCCGGCCCCGGCCCCGTGCTCGCAGGGGTTCTATGACGGGTACGGCGGCGCGCTCTACGTCCGCGACGGCGAGCTGGTGGTGATCGACAGCGTGTTCCTCGAGAACCAGGCGGCGTCGCTCGGACCCGATGTCGGCGGCGGCGCGATCTCGCTCCTCGGCGTGCGCCGCGCGGTCGTCGCGGGCAGCGTGTTCCGCGCGAACACGGGCAGCAATGGCGGCGCGATCAACGTCCTCAACTCCGAGCTCGACGTCTACGATTCGCTGTTCGACGCGAACCGTGCCGAGGGCAACGGCGCCAACGGCGACGACTCCACGAAGTGCTCGGTGATCGCCGAGACCGGGCAACACCAGATCGGCTCCGGCGGCAACGGTGGCGCGATCGTGATCGATGGCGGCGATGATCTCGTCCACACGTTCTGCGGCGTGCAGTTCCTGGCGAACGTCGGCGGCTCGGGCGCCCTCGGCGGTGCACTGTTCCGGACGCCGGATGGCCCGAAGCGGATGAGCGTGATCGACCGGTGCACGTTCGGAAACAACACCGGCGAGAGCGGCGGCGCGGCGTACTTTCACAACAGCGACCTGAAGATCGTCGCCACCACGTTCGAGATGAACGCCGCCACGAAGGGCTCCGGCGCGCTGCAGGCCGACGGCACCACGTTCGCTCTGAGCAACGACACGTTCAGCGAAAACACGGCGATGGCCGGCCTCGGCGGCGCGATCTCGCTGTTCGGCGGCGGCGGCACGATCGAGTTCACGACGTTCGCGAACAATCACGCCGATGGCGGCGACCCGTACTTCGGCGCCGCGATCGGCGGCAATCCCACGCTGACCCTGCGCAGCAACATCTTCGCGAACAACACGGCAAAGAACCCGGGCGCGCCGATGCAGTGCCACGTCACCGGAACCGGGGATGGCAACATCCAGTTCCCTCGGAACCACGTGATCGGCGGAGCGGCGGATGCGCCGTGCACGCCGACGGCCGTGTTCGGCGATCCGTTGCTCGGCCCGGTCGCGGAGAACGGCGGTCCGACGGCGACGCTCCTGCCCGCTCCCGGCAGCTCGGCGCGGACGGCGGGCGTGATGTGTCCGCCGACGGATCAGCGCGGCATGCCGCGCCCCGCGACCGGGTGCACGTCGGGCAGCGTCCAGGCTCCGTAGCCGCTACCGAAGTCGCCGAGATCCTCGATGTGCGGGCGCGCCCGGCGCGCGCTAGCGTCCTGGCGCCGCGAGAGCTAAGGTGCGCGCCCCATGGCGTTCGATACCGGTTCCAGACTTGCGGCGTTCGGCGACGAGCGGCCGACCGCGGTGGTCGTGGCCGTGCAGCTTCCCAACGTCACCGACCAGGAGCTCGAGTCCTCGCTCGAGGAGCTCGAGCGCCTCGCGAAGACGCTCGGCCTCGATCCGATCGGCCGCGTCACCCAGCGGCGCAGCGGTCTCGCCACCGGCATCGTGCTCGGCGAAGGAAAGCTGGTCGAGCTCGCGGGCTGGACCGGCGGCACCGGCAAGGTCGAGGCCTACCAGAAGCCCGGCGGCGCGCAGAAGAAGGATCGCGGCCGCGAGGACAGCGAGGACGACGAGGACGAGGACGACGGCGAGGACACCACCACGGACCTCGACGACGGCGGCGCGAGCGGCCCGCCGGCGGATGCGCGCGCGAAGGTCGTGCTCGTCGATCACGATCTGACACCCACGCAGCAGCGCAACCTCGAGAAGGCGACCGGCGTCGAGGTGCTCGATCGCACGAGCGTGATCCTCGAGATCTTCCAGCGCCACGCGAAGACGCGCGAGGCGCGCATGCAGGTCGAGGTCGCGCGCCTGCGCTACCTCGCGCCCCGTCTGCGCGAAGGCTCGGGCGGTGGCGACCGCGTGCGCGGCGGCGTCGGCGGCAAGGGCGCGGGCGAGACCTCGCTCGAGCACGATCGCCGTCGCATCCGCGACCGGTTCGCGGAGATCCGGCACGAGCTCGCGCAGATCGAGGGCGGCGCGAAGAACCGGCGCACGCGGCGCAGCGAGCTGCCCACCGTGGCGCTGGTCGGCTACACGAACGCCGGCAAGTCGTCGCTGATGCGCGCGTTGACCAGCTCCGAGGTCTACATCGCCGACAAGCTGTTCGCGACGCTCGACACCACGGTGCGCCGGTTGCAGCCGCCGACCGAGCCGCCGTTCCTCGTCACCGACACCGTCGGCTTCATCAAGAAGCTGCCGCACGATCTCGTCGCCTCGTTCCGGTCCACGCTCGACGAGGCCGGCGCGTCCGATCTCCTGCTCCACGTGGTCGACGCCGCCGATGCGGCGCACGCCGACCAGCTCGCGGTCACGCGCGAGGTGCTTCGCGAGATCGAGGCCGACGAGGTGCCGAGCTGGCTCCTGCTCAACAAGATCGATCGCGTCGACGAGGCCGGCCGCGCCGTGCTCCGCGCGCGCTATCCCAACGCGCTCCAGCTCTCGGCGAAGGACAAGGATGACGTCGTGAAGCTGCGCGAGCACCTGCTCGAGCACTTCGTCGGCAAGCTCGAGGAAGCCGAGCTCTCGGTGCCGTACGCGATGCAGAAGATCGCGCACCTGATCCACGAGCGCACCACCGTGCTCGTCGAGGAGCACGGCGACGAGGGCACCCGGTTCGTGGTCCGCGCGCCGACCCGCGTGCTCGAAGATCTTCGCTCGCAGCTCGCCGCGAATTGACTACCAGCGGCCGGCGATGCCGGCGATCGCGCCGCCATCCGCCGTGGGCGCGACGAACGCCGTCTTGCTCGGGCGGTCGGGCTGCGTGACGATCAGATAGATCGTGATCGCCGCGAACACCGCGCCGCCGCCGAGCGCGAGGTACCCCGGCGTCGACGTGTTGTAGAGGTCGGGGCAGCTCAGCTCGGTCTTGCCGCCCGGGCAGCTGCCATCGAGCACGAGGAGGATCGCGCCGGTACCGAGCCCGGCCACCGCGGCGATCCCGGTCACCCACGGCCAACCGCGCCAGCGGCCACCACCGCCGTCGTAGGAGCCCGGTCCGGGGCCGCGGATCGTTCCGCCGCCGCCACCACCCACAGTGGCGGTAATGGCGCCGTCGCGCTGGATGTCGAGGCCCGCGATCTTCGCGTCCTTGTCACCGACGAGGAATCCGGCGAGGCCCGCGATCCGCTCCGCGCTCGGCGCCGGCGACAGCGCCACGCTCGCCCGGCGAACCTCCTGGCCGTTCCGGAGGATCAGCGCGCCGAACAGCGCCGGCCCACCCTCCTTGCTCGGATCAATGCCGACGACGACCGCGGCGGGCTCGCCGAGCGCCTCCGCGAACTTCCCGGCATAGGGACCCTCGAGCCTGCTCTGCTGCGTGGCGCCGGCAAACTCGAAGCCGACCCACGAACCGGTGCGCACGACCTGGTCGAGATCGGGATCGACCTCGATGATCAGATCCGCACCCGCCTTGATGAGGACCTCATGGGTACGCGAGCGAACGCGGCCGACCTGCACCACCACGCGATACGTGCCGGGGAGCAGATCCTTCGCCGTGGTCCCCGTGCTCGCGAGGACCTCGTTGATGTAGACCTCGCCCTTCTGGTTCTCGATCTGCACGACGAGCCGGCCCTTCGGCCCGCTCGCGGCGATCTTCTGGCGGTTCGCGAGCGCCTTCACGGCGTCCTGGCCGTACGTGCCGCCGTCGATCGTCGCCGTCGGGAAGGTGCGGATCATCTCGTCGAACGTGGCGTCCGATTGCGGCCGATCGCCGGCGCGCTCGTACGACAGCCCGAGCACGGTGAGCAGGCGCAGGAACGAGTCGCGGCCCTTCTTGTTGCCGAGCAGGGCACCGCTCGCCGCGTGCACGGTCTCGAGCAGCGGTGAGAGCACGGTGACCGCTCCGGCGGCGTTCCCGATCGCCCACAGCTTCGTCGCGCGATCGATCTCGGCGTCGAGCGTGGCGGGCAGGCTCGCGGTCGAGGCACCGCGCGAGACGCCGGCCTCGAACCGGCGACTGACGTCCTGGTCGGTGGAGTACTTGCGCTGTGCGAGCTCCTCGAGCAGCGGCGCGATCGTGGCGCCGGCATTCGCCGGGCGAGGGCCGGCATACGATTCGAGGACCACACCATCGCTGGTGCCGGCGAGCGCCGGGCCCGCGAGCGCGAGCAGAGCAAACAACAAGAGCGTGACGCGCATACGACCTACCCTGGATCGAAATATCACACGGCCGCGGTGCGCGCGAGCAACGAGACGAGCGCCGTGGGATCCGTGACCGGCGGCGCACACGTCGGCCCCGTGCACACGAACGCGCGCGCGGCCCCGGAAGGCGCTGCGGTCTTCGATTCGAGTACGGATGGGCTCGCCCACGGGCCCGCCAGGCATGTCGTCGGCGAATACACTCCGCGGGTCGCGGCGACCAGCGCGTCCCGTCCGCGGCCCTCGCTCACCACCACGACCTGCGCGTGCAGGTAGAAGTCCATCGCTGCGAGTAGCGCCGAATTCGCCCATGCGTTGACGCCGGTCGCACCCGCCAGGCGCTGCACGAGATATGTCTCCGCGAGCGCGAGCGCGCCGTCGTCACCGGCGACCAGACCCAGCCGAAGCAGCGCCTTCGTGAAGATCGCGGCGCCCGACGGGATCGCGCCGTCCTGGTGCGACTCGGGCCGATGCGCCAGCAGCGGATCGCCCGCCGGCGCGAGGTACATCACGACGACGCCGTCCTCCTCGGCGACGAACCGCTCGCGCGCCGTGGCGACCAGGCCGACGGCGAGGTCCCACCACGCACGATCGCCGGTCGCCTCGGCGAGGTGCAGGAGCCCGTCGGCGACGAACGCGTAGTCCTCGAGCGTGCCGTCCAGCTTCGTCGTGCCCTGATGGAACACGCGCGCGAGCGCACTCGCGGAGATCATCCTCGTGCGCACGAACTCCGCGACGCGGACGGCGAGCGCGAGCGCGGACGGTTGCCCCGTCGCCTTCCACGCGGCGACCAGGCCGGTGATCGCGAGGCCGTTCCAGGAGGCGAGGACCTTGTCATCGGTTCCGGGCCGCACGCGCGCGCCTCGCGCCACGAACATCTTGCCGCGCAGCTCTGCGAGCTGCTCCTCCTCCCCCACCGAGGCTCGCGGCGTCACGCGCGCCAGCACGCTCGCGCCGTGCTCGAACGTGCCTCCCTCGGTCACGCCGTACGCCGCACTGAACACCAGCGAGCTCATCTTGCCGAGCGCGGCACGCACCTCGTCGGCGGTGAACACGTAGAACTTCCCCTCCTCGCCCTCGCTATCGGCGTCGAGCGACGACCACAGCCCTCCATCGCGATCGGAGAGCTCGCGCTCGAGGAACGCCACGGTCTCCGCGATCACCTCGCCCGCGCGCGCCGCGAACGGCCCGCCCTGCGCGACCACATCTGCGTAGATGCCGAGCAGCTGCGCCTGGTCGTACAGCATCTTCTCGAAGTGCGGGACGAGCCACTTCTCGTCGACGGAGTACCGCGCGAATCCACCGCCGAGATGATCGTACAGTCCACCCTCGGCCATCCCCTTGGCCCACATCTCGAACGCCGCCTTCGCCGCTTGCCCGAACGGGAACCGGCTCGCGCGCGCGAGGAGCTCGTGGCTCGAGCTCGACGGGAATTTCGGCTTGCCTCCCATGCCGCCGTGCTTCGGATCACAGCGCTCGGCGAGCTGCGTGCCGGCGGTGATCAGGAGCGATGCGGTCAGGGCCTTCGGATCGGCGCCGTGCGCTCCGCGCCGGTAGTGCGCGTCGACGCGCGCGAGGCCGTCGATCAACGCGAGCGCGTTGTCCTCGGCATCGCTGCGCCGCGTGCGGAACGCATCCGACATGGCCTCGAGCAGATCGCGAAAGCTCGGCCGCCCGAACCTCGGCTCGCGCGGAAAGTACGTGCCGAGAAAGTACGGCCGGCCATCGGGAAGGCAGAACGCCGACAGCGGCCAGCCGCCGCCTTCGCCCTGCACCATGATCGCACTCATGAAGATCGCGTCGACATCGGGGCGCTCTTCGCGGTCGACCTTGATGTTGATGAACCGTTCGTTCATCACCCGCGCGGTCTCCGCGTGCTCGAAGCTCTCGTGCGCCATGACATGGCACCAGTGACACGCTGCGTATCCGATCGAGACGAACACTGGCTTGTCCGCGCGTCTTGCCTCGGCGAACGCGGCCTCTCCCCACGGCCACCACTCGACCGGATTATCGGCGTGCTGGCGGAGGTACGGGGAGCTCTCCGTCGTCAGATGGTTCGGCACGGGATGGGGTAGTTACCATATAGAAATGGCGCAGATGACTGGCTGGATCGGTGGAAGTCGACTCTGGCTAGAGTTACGACTTGCAGGATGAAGCGATTGTCGACCTCGGCTGTAGCAGTGGTGGCGGTGTCCCTCGGGAGCCTGGTGGCGACGAAGGCGGAGGCGAATGTCGAGATCGGTGGCATGGCTGGCGTCCACGTCTTCAACGAGCAGAACGAGCTCGGCGTGCAGGACACGCCGCTCGCTCCCAGCGAGCGGAACTCGGTCCTGTTCGGTCTCCGGGTCGGCGTGTTCTTCACCGACATCATCGGCGTCGAGGGCGAGTTTGGCGTCATCCCCACGGTCGCGCGCGACCTCGACTACAGCATCACCAACCTGACGTACCGCGCGCACCTCGTCGCGCAGTTCCGCGCAGGTGACCCGGCGAACAAGCTGATTCCGTTCGTGCTCGCGGGCGCTGGCGCGTTCAGCGTGGTGTCGACCTCGAACGGCAACTTCAAGAACGACGTCACCAAGAACATCGAAGAGGACACCGACTCGGCGTTCTACTTCGGCGTTGGTCTCAAGTACCGCGTCGGTGCGAACTGGGGTGTCCGCGGCGACGCGCGCCTCCTGATCGTCCCCTCGAGCAAGAACGACACGCCGCCGAGCAAGGACACGTCGAAGGTCGCGACCGACTTCGAAGCGATGGCCTCGCTGTACGTCGACTTCGGTCGCAGCAACACGGTGGTCGTCGAGAAGGACGAGCCGAAGGACGATGACCCGGACAAGGACGGCATCGTCGGCGCGGCCGACCAGTGCCCGACCGACCCCGAGGACAAGGACGGGTATCAGGACGACGACGGGTGCCCGGAGCCGGACAACGACGCCGACGGGATCCTCGATCCGAACGACAAGTGCCCGACCGAGGCCCAGCACAAGGACGGCAACCAGGACGACGACGGATGCCCGGATCCGGACAACGACAAGGACGGCATCCTCGACACCGCCGACAAGTGTCCGCTCGAGCCCGAGGACAAGGACAACTTCCAGGACGACGACGGCTGCCCGGATCCGGACAACGACGGAGACGGCATCCTCGATGCGTCCGACAAGTGCGTCGATCAGCCGGAGACCAAGAACGGCTATCAGGACGACGACGGCTGCCCGGACGAGATTCCGGCGAAGATCAAGAAGTTCACGGGCGCCATCCAGGGCATCAACTTCCGCGTCGGCTCCGATGCACTGCTCGCGACCTCGAACAAGGTCCTCGACCAGGCCGTCGCCGTGTTGAAGGAGTTCCCGGACCTCAAGATCGAGATCCAGGGTCACACCGATGACCAGCCGTACCAGAAGGCGAAGGCCAGCAAGTTCGCCGACAACCTCGAGCTGTCGCAGGGCCGCGCCGAGAGCGTCCGTGCCTACTTCGTCAAGAACGGCGTCGACGAGAAGCGGATCAGCGCGAAGGGCTTTGGCGATAGCCAGCCGGTCGTCGATCCGAACGGCCTCAAAGGCGGCAAGCTGAGCGCGGCGCGGTCGAAGAACCGCCGCGTCGAGTTCCAGCTCGTCGGCGGCGTCGCC
>JBBRED010000156.1:0-18467 GCA_038203335.1 Haliangiales bacterium | reverse complement strand
GTTCCTCGAGTTCGATCCGCAGAAGGAAGGCGATCCGGCGCTGACCGAGACGTCGTACGTCGCCCGGCGGCTCGCGGCGCGGATCGGGATCCCGCAGCACTCGATCCCGCCGTCGATCCCGGTGACGGGGCAGCACCCCGTGATGCGGTCATCCGTCGGCATCCGGTTGCCACCGACCGAGCTTCCCGTCGAACTCGATGGGCCCGCGCGCAAGCGGCTCGACGGCGGTATTTTGCGCTGGTGGCTCGCTCCGATCGTCGTGGTGGCGTGCCTGATCGCGTGGTGGCTCGGTGGCCGGTGATAGGATGCATGCGTGCGGGTCGTCATCGACCACGTCGCGGGCGCTCGGCGCGGTCAGCGGCAGGAGTTTTCGGCGGGCTCGCGCGTGCGATTCGGCCGTCACCCCGAATGTGAGGTCTCGTTCGATCCGCACAAGGACATCGACGCGAGCTCTCGCCACGCGGAGCTGAGGGTCGTCGACGCCGGCTGGGTGCTGGTCGATCTGGGCTCGTCCAACGGCACGTACGTCGAGGGCCACCGGATCACCGAAGCGCCGGTCGCCCGGGACACCCCGATCACGATCGACTTCGGGCCGGGCGGGCCTCGCGTCCGCCTGTTCGTGGGCGATGACGCCGCCGTCGAGGCGCTGGCGCCGCCCCCCGTGGAGGTGCGCCGACCGCCCTGGGTGGTGCTCAGCCTGGTCGGTGGGATCGCAGCGGTGCTCCTGCTCGTGCTTCTGGTCGCGCGTTGCTAGCCGAGCCGGGATCCCAGATTTCACGCAAACTTGCGTGCGGCCGACGGAAACTTCTGCGAAAATTCACATGGGATGAACTGCCCGTCGTGTAACTCGTCGCTCGAGCCAAACGCTCGATTCTGCGGCGTGTGCGGGTACCGGCTTCAGCCGGCACGGGCAGCTGCTCCCGCGGCATCCACGCCTCCGGCGAACGTCCGTCCGGCGGCCCCTCCCGTGGGGGCCGGACGCGCGCCCGGCGCGGGTCCTCAGGCCGGCGCGGCGCCCAGGCCGCAGCAGCCCAAGCCCAAGCCGCGCATGAAGCACGGCGACGAGATCTACATCGACCAGGTCCTCAACAACCGCTTCAAGGTCGAGTCGAAGATCGGCGAGGGCGGGTTCGGCGCGGTGTATCGCGGCGTGCAGCTCGCGACCGGTCGCAAGGTCGCGCTGAAGCTCCTGCATCCGGAGATGACGAAGGACGAGAACCTCGTCGCGCGGTTCCGCCGCGAGGGCATGGTGCTGTGCAACCTGCGCGACGCGCACACGATCACCACGTACGACTTCGACCAGACACCCGACGGCACGCTCTACATCGCGATGGAGCTCCTCGAGGGAAAGAGCCTCCACCAGATCTTTCACGAGCAGGCACCGCTCGAGTGGAAGCGCGTGTTCAAGATCCTGACCGAGATGTGCAGCTCGCTCGCCGAGGCGCACTCGCAGGGCATCGTTCACCGCGATCTCAAGCCCGAGAACATCTACCTCGAGTCGCGGCCGGGAAATCCCGAGTTCGTGAAGATCCTCGACTTCGGCATCGCGAAGGTGATGCGCGGTGATTCGATCGATCCGCAGTCGCCGCAGCTCACCGCCACCGGGCAGACGCTCGGCACGCTCGAGTACATGTCCCCCGAGCAGCTCATGGGCAAGCAGCTCGATGGCCGCAGCGATGTCTACGCGCTCGGCGTCGTCGCCTACGAGATGATCACGGGCCGGCTGCCGTTCCCCGATGCGAAGGGTCCGGCGGGCCTGATCACCGCGCAGCTCAAGCAGACGCCGCCGCCGCCGTCGACGGCATATCCGAAGGCGATGCTGCCGCAGGCCGCGGATCGCGTGATCCTGAAGTGCCTCGAGAAGGATAAGAACAACCGCTACGCCGATGTCTCGGCGCTGTCGTTCGCCCTCACCGAGGTCGTCACGCACACGAGCAACGAGCTGCAGGCGCTGTCGATGCAGCAGGCCGCGGCGTCGAGCTCCGGTCGCCTCTCGGGTTCCGAGCTGCTCGAGACTCGCCGCGGCGACATGCCGAACCTCCCGCCGCCGCCGATGCCGCAGCACCAGCAGCAGCCGCCGTCGGGCCTGCCGGGGATGTCGCCGCACAACGCCGGGATGTCGGGGCACATGCCGCAGCACCAGCAGCACATGGGCTCGATGGGGGGCCAGATGGGCAGCAACGCCGGCTACCCACAAGCGCCGATGGCGTCGATCGGCAGCGGCGTCTCGCACAATCCAGGATATCCGCAGCCGCAGGCGTCGCTTTCGCAGATGCAGAACCATGCGCCGACGATGCCGATGGCACCGCAGTCGTCTTCGAAGTGGCTGTGGTGGATCGTCGGCTTGCTCGCGCTCGGCGCGGCTGCCGGCGCGGTGCTCGCGCTCGTCATGCGCTGAGTCAGCGGGAGAGCAGGGCGCGTGCGCGCTCCTCGCCCTTCGGATCGTCGGGCCCGCCGTCGAGCCACGCTTCGAACGCCGCACGCGCGCGCGTGAGATCGCCGCGCGCCTGCGCGATCGTCGCCTCGAGCTCCAGCGCCACGGGCAGCGTAGGAGCACGCGCCCGCGCGCGTGCGCAGGCCTCCGCCGCACGCTCGCCATCGCCGGCGGCGAGCAGGCCGCGCGCGGTGCGAAGGTCCGCGCGCGCAGCGACGAGCGTCGGCAGTCGATCCGGATCGAGCGCCGGATCACCCGGGATATCCGCGGACGGCGCCGCGCGATCGCCTTCGCCGCGCAGCTCGTGGCGAAGATCGAACGCGCGCATGCGACCGCCGGCGCGCGGATCGGTGACCCACAGCTCGAGCGATGCGGGATCGAGGATCATCGAGTGCACGGCGCGACCGTCATCGATCACGCCGCGATGGCCCATCGGCCGCGCGGACTCGTCCACACCGCGCTGGTCGCGGAGGATCTGCGCCATCGCCACCACATCGGGCAGCGGGTTCTTCACGAGCTTCGCCGCGCGATCCACGCGGTGCATCGTGGCGAGCATCCGCCGCGCGCGATCGTTCTCCGGATCGCTCGAGAGCGCGTTCGTGGTCAGCACGTCGCCGATCGCCGGCGACTTCGGATTGCGCTCGATGATCGCCTTGCTCGGCGTGCGCTCGACCAGCACCCAGGTGCCGCTCGTGCCATCGACCACCACGAGCACCGCCGCGCCGAGCGTGGGCGTGGTCTCGATCAACGTGATCGCCTCGTCGAGCGTCTTCGCTTGCTCGAGGACCGTGCGCGCGAGCAGCGCGACCGGGCGCGCGGCCCGCGTGGGACGCACGTCGCTGGTGCGCACCGGGTTGACCATGATCGCGATGTTCTGCGCGTTGACGCCGCTGACCACACCGAGCTGCCCGGGCCAGCCGATTCCGGCCCATGCAATTCGACCTTCGGGGTGCGCGATCGTGATGACCGGGATCTCTGCCTCGCCGCCGTCATCGAGACCCGGCATCGCGAACGTCCTGCCGATCCACACCCGCGCCGGCGCCTGCGCCTGGTGGGCGATCACGACCAGGCTCTGCACGAGGCTCTTCTGCTCCGCCTCGTCGGTCCGCGGCGACGGCACGCCGACATCGAGCACGGCCTGCATGCGGACGAGATCGGTGAACGAGACGTCCACGCCGCTCGCCTCGGCCCCCCGCGTCATTCCGGCCACCATGCGCCGGTCCTGGTCAACCAGGCCGTCGTCGATGAACCGCCAGCGCCATCCGAGCCGCATCCCGTGGGTGGTGCTGCCGAACAGCCCGTCGTCGCTCACGGTGTGCTCGATCGACGGTGCCGCCGCCGCCACCACGGGTGGCAGCCACGGCGCGAGAAGGCGGCCGTGAGCCGCTCCGAACGCGTGCGCTTCCCCGGAGATCCGCAGAACCGGCAGTCCGCCGACCCAGGTCAGCGATGAACCACTGTAGGTGAGCGAGGGCGGGGCGCCCGGTGCGGCTTGTTCGGAGGCGATCGCTCCGGAGACCTCCCCGCTTGGCACGTCGTAGGTCACCGAGCGCCGGTAGATGAACCAGCCAACCACGAGTGCGACACCGAGCATCGCGACCGCGATCACGCCGGCGCGCCACGGCCGGGGAGCCCCCGAGCGTCGACCGCCGATCACCAGCTCGGGCATGTGGCGCGTCATACACCACACCGACGGTGAGCGCAGATTTCCGCATTGACCGATCTTGGGGTGGTTGCTAGCTTTCGGAGACCAGGCTGGGCGATGTCCGGATTCACTCCATCGACCAGCGCATTGGCCTCCGGGCCGATCACGTCGCAAGCGCTGCTCGTGGTGGTCGTCGGCTTGCTCGCCCTCGTGATCATCGGGCTCGTCGCGATGGTGATGCTGCTTCGCCGCCGCGCGCGCGCAACGCCGCCGCCGGCCGCCGAGTCGCGCGAGCTCTTACCGCTCACGGCTTCACCTCCGTCGGCGCCGCGTCCGCGTGCACGTCCCGCGATGGTGCGCGCGGCTGGCGGGGGCGGGCTGGCGGTCGTGACGTCGACGTCGACCGCGATGGTCTGTCCGACGTGTCGAACCGAGTACCACGGCATGACGTACTGTACGCGCGACGCTCGTCGGCTAGTCCCGCCCGAGGAGATGCTCGGCGGAGCGAACATGAGCGCGGCGCGCGCGATGGGACGCAGCGCGGGTCTCGTGTGCATGGCGTGTCGCCGCGCGTACGAGCCGGGACTGCGCAGCTGCCCGCACGATGGCAACGAGCTGGTGCCGTTCTCCGTCTACAACGCCACGCGCCCGCGTAGCCGCGCGAAGACCAGCGAGCCCGCGGGCGTGGTCGCGCGGATCTGCCCGGTGTGCAGCTCGAAGTACGATCTCAACGCCCGGTTCTGCGGCCACGACGCCGGAGATCTCGTGGTGATCAACTAGAGCTAGATCGTCTCGCAGAACTCGATGCGCCTCGGCACCTTGTAGGGCGCGAGGTTGCGAGCGCAGTGGTCGATGATCTCCTCGGCGCCGCACTTTTGCTTCGTGACGACGCGCGCGACGACCATTGCCCCCGCCATCGGATCGGTGACCACGGTGGCCTGCGCGGCCTTGATCTTCGGGAACGCCTCGAGGCAGCCCTCGACCTCGCCGAGCGCGACGCGCTTGCCATCGACCTTGACGACGTCATCTTCGCGACCGGTGAGCTGGAGCCGGCCGTTCTTGTCGACCTTGCCGAGATCGCCGGTGCGCAGCCAGCCGGCCTTGTCGATCGAGCCGATCGCGACCATGCCCGACGCGCGCGACGTGGGCTCCTTGTCCTCGTCGAACGGTCCGATCGACTTCGGCGAGAGCGTCTTGCTCTTCACCCAGATGAGGCCGTCCTTCCCCGAGCTACCAGGCTTGATCGACCCATCCGGCGTGGTGATGCGGACCTCGACGCCGTCGATCGGCTTGCCGACCGTGGTCGGGTACTTGCCGCTGTCCTCGAGCGTGACCGTGGCGGCCTCGGTCGAGTGATACGACGACAGCACCGCGATGCCGTACTTGTCCTTGAACTCGTCGGCGACGAGCTGGTCGAGACGCGAGCCGGCGGCGATGAACCGCGGGTTCTTGACCTCGAGCTTCTTCGCGGTCGGCAGCTTCGACAGCTCCGCGTACATCGACGGCGTGCCGGGCAGAAGATCGACCTCGTGGTCGCGGAGCAGCTTGCCGATGCGGCGCGCGCTGATCTCCTCCTCCAGGAACATCGTGGAGCCGAGCTTGAGCGTCGGCAGGAAGCCGAGGTCCCAGCCATACGCATGGAACAGCGGCACCGCGACGAGCACGCGCGTTTTTTCGGTCATGCCGAGCGCGGCGATCGCGTGGTCGACGGCGGCGATCGTGTTCTTGTCGGTGCGGAGCACGCCCTTCGGATCGCCGAGCGAGTCCGCGGTGAACAGCACGGCGATCGGCTCGACGCCATGGTCCGGCGGGCTGCGCTTGTACACGCTGCACGTCAGCAGCGTGCCCTGCAGGCGACGGCGAACCTCGGCCGCATCGCTGGCGGGCACCGTGTTCGGGAGCGCATCGCGCGGCGGCGGCGCGCTGGGCCGGGCGACGCGCGAGCGGGGCAGGGTGCTCGGCGGAACCGGAGCGCTCGTGCCGTTCGCCGAGATCGAGCCTTCGCTACCGCGCGGCCGGGTGACCAGAGCGCGCAGCGGCGCGGCGGCCAGGATCAGCTCCAGCTCGCGTCCACCCGTGGTGGGATCGATCGGGACGATCGCCGCATCCAGCTTCGACAGCGCGAGCGCGAGGATCACGAAGTCGGGGACGTTGCCGAGCATCAGCCCGACCCACGCGCCCTCCTTGATCCCCATGCTCTTGAACTCCTGCGCGCGACGGTCGACGCGATGGAGCAGGCCGCGCCACGACAGGTAATTATCGCGGTAGACGACGGCCTTGTTGTTGCCCTGGGCCTTCGCGGCCTTTCTCAGCCAGTCGTAGAGCAGGGTCATTCTTACCTCGCCCGGAGAGCAGCGCCCTGTGGCGCAAGCTCCGAGCGGGGGCACTGTACCCTGCTATTCCGGTACCCTCAACGTGTCGAACCCACTTGATTTACCGCTCCATTCGGGGGAAGCACGGGTCCGTGAGTGCGCAGCCCCTGCCAAAGCCCGAGCCCGAACCGGCCCCCGGGCCGAACGAGGCCGATGCCGAGGGCTGGGCGCTGCTCGAGGCGCTTCGCCGCCGGCTCGATGACCAGGGCTCCCTCGGTCGGAAGACCCAGGTCCAGGTCGTGGAGCTCGCGCAGTCGATCGGCGCCCTCGTCGCCGAGCAGCGCCGCCGCTCGAAGTGGGCGAACCTCAACTCGTTCGTCGCCTACCTCCTGTTCACGCTCCTCGTGGGCACCGGGTTCTACATGCTCTACCGCAGCCGCGCGCACGAGCTCGTGGAGGCCCGCGACTCGGCCCAGCGCGAGCGCGATCAGGCGGTCAAGCGCGCCGACGAGCTGACCTCCAAGACCGCCGCGCGCGACGCCGCCGACACAAAGGCCTGGGAGATCTACCAGCTCCTCGACGCCGGCAAGCGCAGCGAAGCCGCCGGCAAGCTCGGCTCGCTCGCCGACCTCCCGCTGTCGCGCACCGAGCGCGCCGTGCTCGCCGCGCGCGCGCACGAGACCCAGGTGATGGAGGTGGACGCCGCGCTCAAGGCCGCCGCCGCATCGTTCAAGGCCGGCCGCTACGCCGACGTCGTCGCTCCGCTCGAGGCCGCGCTCGTCTCCGAGCCCGCCGGCGCGCGCGCGTCCACCATGCGCTACTACCTCGGCATCGCGTACGCGAAGGCGAACCAGCTCGACAAGGCGATCGCGCTGCTCACCGCCTCGATCGCCGCCGACGTCGATCAGGAAGACGCGCGCTTCCAGCTCGCGAGCGCCCTCGATCGCGCAGGCCAGTACGCGAAGGCGCGCACCGAGTACGATCGGTTCGCGACCGCGCATCCACAGTCGCAGCTCGCGGTGTTCGCGATGCGCCGCTCCGGCACCCTCGCGCGGATGCCCGCGGTCGCGCCCGCGCCGCCGACGGGAACGCCGCCCGCGCAGACGGCGCCCGCGCCGACCACGCCGCCCGCGACCACGCCGCCCGCGACGACGACGCCCGCGACTCGAACCCCTCCGGCGAATCCCGCGCCCGCGAAGTCTGCACCGGCGAAGGCCGTCCCGGCGAAGGCTGCCCCCGTGAAGTCGCCAGCGGCGCTGCCGTCGGCGCCGAAGCCGGAGACCCCCGCCGTCGACACCGAGCCGATGTCCACGATGGCGCCGATCGCCGTGCCCGATGTGGAGCCGCTCGTCGTCGCGCCGAAGACCGAGCCCACGCCGGCGCCGAAGACCGACGCGCCGAGGCCGCCGAAGACCGAGGATCCGAAGCCCGCGCCGCCGCCGAGCGGTGACCATCCGGCGAAGCTGCCGCCGACGCCGCGCGCCGAGCCGCTGCCCTCGTTCCCGATCGATCGCTCGCCACCTCCGTCGCCGCTCGGTCCCCCCGTGGAGCGCGAGCCCTCGCCGGCGCCGCCGAACACGCCCCGCGGCGAGCCGCCGCCGCCCCCGCTCCGGTTCTGATCGTGGGCGCGCTCGTGCGTCCTCCCACCCGTGCGTTCGCGGCGGAGATCCGCACGGTGCCACCCGAGGTCCGCGCGCGCATGGAGGGCGTGTCGTGGCATGGCGATGATCCGCGGTGCCCCCGCTGGGACGTCCTCGCATATCTCGAGCTGGATCACGTCTCCTTCGATGGCACCGCGCGGGGCGAGCTCGTCGTCGCCGCCACCGTCGCGCCGCGCGCGCGCGAGGTGTTTCGCCGCCTGTGGCAGCTCGGCTTCCCCATCCGCCAGATGCGCCTCGTCGACGACTTCGCGGCCTCCGACGAGGCCTCGATGGCTGCGGACAACTCCTCGGCGTTCAACTTTCGTGTCATCGCCGGCACGCAAGTCCTCTCGCAGCACGCGCTCGGCCGCGCGATCGACATCAACCCTGTCGAGAACCCGTGGCGAAAGCCCGAGCGCATCGTGCCCGAGGCCGGCAAGGCGTTCGCCGATCGCACCGACATCCGCCCCGGCATGTTCGTGCGCCCCGGTCCCGCCGTCGCGCTGCTCGACGAGCTCGGCTGGGAGTGGGGCGGCGACTGGCGCCACGCGTTCGACGATCACCACATCGTGTGGTCGCGCACTCTCTAGCGTCGCTGGTACTCTGTCCGCCAGATGCCTCAGGTCGTCGAGCTACCGGCCATCGGTCAGGATGCGCGTGGCGCTCTCCTCGCGCTCGTGCGCGTGTGCAAGGAGACCCCCGCGAAGGGCGAGCTATTCAAGGAGTTCCGCTCGCGCCTCCGCGGCGCCAAGCTGTGGGACCGCGAGCGGCCCAAGGTGATGCTGCGTTTCCTCGGAACCGGCGGCGCCACGGTGATGCCCTCCCAGTTCATGCAGGCCCTCGCCGCCGCCGATGGTGACGATCCCGTGGCCGACGTCGTCGCCGATCGCCTCTGGCACCTCAATCCGCTCCTCGGCAAGGCCGTGTTCGACCTGCTCACGCAGCGCCCGTACCACAAGGACGAGATCTACAAGACCCTGACCAGCGTCGCGTTCCGCGGCCTCGTCCCCTCGCGCCCCGGCCTCGAGACCTGGCTCCAGATCGCGATCGGCATCGGGATGCTGAAGTCGATCGGCATCGCCGTCACCATGGGCGCGCGCGCCGAGCGCTTCGTCGCCCTCGCCAACGGCCTCGACGTCGACGAGTTCCTCGCCGAGGACAAGCCCGATCCCGAGCCCGTCCTGCCCACCGCCTCCGACGACGAGGCCGCGCCCGCCGCCGAGGCCGGCGCCGAGTCCTCGATCCCCGTCGTCGCCGCGGCGCCCCCGTCGCCGCTTCCCGCACCGCTGCGCCATCTCTCGGCCGAGGGCGTCCCCACGCCGCGCAATCGCGAGCGCCCGGTCCCCACGGCGCGCTTCGCCGCCGGCTTCTCCGAGGAGATCCACGACGAGACCCGTTCGCGCATCGCCTCGTGGTGGGCCGATGCGCAGCGCCCTTCGCTGACCTACCTGCCGAGTGACTTCGGCCTCGATCCCGAAAACTGGATCGAAGGCGCCGACGAGGTCGTCTACCGGATCGCCGTCGCCGCCGCCCTCGCGTTCCGGCTCGATCGCGACCGCAACGGCGTGATCGCCGCGTTCTCCGCCCTCGACAAGGCCGGCGTCCTCGGCGACCTCTACCAGGGCATCGTCCCCGAGAACCTGCCCACGCAGATCGACGCGCGCGCCCTCATGCTCGCCTCGCTCGCCGCCCGCCGCTACGCCGAGGTCCCCGAGCTCGCGTCGCAACTCGAGGGCCGCGCCTCCGCGGCCGACGCCTTCGCCGCCCTCGACCTGGCCCTCGGCCGCGGCCTGTTCCGCACCGAGCTGTTCTGGATCGTGGACATGCTCGCGAAGCTGGGCGTGCTCCGCTACGACGACCTCGCGGACTTCACCGTCACGCCTCATCGCATCGTGCGCGACACCCTGTTCCGCCTCGGCTTCATCGAGACCCCCTACGCGAACGACGGCGCCGCGCTCACCGCCGCGGCGCGCGCGGCCCGCAAGGCCGTGCCCAAGGGCGCCGCCGACGAGATCCTCACGATGTTCGCGCTCGCGGCCGGCTGTGCGTACGACTGCACGCACCGCAAGACCTGCGACTTTCCCTGCCGCGAACGCCTCGAGTAGTTACTGCGCTTCGTCGGCGCCGACGTCGCGACCTGCGCCCTTGGGGCGTGCGTCGCCGTCGATGTCGTGGTCGAGCGAGGAGGTGCCGACGGCGGTGTCGATCGCGCTGCTTCCGGGCAGCAGGTGATAGTCGTACGGCGGCGAGTCGGCGTGCTTGAACTTGAGGGCGCTCGCGTCGATCGGCAGGACGATGGCCCCCGGGAAGGAGCACATCGTTCCTGAAGGCAGGTTTCCGCTGCGAGCCAAGATGTTGTTTGGAAACGCCTGCGCTGTGATGACCTCGCACGACAAGCTTGCGTCGACGAGGGTGTTGAACTCCACCACGTTCCCGGTGCTCGGCAGGTACATCGACAATCCCCCGGCGGGAACGCGAGAGACGACGTTGTTCGTGAAGGTGAATAGCCCGGCGTCGAGCTGGACGTTCGTTCCGACGAATTCGTTGGAATCGAGCGTCCCGTTCGTGTCGATCAGTTCGATATCCGAATTCCGGAACGAGCTGTTTCGAACCACTACGTTGCAGCCGCGAGTGACGAGGCCGCGCAGCACATCATGTGTCGAGAGTCGGCGAACGCTCACGGACGGCGTGTTCGCGCTTCTCTTGCAGTACACCGCGAATCCGGCGAGCAGGTCCCCGTTTACTACGTCACCCGTCGCGCCCGTGAGCTCGAGGCTGTCCAGGTGGGCGTTGGCGATACCCTGAACGTGAATGATAGGGCCGTCGTCGACTCGATCGAGGATCGGAGCCGGCGTTCCGCGTCCAATCAACCAGTGAGCGTCCGCGAGCATCAGCGGACCCGTCCGCGTGTACGTGCCCGAGTCGATGACCACATATGGACGAGCTGCGGCGAACTGGAGCGCGCGTTCGATCGATTTGCATGGTGACGTCGACGTGCAAGCGGACGCCGCGCCTCCGAGCACATTCACGTAAGCAATCTCGTTGGCGGTGGCACACTGTCCATCGTCCTTGCATGCACCGGAAGCGCATTGGTCGTGCTCGGTGCACGCAACGCATTGTCCGTCGCTGCACGTCGGGACAGATGCGGCGCAGTCCATCGAGGTCCTGCATTGGACGCAGCCGCCCATCTCGCAAAACCGATCGGTCGTCGCCTCGCCACGCCCGGGACACTGAGAATCCTCCGTACACGATTCCTGACAGGTCCCATCTGGGGGCGCGATACAGTACGGCGCCAGCACGTCGCAGGACGCGTTGCCATCACATACCTCGGTGATGCAGACATTCGCGCGACAGACTCGACCGTCGTCGCAGCTCATTCCGACGGGTAAGTCGGCTGCCGCGCAGTCTGCCGCATCGGTACAGCAGCGGTTCGGGTTCGGTTTGGTACAGCTGGCCGCAGCGACCAGAAGAACAAGAAGTACATGGCTTCGCATCCACGCCCTATCGACAGCACGCCTCATAAGTTGCTTCTTATAGCGAAGAAGGCCGTTCGGGAGGGACGTGCTACGCTCTTCCTATGCTCGCTGCGCTGATCGTTGGCGGTTTGACTGCGTGGTACCTGGGCCTCCGGGCCGGGGTGATCGCTGCGATCGCTACGGCGGCAGCGCTGATCGCGTCCGCGTTCGTCCCGGGCCTGACCCTGGCCGTGTACGCGCTGGTGATCGCATGGTCGGCCGCGCTGTATTTTCTGGGGGCCAAGATCTCCGCGAAGAAGCCCGGTGCCGCCTTCGGGGTGACCGGAGCGGTTACAGGCGTCGCCAGCCAGGTCTCGGCCTGGGCCAAAAAGCTCATGGGCGGCGGCGGTAAGAGCTAACCAAGCTCCCGCATCGACTGCGAAAACGGAGCGATCCCCCGGGGCCAGTTGGCACCAGTTGGGGACCCGCCCCCCAGGCTGGGAGCCCTCCGTCCCAGTGGTAACGCAACGTTAACTTCGGCACAGGCCTTGTAGTACTTGCGCAACATGCGCAGCACTCTCGCCACCCTTATCCTTGGAATCTCGCTGGTAGCCGGCTGTGAAGTCGGTGATGCCGGCGGTGGCGGTGGCGGTGGCGGCGGAGGCGACGACACGGGAGGCGGAGGCGCCGACGCCGCGGTTGGCGAAACGCCCAAGCTGGCAGTGACGGTCGACAAGGCAACGATCAACACAGAGTTGATGAGCTCCAACCAGATCACCGTGACACTTACCTCCACCGGTGGTTTCAGCGGGCCGGTGACTCTCACCCCCTCTGTCGTCGACTCGGCCAGCGCGCCGGTCACCGGATGGACGGCCGGCCTCAACATGACGTCGGTCAATGTTCCAGAGAACGGCACGGCAAGCGCGGTCCTCACGCTCACCATTCCGAGCAACACTGGTGTGCTTGCGGGAACGGTCAAGATCGATGCGAGCAGCTCGCTTGGCGCTCAGTCGGTCTCTTCGACGGTGACCGCAGCGAACCGTGTCACCATCTCCGTGAAGAACAACGGCCTGGGACAGTGCGTGTATCCCACGGGGATGACGTCGACGACCATCAAGCTTGGAGCGACACTTCGGTTCATCAATACGGCGACCATCGCGGGTGACGTCGTCCGCATCCATATGGATGAGAATGCGGCGAACACATCCGGCCTGAAGCATGAGCAGGCGGACATCATCGGGACTGCGACGTACGACCAAGTTCCCACTGGCGTGGACGCTGATGGTGTTGGCTGGTATTGCCATACGCCCGGCAACAATCCTGGCAACCTCAAGATCATCGTCGCGCCCTAGCTGACCCCAACGCGTACGACGGAGAGCCCTGGTGCTCTCCGTTTTCGTTTTCGGGGCGTTATAACCGAGCTTCGTAACATAGCGGCTCTGCCGCACAGAAGTCGAAGATCGGGCCTTCCTCGCACAGTCGGCTCTCGCATGACTCATCCGTCGTGCAATCTGCCATCGCGCCCAACGGAGCTGCGCAGACCGGACTCGATCCACCGCGATCGCACCAGGACTCGCCGGCGCATCGAGTGCTGCATGATTGACCGAGCGTCGGCACCGGTCCGCAGATCTCCCGCGCAGGATCGCACAACCCGTAGAAAGAGCACTGGGCGTCGCTCGAACAGGGCGCCCCTGGTCCCGAAGGAACGCAGAGCTGTGCAGCGTTGCAAAGCGCTCCGATCTCAGCGCATCGCAGATACGGGCACGCATCACCCAGTAGGGGCAGGGGACGACAGGTTCCGGGATCGATTCCCGCACCGACACAAGCCAGTTGATAGCCGCACTGAGCGTCTTGCAGGCACGGCTGGCCCGCTGCCTCGAGCGCATGACATGACTTGTCGCTGTTGCAGTACGTACCAGGCGTGCAATCTTGGTCATCGGTACACGCACTGGCGGCAGCACCCCGCTTTTGGGCGGGGGCGCAGACGCCTTCGCAGCACGTATCCCGGGCGCAGGCGGGCTGGTCGCACACACCCGATTCGCACTCGGAGTGCATGAAGCAGGTGCCACCTCCGGCAGCGTTGCCAACGAAGATCTGGTCGCATTCTCGTGGGGCTACACGCGCAGAACTGGACGTGGCGTCGCAACTCGAGCCCTCGATCCAGGCGAAGCAACGCTCTGCGGCGACGCCGTTGTACCGGAGCGAACCTGCTGCGACCGCCGCGTTCCGGCTGTCCTGTGCACGCGGTCTGAAGTACGTGGTGCAAGTAGTGGCGTCTTCGAACAGGCCGCACCGCACCAACCGACTACACTCTGCGTCCTCGCGCGCTTGGTCCACCTCGTCGAGTGGAAGGCCTTTGTGGTTGTCGCCACAAGCACCAAGCAAGACGACGGCGAACAGCCCGGACTTCACCGGTCTACGGTACTCCGGTTCGCATGTTCGTTCTCGGGTAGGCTGCTGCCACAGTGCCTCGTCCACGTTGGCGCCCTCACTGGGTGGTCCTCGCCGTACAGCTTGGTTGCTGGAACGACAAGCCCGTGGTTGCCCCGCAGCCAACGAGCCTCGATTCGAGCTCCCACGACCCGACCGGGAAGTACTGGTGCTCGATCGACGACAAGGATCGGCTCGAGTTTCGCTGCGAGATCGTGCGCAGCGGCGGCAAGCTCCGGTTGACCAAGGTGAACGGCGGAGAACGTCTCCGCGGAGACGTGAATGTCGAAGGGGATGAGCTCACGTTCGCCGGCGAACGGTTCTGCATGTGGGAGAACTGCACCACCAAGCTCAGCGGCCGGTTCAAGCCGGTCCCGGGCGGGCAGTACATCGGCACGTTCAAGGAGGCGCCAATCATCGTCCGTCTCGCACCGATGCCTGCGGGCGCCGTGGGAGGGCAGGGATACGGCGGCGATGCCTACGGCGGCGTCGACAGAGGCGCGCCGATCAGGCAATAGTCGACGCATGACGCCACCGAAGAGCTTCGAAGAGTTCTGGCCCTATTACGTCTCGCAGCATCAGAACCCGACGAGCCGCAAGCTGCACTTCGTCGGCACGACCATCGCGATGGGTTGCCTCGCCGTCGCGCCGTTCTACCCGGCGGCGCTCCTCGCGGCTCCGATCGCCGGCTACGGCATGGCCTGGATCGGCCACTTCGCGTTCGAGAAGAACAAGCCCGCGAGCTGGGGCGGCGCGAAGGCCGCGCTGTGGTCGCTGCGCGGCGACCTTCGCATGTGGATGTACATGCTCGAAGGCACGATGAACGCCGAGGTCGAGCGCCACGGCGGCGCCAACCTCGCGGCCGTTGCGGCCTGAAGCTCAGCGCTCGATCAGCTTCCGCTCGCGACTATCCCAGCGCCACACCGGACCCTTGCCGGTGAGGTGCACGCCGCCACGCCACTCGTCGATGCCGACCTCGTGCACGCGATCGATCGCGCCCGCGAGCGCCTGGCGACCGAGGGCGGTGATCGTGCCGCCTTCGATGAAGCCGCAGCCGCGCAGCGTCTTCAGCACGGCGGCGAGATAAACGTCCGTGATCGGATAGCGCGGGTCCGACGCGTGCGACTGCTGCACCAGCGCGGCCTCGGCGCCTTCGCCGCGAGCCGTGGCGGCGAGGACCTGGCGCTCCGTCCGCGACATGCCGCTCGTGGGATCGGGGAACTCCTCCAGGTGGCGCTCCAGCGCGCCGGCGAGGAACGGCATCGCCTTCACGCGCCGTGCGAGGAACGGAAGGCTACGCGGATCGGCAGCGGTGACGCCGATCCAGGCGGAGATTGCCTCGTCGACCCCGTCGCGCGAGAGTGGCGTGCGGCGCGGCCACAGCTCCGCGAGCTGCTCCGGCTTGAGCTGGCCGAAGCCGAGGAACGTGGGGACATCCGGGTGACGATCGATCGAGACGATCGTGAGCGTCTGCGGCAGCCCCTTGCGCGCGAGGCGGGCGAGCAGGCGCGCGAGCGCGAGCTGATCGAACAGGTCGTGCTCGAACCACAGGATCACCTCTTCGGCGGCCGCGGCCTCATCGACGCCGCGATCCCACTCGGCCAGGCGACCCTCATCCTTGATCCCGCGCGCGGCCCAGAACTCGCCGCGGACGCGATAGTGCTCGACGTCACTGACCGGAAGTAGCGGCCCCTGGTCCAGCGCGTCCGCCCACACGCGGATCTCCCCGGGGAGGTCGGCGAGCGAGAGCTGGTCGGCCGTCGAGTCGCCGTTGCAGATGTGGACGATGCGCTCCATGCCACGCGTTTAGCAGCGTAAGTGACCGCACTGCAAGCGAGGTTGGTTGTTGGCGTCGGGCCTCGTCGTGCGATATTCGTCCCTCATGCGGACGCTCAGTTTTCTTGCCTTGATCGTGTTCGGTGCGGCGTGTGGCGACGTGCTCGAGAAGCCAAAGGACACGTGCGAGAGCGCGGCGCAATGCACCGATCCTGCGGCGCCGTTCTGTGTCAATCAGAGCTGCCAGGCCGCATGTGCGGTCTCGGCTGACTGCACGAGCCCTGATCTAGGCGTGTGCGCGAGCGATGGTGCGTGCGTCGAGTGCGTGATGAGCACCGACTGCGACGCGGCTGCTCCGATCTGCGATAGCGCGGATCGCGCGTGCCGGGGCTGCGAGAAGGACAGTGAGTGCCCGGGCGGCGTTTGCATCGAGGCCGACGGGACGTGCGCTGCTGACGTTGAGGTCTCGTTCGTCACGATGATGGGCGCCGACAGTGGCACCTGTACGCGGTCCGCGCCGTGCGCCACGATCCCGTATGCGATCACGAACGCGGGGCCGCGCCGCATCGTCCATGTTCTCGGCGGGTCGCTCTTCACGCCTACGGTCACACTTTCGAGCGATCGCATTCTCGACGGCGAAGACACGAGCCTCGGAGCCGGAACGCAGTCCAGCACGATCGTTGTGATGCCGCCGGCCAAGGTTACAGTGGAGGGCTTCCGGATCAACGCTCCCGCCATGCCGACTGTCCCGGCCGTCTCGGCAACCGGACAGTCGCGTCTAAGGCTCTACAACATGCAGATTAGCGGCGACGGCGGCTTGGCCGTCAACGCGACCAACGGCGCAAATCTGCAGCTCCTGCATTCGCATGTGGGCGCAATCTCGATCGCGAATCCCATGAGGGTCAACTGTCCGAACTCGATTGCGGTGATCTCACAGAACACACTCGAGATGACGATCGTGGGTGACGCGGGAACCGCGTGCGACCTCACGGTTTCTCGAAATCGCTTCGAGTCGTCGCGCGATGGCTCTGTGCAGCTCTCATCGGGTCTCCTCGTGATGGAGAACAATCTGATCATTCATCGCGATGGGTTCAACGATTCGATCTCACTGGGCAACTTGGGAACCGGAAGTACCGTCCGATTCAATACGCTGATCAACACAACCGCGGTCGGTTCGGACGGGGCGGCATTGTCGTGCGGCACCGGCGTTGTCGTGACCAGCAACGTCTTTGCGTACAACAGCGGGCATCCGATCACTGGGACCTGCGAGACCCGCTACTCGGTATTCGACGACCGGGCCGTGAACTCCGCAGGCACGGGAAACCAGGCCGTCGGCATCGACACGATCTTCGTGAACCGCGCCGGCGGCGACTACCACCTGTCGGCGACCAGTGCGGCGAAGGGCAACGCCGAGCCCGGCCTCAACATGGTGAAGGTCGACTTCGAGGGGAACCCGCGGCCCAACCCCGCCGGCGGCCCGGCCGACTCGGGCGCGCTCGAAGCTCCGTAACTTCCCGTCCCGTCAGGGACTTCACGAAGCCACGCAACCGCGGGTGGGATGTGCCGATAGGCGCTTCCATCATGGCTACAGCATCCGCTTCGTCCCTGTTCCGCAACGACGCTGGCGAGCGTGGGCTCGCGAGTGGTCGCCCGTCCGAACCCACGATCGCCATCCGACCGGCCTCGGCGCCGCGCCCTGACACCCCCGACGCGCGGCTGATCGCGATCCTCGATGCCCCGCTCGAGCACGACGAGACTGCGGCCGTCGGCTTTGCACGCAAGGAGCGAGAGCTCGGCGTGGCGTTCGCGTCGCTGACGATCATCGAAGCGCGCACGATGCACGCGCGGCTCGCGGCGCCGAAGGCGAACGACGAGCTGGCGAACAAGTTCGGTCGGCTCACGATCGAGCGGCGTGGCCGGCTGGTCGCCTTCCTCGCGGATGCGCGCCGCCGCGAAGCGGTCAACGCGGGGCGGCGCTAGAGATGGGCTCGGCATCTGAACCAGTCGACCTGTCGCCCGAAGGTTTCACGCATCGGCCCGATATCGATCCCAGCAGGTACGGCCCGGATGGGCAGAAGCCGGCGGTCCAGCCGACCAACAAGGAACGCGACGAGAGAAACGGCATCTGCGCATCTCAGTCGGGTGCATGCATGTTCAGCTCCGAAGAGCGCAGCGAGCTGAAGCGCATGTTTCAACTCCGCGCCCTCGCCGCAGAGCTCAACTTCAAGCTCGCAGTAGACAACGTCAAGGTGAAGGAACTGATGAGGAAGGAGGAAGACGTGCCTTGGGTAGTGCTCATGCTCATTGATGTGATGAGCGCGCACCTGTCGACAGCGCTTTCGAACTCGTTCTCAGCGATGCGAACCGCGAAACTTGCCGAACTCGAAGCTGCTGCGTCGGAGCTCGCAGCGAAAGGTGCTGCGCTGAGTTTGTCTTCTCGCGGGATCGAGCCGGTGCTTCGAGCTGTAAGCCCGGAGGCTGGCAGAAGCGCAATCAAGGGGCTCACGGACAGTACAAAGCGGAGCGTCGGAGCCGCGGCGAAAGCACCGGCCGAGGGCAAGGAGCTCAACCTCGACTTCCTCACACAGCTCCAGGATGAGGCGGGGATTGCCTTCGAGAATGTTCGCGAAGGGCTTGTACCGCCCCGCGCTTCGCGCGGCGGGTCGTCCCGCGATCGGCGCGAGGATTCCCGTTCCCGTTCCCACTCACCTCAGGGGTGATGGGAATCGGGAATGCCGAAGCGATCACCGGCGCGGCGTAGTAAGCCTGCATCGA
>JBBRED010000155.1:0-18587 GCA_038203335.1 Haliangiales bacterium | reverse complement strand
GCGAAGCGCGGCGGCGGGGTCGTCGGCGTCGGTGGAATGCCCGATCCGGCGTTCGCCAAGGACAGGCTGCCGTGGTTCGCCGGCCCCGCGCTGTGGCTCATGACCGGCAAGCGCCGGCGCGCCGCGGCGAAGGCGGGCGTGCGGTTCGTCTACCTGTTCATGCGACCCGACGGCGCGCAGCTCGCCGAGCTCGCGCAGTGGATCGATACCGGCAAGCTGCGCCCGCTGATCCACAAGACGTATCCGCTCGCGGAGGTCCGCGAGGCGTTCGCGGAGCTCGAGCGCGGGCGCGCGCGCGGCAAGATCGTCGTGACGTTCTAGAAGCGGCCGAACGCGAGGACGCCGCCACCGTCGGGCGTGCCCCACGCGGAGACCTGCGTGCCGCGCTTGCCGCTGCCGTGCGTCGCGTACCAGACGATCCCGGCGGTGACGAGAACGCCGCCGCCGATCAGCACGCCGGTGCCGAGCTTGCCGCGCGACTCGGCGCGATCCTCGAGGCGCTGGAACTCACCGTAGGTCGGCGCGCTGGCCTTGTCCTTGTCGGCCGCGCGGCCCTGGACGAGGAACACGGTGCCGATACCGACGCCGGCGAGACCGACGATCACGAGGCCACCACCGATGGGATCCTTCCACCACGCGCGGCCCTCGTCGCTCGGCGGTGGAGCCGGCATCGGCGTGGGCTCCGGCGTCGGCGCCGGAGGCTCGACCACCGGCACGGGAGCCGGCGCCTGCGCGGCGAGGACCTTCTGGCACTCGTCGAACTTCTCGCGCACGACGGCCTTGTTCGCCGCCGGGAGGTCTGCGTCCAGGAGCTTCGCGTACAGCGCGCTCGCCTTGTCGCAGTGCTCGAGCTTGCGCTCCGTCTGCGCCCACGCGAACAGCGTCTCGACGTCGGGCTCGAGCCCGTACGAAGCGCCGAGCTGCTCCGAGGCGCCGGCGTAGTCGCCCTTGGTGTACGCGGCGACGCCCTTGTCGAATGCGGCCTTCGCGTCGGCGCCTTTCGGGGCCGCGGAGGCGGAGGCGGCACCGATGACGAGCGCGGTCGCGACGAGCCACTTCATTTCTTGTCCTTGTCGGTGCGTACGGGCATGAACGGAGACTCGGCGTTCCACGCGGGATCCTTCTTGGGGTCGGGCTTCGGCGGGGTCTTGACGGCCGGCGGCCGCTTCACCGCTGGCGTCTTTGCGATCGCCGGAGTCTTCACGACCACCGGCGGCTTCGCCTTCACGATCGGTTTCGCGAGAGGCGGCTTGATCACGGGCTCCGGCTCCTTCACCTCCGGCTCGGGCGACTTCACCTCGGGCGGCGGCGCGACGATCGCCGGCTCGACGGCAACGGGTTCGGGCGGCTCCTCGTCGGGCGGCGCCATCACCGCGGGCTTCGCTGGCGCGGGCGTGACGACCTTCGTCGGCTCGGGCGCGGGTGGCGGCTTCGAGCCACCGCCCATGCCGACGACGAGCGCGATCCCCGCCGCAGCGACCGCGATCCCGAGCCCGAGGATGAGTGGCAAGCGCGAGCGTGGCGGCCGGATGAACGCGGTGTCGTCACGGCCCGGAATCGGCGTGGGAACACGCACGCGCTCGGTGACATCGGAGGCAGGGGATCGGTACGCGACGGCCTCGTCGTCGGGCGCGCGGTTCGAGACCAGCGTTCCGCCGCCGGTGGCGAACGCGGCGATCGACGGCACCGCATCGGGAGGCGCCACCGCGCCCGGAATGCCTGGCACCGGCGTCAGCGTGTGCGGCAGCGGCGATGGGCGCGCGACCATCTGCTCGGGTCCCGGCATCGGCGTCGGTCGCGGTGCGGGCAGCGGCATCGGCGACGGCCGCGCGGGGATCGGCGTGGGCTGGCGGCTCTGCGTGGTCGCGGCGATCACCCCGGGACCGGCGAGCGTCTCCGTCAGGCTGAACGGGTTCTGTGCGGGGACTGATGGCCGCGACGGTACCGGCGCCGGACCGACCGACGTGTCCATCGGGCGCAGGGTCACGATGTCGGTGGGCTCGTCCTCGGGCGGAGGGACGGGCGTCGCCTGCTTCGCGAGGTCGGCGCCGACCGCGGTGTGGTCGCCGGTCTTGCCGCTCTCGATCAGCGTGCGCAGCACGTGCTGCTCGACGAAGAACGCGCCCTGCGCGCGCGCGTGATCCCACTCCTCCAGGCGCGCGGGGAATAGCGCCGACATCAAGCGAGCGAGCACGAGCGGCGAGACGCGCAGCCGGTTCTCGTGGGCGAAGTCCTCGATCTGCCCCTGAAGCTCGAGCGCCGACCGGTAGCGCTGTTCGACATCGCGCGCGAGTGCCTTCAACACGATCGCCTCGAGCGCCGGCGAGTAGCCCGGCACGATCTGGCTCGGCGGCACGACGTCGTTGTTGACGATCTGGTTGAGCACGCCGTACTCGGTCTCGTCGGTGAATGGCAGCTGCCCCGTGGTGAGCTCGTAGAGGATCGATCCGATCGAGAACACGTCGCTGCGCCGATCGAGCACCGCCTTGCCGCGGCATTGCTCCGGCGACATGTACACGATCTTTCCCTTGAGCCCGCCGCGCGTCGTCGCCGGCTGACTACCGGCGCGCGCGATGCCAAAGTCGACGAGCTTCACCGCGCCGTCGTAGCTGACGATGACGTTCGAGGGCGAGACGTCGCGGTGCACGACGTTGAGCGGTTTTCCGTCGGGGCCGGCCTTCTCGTGCGCGTAGTGAAGCCCCGCGCACAAGCCGGCGACGAGCGTGAGCGCGCAATCGAGCGAGACCGGAACGCCGTTCTCTTGTGCCGTGACGGTGAGGCGCCCGAGGTCCTCGCCGTGCACGTACTCCATCGAGAAGAAGTAGTCACCCTCCTCGACGCCGATGTCGTAGACCTGCGTGATGTTCGGGTGGTGAAGCGTGGCCGACAGCCGCGCTTCGTTGAGGAACATGTTCACGAAGCTCGGGTTGTCGACGTACTGCGGGAGGATCCGCTTCACGACCACGAGCTTCTCGAAGCCCTCGATCCCCATCGTGCGCGCGAGGTAGAGCTCCGCCATCCCGCCGACCGCGATCTGGCGGATCAGATCGAACTTCCCGAGCTTGTCGCCGGGAGCCAGAAACCGCGGTCGTAGCGCCGGGTTTGCCAAGTTCGCCCACCTCCACGATAGACGAAAACTCGGTGTCGCGCAGTACACCTCCGTCGACGATGTCAGGTCGTGTGGGTGCGAACGAACGTCTTCGTGCGCTCCCAGGCCTGATTGGCCGCGGCCTCGTTGTAGACCTCCGGCCGGCGGTCGTTACAGAACGCGTGCTGGGCGTCGTAGACGTGGAGATCGATGGAGACGGTGACCGCCGCGGCCACCTTCTCGATCAGCTCCACCTTCGCCCAGTCGTCGTGCTTCGCGAAGTGCGCCTGGATCGGGGCGTCGATCTTCGTCCAGTCGAGGTCACCCGGCCAGCCGTAGTACGGGACCACGCACGCGAGCCCGCGCACGTTGACCGCGGCCGCCAGCGTGAGCGCACCGCCCATGCAGTAACCGGTGACCGCGACCTGCGCCGTGCACTGCTCGTTCGCCTTCAGGAACTTCACGGCACCGGCGATCTCCTCGACGGCCTTGCCGAAGTCGAGCGCCTTCATCATCGCGTCGGCCTCGTCGGAGCTGCTCGCCGCCTTGCCGTGATAGAGGTCCGGCACGATCGTCACGAAGCCGGCATCCGCCCAGCGCTGCGCGAGCGTCTGGATCTGCTGGTTGACGCCCCACCACTCGTGGACGAGGACCACGCCCGGGCCCTCCGCGCCGCCGGCCGGGAGGAACAGCACGCCTTCGGCATCGCCTGCGCTCGACGGAAATGTCACTCGCTGTGTCATCGGTCCCTGCCTTCGGTCGCTTTATACTCCGCGGCATGTCCGGACCGAAAGGCGCGAGAGGTCGGAGGTTCGAGGGAGCCCTCGACCCCGTCGCCGCGCAGATGAATGCTTCGATCGACTTCGATCACCGCCTGCTCCCGCACGACGTCGCCGGATCGATCGCGCACGCCGAGATGCTCGCGGCGCGTGGCCTGATCACGGCGGCGGATGCCGTGGCGATCACCACCGGGCTGCGCGCCGTCGAGGCGAAGCTCGTGAGCGGCGAGTTGCCCTGGGACGCGGCGCTCGAGGACGTTCACATGAACGTCGAAGCGCGCTTGATCGACGACATCGGCGACGCCGGTCGCCGGCTCCACACCGGGCGCAGTCGCAACGACCAGGTCGCGACCGATCTCCGGCTCTACGCGCGCGCCGCCGCGCAGGATCTGATCGCGGGGATCGACGATCTTCGTCGCGCGTTCCTCGCGCAGGCGCGCGCGCACGTCGAGACGCTGATGCCGGGATACACGCACTTCCAGCGCGCGCAGCCGGTGCGGCTCGCGCACCACATGCTCGCGTACGTCGAGATGCTCGCGCGCGATCGCGGTCGGATCACGGATGCGGCGAAGCGCGGGGATGTGTCGCCGCTCGGCTCGGGCGCGCTCGCCGGGACCACGCTTCCGATCGATCGCGAGCACGTCGCCCGCGCGCTCGGGTTTGCCGAGGTCACGCACAACTCGCTCGATGCCGTCGGCGATCGCGACTTCGCGATCGAGCTGGTCGCCGCGTGCGCGCTGCTGCAGGTCCACCTGTCGCGGCTCGGCGAGGAGCTCGTGCTGTGGGCGAGCCAGGAGCTAGGATTCGCGAAGATCGGCGAGGCGTACTGCTCCGGCTCGAGCCTGATGCCGCAGAAGATGAACCCGGATCTCGCGGAGCTCCTGCGCGCGAAGTCGGGCCGCAGCGTCGGCGCGTGGGTCACGCTCGTCACCGTCGTGAAGGGCCTCCCGCTCGCCTACAACAAAGATCTTCAGGAGACCCAGGAGCCGCTCTACGACGCCGTCGAGACGGCGCGCACCACGCTCTCCGTCGCGCGCGGTATGGTCGAGAGCCTCGTGTTCGATGTCGTGAAGCTGCGTGCCGCCGTGGACACGGGGTACCTGGTCGCGACCGAGCTCGCCGATTACCTCGTCACGAAGGGCGTGCCGTTCCGCGAGGCGCATGACGTGGCCGGGCACCTCGTGCGCGTGGCGAGCGGGCGCGGAGTGGAGCTCGCGGCGCTGTCGATCGACGAGCTGCAGGCGGCGCATCCGAGCTTTGGCGCCGATGTCGCGAGCTGGCTGGATCCGGCGCGCGCGGTCGATCGCCGCGATCTTCCCGGCGGTCCGGCGCGCTCGCGAGTGCTGGCAGAGATCGATCGGATCTCCGCCGAGCTTGGGGTACAACCGCCGCCGTCATGACGCAGCCCGAGTCTCCGTTCCAGTACAAGTCCGACGAGCTCTACTGCGAGGGCGTCTCGCTCTCGAAGATCGCGGCCGAGGTCGGCACGCCCGTCTACGTGTACAGCCGCCGCGAGCTCGAGCGCGCATACAAGGCGTTCGACGCCGCCCTCGAAGGCATGCCGCACAAGGTCTGCTACGCGGTGAAGGCGAACGCCACGCTCGGCGTGCTCAACGTCCTCGCCGAGCTCGGCGCCGGCGCGGACATCGTCTCGTACGGCGAGCTCTACCGCTGGCAGAAGGCGGGCGGCGATCCGGGCAAGGTCGTGTTCTCCGGCGTCGGCAAGACCGATCAGGAGATGAAGCTCGCGCTGACCGCGGGCATCTATGCGTTCAATGTCGAGTCGGGCGAGGAGCTCGTGGTTCTCGACAAGGTCGCGCAATCGATGAAGCTGCGCGCGCGCGTCTCGCTGCGCGTCAACCCGGATGTCGATGCGGGCACGCACCCGTACATCTCGACCGGCCTCAAGACGAACAAGTTCGGCATCACGATGGAAGAGGCGCGCGAGCTGGCGCGCAATGCATCGAAGATGCCCGGCGTCGAGATCATCGGCGTCGATTGCCACATCGGCTCGCAGCTGATCAAGACCGCGCCGTTCTCGGATGCGATCGCGCGGCTCGTGTCGCTGATCACCGATCTCCGCAAGGATGGCGTCAACCTCTCGCACATCGACATCGGCGGCGGCCTCGGCATCGACTACGGCAAGGGCGACGTGGTTCCGAGCCCGGCCGAGTACGGCGCGGCGGTTCGCGATGCGCTCGCTCCGCTGGCGGCGCTCGGGGTCACGCTCGTCACCGAGCCCGGCCGCGTGATCGTCGGCGCGGCCGGCGCGCTCGTCACCAAGGTGCTCTATCGCAAGCGCAACGAGGCGAAGCACTTCACGATCGTCGATGCGGCGATGAACGATCTGATGCGCCCCGCGCTCTACGGCTCGTTCCACCCGATGAAGCCGGTGACGAATCCGCACCGCACCGAGATCACGACCGATGTCGTCGGCCCGATCTGCGAGACCAGCGACTTCTTCGCGCGCGACCGCAACCTGCCCGAGCTCGCGCAGGGCGAGCTGCTGTGGATCGGCGCCGCCGGTGCCTACGGTGCGGCGATGGGCTCGAACTACAACGCGCGCCTGCGCGTGCCCGAAGTCCTCGTACGCGGTGACAAGTACACGGTGATCCGGCCCCGCGATACCTACGAGCAGCTGATCGCCGGCGAGCGCCTTCCGTAGTCGTGTATCCTGAACCCGGTGAGGTTCCGACTGTGCGCACTCGCACTGGTCGCCGTCGGCTGCGGCGATAACCTGCCCGGCGAAGATCGCCAGGGTGGTGACTCCACCGTCGACGACCGCACGTACAGCGCGTACAGCCACGCACTCCCCGGGCTCGACGAGGATCAGGCCTCGACGCACCAGCTCGGCAAGGGCCCGTTCAACTTCGAGTGGTCCCCACCACAGCTTGGCCCCGCATACAACCACACGGGTTGTCTCGGCTGTCACGGCGGCGACGGTCGCGGGCTCTCCGAGATCACGCGGGGTCCCGTGCCGTTCGGGTCGCAGGCGCTCGTGCGCGTCAGCCTCGGGACCGGGACGCCGGATGCGCCGGGCGGCAACGTGCCCGTGCCGGGTTTCGGGCAACAGCTCCAGGACCACACCACGAACGGCTTGCCCGAGGTGTTCATCACCGTGACCTGGCGCTCCGGCGAGGTGGTCTACGGCGATGGCGAGGTGCAGTCGATGCGCTCGCCATTCCTCGACGTGCAGCGCGCGGGTGGCATGTCGATGCCCGCGGGAATCGAGTACTCGTATCGCCAGGCGCCCGGCGTGTTCGGGCTCGGCCTGCTCGCGGCGATCCCCGACGAGACCCTGCGCTCGCTCGAGGACGCCGACGACGCCGATGGTGACGGCATCTCCGGGCGCGTGAACCTGGTGTGGAATCCGGTGACGAACGCGACCGAGATCGGACGGTTCGGGCACAAGTCGAACGTGTCGACGCTTCAGGTCCAGGCGGCCGGCGCGTTCGTCAGCGACATCGGCCTCACGAACAAGCTGTTCCCCGAGCCCGATGGCATGCGCGACGTCAACGACGAGCAGCTCGTTCAGACGACGTTCTTCGTGAGGACGCTCGCGGTGCCGGCGGCGGCGCCGCGCAACGGTGCGGCACAGCGCGGCCGCGCGCTGTTCGACGAGTTTCGGTGTTCTGGCTGCCACATTCCCACGCTGGAGACCGGCGACGACGAGCTCCCGATGCTCGCGAACCAGACCATCCATCCCTACACGGATCTCTTGCTCCACGACGTCGGCGACGGACTCACCGACGCGCGCACTGACTTCCAGGCCTCGGGCGTGGAGTGGCGAACGCCGCCGCTCTGGGGACTTGGAGTCGTCCAGGTCGTCCTTCCCGCCGCCACGTTCCTGCACGACGGTCGCGCCCGCACCCTTGCCGAAGCAATCCTCTGGCACGGTGGCGAGGCGCTCGCCTCCCGTGAGGCATTTCGCACCGCGGCGAAGCGCGATCGAGATGCTCTGATCGCCTTCCTCGAAACACTCTAGGGATACACTCGGCGTGCGTGGTCGAGGGAGAGGATAGCCACTTCACGGAAGTGGACGGTGAGGTGCCCATGGACGTCGATCGGCCGCTCGAGAACGGCACCGACGTCAATGGCTACATCGTCGACGGCGTCCTCGGCAAAGGCGGGATGGGCGTGGTGTACAGCGCGACGCACGCGGTGATCGGGAAGCGCGCGGCGATCAAGGTTCTTCGCGCCGAGGTCTCGATGTCGTCGACGACCGTCGAGCGGTTCGTGCAGGAGGCGCGCGCGGTCAACAAGATTGGCCATCCGAACATCATCGACATCTTCGACTACGGCAACCTCCCCGACGGTCGCGCGTTCCATCTGATGGATCTCCTCGAAGGGGAATCGCTGCGCCAGCGGCTGCGGCGCGGTCACCTGCATCCGAGCGAGGCCGCGAACGTGATCGATGGCATCACGTCGGCGCTGATCGCCGCACACGACAAGGGGTTCGTCCACCGCGACCTCAAGCCCGACAACGTCTATCTGATCGCGACGGACGATGGCTGGCCGGATATCAAGCTCCTCGATTTCGGCCTCGCAAAGCTGATGCCGGAGATGGGGACCGCGGCGTTCATCACCAAGACCGGCGTGATGATCGGGACGCCCGAGTACATGTCTCCCGAGCAGGCGCGCGGGAACCCGGTGGACTACCGCACCGACGTCTATGCGCTCGGCGTCCTGATGTTCGAGATCCTCAGCGGCCAGCGCCCGTTCCCGTCGATGGGCGACTCGTTCGCGATGCTGCAGTGCCACGCGGAGGAGCCGCCGCCGTCGATCGCGTCGATGGTGAACGACCTGCCCGTGGAGATGGTGCAGCTCGTCGATTCGATGCTCTCGAAGGAGCCGGCCGCGCGCCCGTCGCTGGCGGCGGTGCGCACCGTGATCCGGCGCCTGCGCTCGATGAAGCTACCGACCAGGTCGGTCGCGGGTCTCGAGCTCGCGTCGTTCTCGAATCCGGGGATGAGCGCATCCCGGGTTGGTGCGGAGCCGATCATGCCGTCGCAGTCGGTACCTACGCGGCAATCCGCGCCATCGATCAAGAACGAGCCCCGGGGCGCCGAGGACATCCTCGCGACCACGCCGCGGCGGGTGGTTCGATCGTCCTCGCAGCCACAGACCAGCGGTCTCGCCGGCACCTCGGGTCCGCTCGCGGCGACCCGCCTCGGCGTGCCGCCGCCGCCGAAGCCGGTCCAGTCGTTGCGCATGACCGCCGCCAAGCCGGCCGCTGCATCGCGCGGAGGCCTCTGGCTGGTGTTCGCGGCGCTCCTGGCGATCGGCGCCGGGGTCGTGCTCGCGCTCGTGCTGTTCGCCTGAAACCTTTTCCCCAGCCGACCATCACACCCCAGGAGCCTGATCCGGATGAAGACGCTCGCCACCTCGCTACCGGGAGTGCTGATCGTCGAGCTCGACGAGCACGTCGATGCCCGCGGTCGATTCATCGAGACGTTTCGCGCGAGTAGCTACGCCGCGGCGGGCATCACCGCGACGTTCGTGCAGGACAACTTCTCGACCTCGATGCGCGGCACGCTTCGTGGCCTGCACTTCCAGGTCGCGCCGCACGCGCAGGGCAAGCTGGTCTGGGTCTCCGCCGGAGAGATCTTCGACGTCGTGGTGGACGTGCAGCGAGAATCACCGACGTTCGGCCAGTGGGTTGGGACCACGCTGTCGGCGGAGAACCGGCGGCAGCTGTGGATCCCGCCCGGCTTCGCGCACGGATTCTGCGCGGTCTCGGAGCGCGCCGACGTCGCGTACAAGGTCACCGAGGAATACGCCCGGGACGCCGAACGATCGGTGCGCTGGGACGACGCCGATCTCGCGATCGACTGGCCGCTCGAGACGCCTCCGCTGGTCTCGCCAAAGGATGCGCGCGCCCCGACGCTGGGCGAACTGATGCGAGGCATGTGATGGCGAGGATCCTGGTCGCCACCGTTCCGCTCACCGGCCACGTCCAGCCGATGCTGTTGCTCGTGGCCTCGCTCGTCGAGCGTGGTCATCAAGTCACCTGGTACGCGGCGAGCAAGTTCGCGCCCGCGATCACCAAGGCCGGCGCGCGCCACGCGCCGATGCGCGCATCGATCGACTGGGACGATGCGGATGTCGAGGCCGCGCTTCCGGTGCTGCGGAAGAAGCGCGGTCTGTCGCGGGTGCGAGCCCAGCTCCGCGCGATGTTCATCGAGCCGATGGTCGAGCAGCTGCGCGACCTCGAAGCGATCGCCGACGCCGAGAAGCCCGACGTGATCGTCGCGGATCAAGCCCACCTCGGCGCAGCGCTGCTCCACGAGACGCGCGGCATCCCGTGGGCCGGCCTCGGGATCAGCGCGCTCGTGATCCCGAGCATCGATACCGCGCCGTTTGGCTCTGCACTGCCGCCGGCGCGCGACCACCGCGATCATCCGAAGAACCGGATGCTCAACTGGATGATCCATCGCGTGCTATTCGGCGGCGTTACGAAGAGCTACCACCGAGCGCGGATCGCCGCTGGCCTCGCCGCCGGTACGACCACCTACTTCGACATCCTGGCGCCGCAGCTGTTCCTGCAGCCCACGATCTCCGCGTTCGAGTACCCGCGCTCCGACCTGCCACCGCAGGTGCACTTCATCGGGCCGCTCGTGCCACGACGCGCACCCGATCGCGCGGCGCTGCCCGCGTGGTGGCCGGAGCTCGAAGCCGCGCGCGCCGCGGGCGTTCCGATCGTCCTCGTCACGCAGGGCACGCTCGCCACGAATCCGCGTGAGCTGATCGGCCCGGCGTTGCGCGGCCTCGCCGACGAGGATGCGTTCGTCATCGCCACCACCGGTCGCACCCTGCCCGGCCCCGAGGCCATGGGTCTCCGCGCGTATCCCGCGAACGCGCGCGTCGAGCCCTTCGTGCCGTATCACGCGTTGCTGCCGCTGACCTCGGTGATGGTGACCAACGGAGGCTACGGCGGCGTGCAGCTCGCGCTTCACGACGGCGTGCCCCTCGTGGTCGCGGGCGGCAGCGAGGAGAAGCCGGAGATCGCCGCACGCGTCGCGTGGTGCGGCGCCGGAATTGATCTTCGCACCGGCCGCCCGTCGCCCAAGAAGATCCGCGCCGCCGTCGCGCGGGTCCGCGGCGAGCCGGGGTTCAAGGCGCGGGTCACCGAGCTGGCCGACGAGATGTCGCGTCACGACGCGGCCGCGCGCGGTGCCGAACTGATCGAGGAGCTGATCGCGACGCGCTCCGCCGTGGTGCGTCCCGGAACGACGCGTGCGCTGCTGGAGGCCGCCGCGTGATCGCTCGCCTGCTCCTCGCGCTGGCGGTGCTCTCGGGCTGCGAGTCGTTCATCACGAAGCGCGCCGCTTCGTCGACCTTCGCGATCCTCGAGAAGTCGAACATCGTCGCGCAGCGCGAAGCCGACCTTCAGCTCGCTCGCGACGCCACGCCCGGCGGGCTGATGCAACTCGAGGCGTTCGCGCTCGCCTATCCCGATCACCGCGGCTTCAAGCGTCTCCACGCGGAAGCGTTCTGCTCGTACGCGGTGGCGTTCGTGTTCGATGACTGGGAGGACGCCTCGCTGATGGGCCGCACCGCCGAGGCCGACGCGCTGGCGTCGCGACTTCGCCCGCTGCTCTCGCGCTGCGCGACGCTCAACCGCGCGCTGTTGCCGAAAGCCTGGCAGACCAAGCCCATCGCCGAGCTACTGCCGCTCGCGAAGAAGGTGCACGCCCCCGTGCTGCTGTGGCTCGCGACCACCGACGCCGTGAATCTCGCGCTCGCACCGATGGCGAACTTCACGAAGCTCCCCGACATCCGCGCCGCCCTCACCCGCTGCGCCGAGCTCGCCCCCGGCGCCCACAACGCCGACGCCGAGATACTCCTCGCCACCCTCGACGCCGGCACCGGCGCCGTGTTCGGCACCAGCGACGGCCAGGCCGCCTTCGATCGCGCGCGCGCCGCCGCCGGGCCAGGCGCCCTGATCGTCGACGTCATGTACGCGCGCGGTACCGCCGTCGCCCGCAAGGATCGCGCGCTGTACACCAAGACCCTCGAAACGAGCCTCGCGGCCGACCCCGCCCAGTGGCCCGAGCGTCGCCTCGCCAACGAGCTCGCCCGCCGAAAGGCCCGCCGCTATCTCGCGGCGATCGACAGGCTACTCCCGCCAAGCTGAACGCACGTCGTCCGGGCACAGCGTCCGGCAAAGGGGACGCTTTCAACTTGGACAACTAGCGTATCTTGTCCGGCGGCAAGCATCGGGCATTCGCGGAGTTACAGATCGCATGTTGTCTATGTTGAAAGCGTCCCCGTCGAGCACGTTGAGCAGCGCCTGGCCGGAAAGGGCAATCCGGACGGGCGTCTGTAACCCGAGGGGCTCGAGAGGCGTCGAGGCGGGGTGAACGTTTCTGTCGATTTCGCGTTGGTTGGCGGAGGCCTGCAGAACGGGCTGCTCGCGCTGGCGCTGCGGCATACGAGGCCTGAAGCTTCGATCGTGATGATCGAGCGTGGGACGACGGTCGGCGGGAATCACACGTGGTGCTTTCACGCGGGGGACGTGGATGACGGGCTCGCGCCGTGGATCGAGCCGCTGGTCGCGGCGCGGTGGCATGGGTACGAGGTCGCGTTTCCCGCGCACGCCCGGAGCCTCGACTCCGCGTATGCGTGCGTGACGAGCGAGCGGCTCGCCGAACGAGTGAGCGCGGCGCTCGATCGCGACGGGTCGCGCGTGATGCTCGAGACCTCCGCGGTCAGCGTCGAGCGCGAGCGCGTGACCGTGAAGGACCGCGATGGAGTCGTCAGCGAGATCCGGGCGCGGCGCGTGATCGATGCGCGCGGGCCGGATGCCGGACCGCAGCAGACGTGCGGGTGGCAGAAGTTCGTGGGCCAGGAGATCGTCCTCGACCAGCCGCACGGGCTCGATCGCCCGATGCTGATGGATGCGACGGTGCCGCAGCTCGACGGATTCCGGTTCGTCTACGTGCTGCCGCTCGGGCCAGACCGGCTGCTCGTCGAGGACACGTACTTCAGCGACACCGCCTATCTCGATGTCGCCGAGCTGCGGGCGCGGATTCGGACCTATGTTGCCGCGCGTGGCTGGAGCATCGCCCGCGAGGTTCGTGAAGAGGTCGGCGTGTTGCCGCTGCCGTGGAGCTACGAGATGGCGATGCCGACGTGGCCGCTCGTCGGCGGCTATGCCGGCGGATGGTTTCATCCGGTCACGGGCTACTCGTTCCCGATCGCAGCGCGGCTCGCGGCGGTGATCGCGGGCCACGAGGCCGACGAGTTTCTCGAGCCCGCCCTCGTGGCGCATGCACGGGCGCACGCGCGTCAGCTGAAGTTCGCGCTGCGGCTCAACCACATGTTATTTCACTGGTTCGCGCCGGAGCGGCGCTATCACGTGCTCGAGCGGTTCTATCGGCTGCCCGAGCCAGTGATCCGGAGGTTCTACGCATTGACGACCACGTCGATGGACCGCGCGCGGATGGTGATCGGGCGGCCTCCGCGCGGGCTGTCCCTGCGCGGCATGCTCGGAGGGCGCGCCTCGTGAAGCCGCTGGCGATTCCATCGCAGTTGCCACGCGCGCTCGCGGCGCTCGAGCGTGCGTCACGGCCGGGTGGTGCGAGCCCCCTCGCGCCCGAGGTGCCGAGCGAGATCTGGCGCCGCGCGCTGATCGGACCCGCGGCGGAGTTCCTCGCGCGACCGGGCAAGGAGCTGCGCACCACGATCGTGGAGATGGGGTGGCAGCTGGGCGGTGGTGCACCGAACGCGATGCCCGATCGACTGCCGCTGGTGATCGAGCTGCTGCACGCCGGATCGCTGATCATCGACGATGTCGAGGATGGATCAGAGACCCGGCGCGGCGCACCGGCGCTCCACAAGCTGGTCGGCGCTCCGCTCGCGATCAACACGGGCTCGTGGATGTACTTCTGGGCGCTCGCCGAGCTCGAGCAGCTCGACCTGGCGCCGGCGGTGGAGCTCGCCGCGCATCGCGCCACGACGCGCACGCTCGTCCGTTGCCATCAGGGCCAGGCGCTCGATCTCGCCACGCCGGTGACCGAGCTGCAGTCGCACGAGGTGGCGCCGGTGGTGGCGACCACGACGCGGCTGAAGACCGGCGCCTTGTGCGCGCTCGCGGCGCAGCTCGGTGCGATCGTCGCCGGTGGCTCGCCCTCGATCGCGGCTGGCGTCGGCCGGTTCGGCGAGCGCATGGGCATCGCGCTGCAGATGCTCGACGATCTCGGTTCGCTGACCTCGCCCGCGCGTCGCGAGAAAGGGCACGAGGACCTGCGAGCCGCGCGGCCGACCTGGCCGTGGGCGTGGCTCGCGCAGCGCGAGGCGTTCGCCTGGGCGCGCTGCATCACCTCCGCGCGCGCCGTGCTCGCGGGCACCGGGGATGTGGACGCACTCGCGGATCACCTCGCGCTCGAGATCGCCGACGAAGGTCGCGCCTGCATCCGCGCCACGCTCGACGCCACGCTCGCGGATCTCACGGCGATCGCCGGCGAGACCGCCACCACTCGACAGTTCGCGGCCGAGCTTCGCCGCATGGAGACGCGCTATGGCTGAGATCCGCGCCGCTGTGATCGGCTCTGGCTTCGGTGGGCTCGCGTGCGCGATCCGGCTCGCCTCCGCGGGCGTCAAGGTCACGTTGTTCGAGGCCCGCGATCAACCCGGGGGCCGCGCGTACGTGTATCGCGACGCGGGCTTCACGTTCGACGCCGGCCCGACGGTGATCACCGCCCCGCACTGCATCGAGGAGCTGTTCGAGATCACCGGTCGCAAGATGAGCGACTACGTGACGATGCTCCCAGTCACGCCGTTCTACCGGCTGTTCTGGACCGCCGACGGCACCACGTTCGACTACGACGGCGACGGCGATCACATGGTCGAGCAGATCCGAGCGCGCCGTCCCGAGGACGCCGAGGGCTACCAGCGGTTCGTGGACTACTCGCGCCGCGTGTTCGAGACCGGCTACACGAAGCTCGCGCACACGCCGTTCCCGCGGTTCTCGAACATGCTGCGCGTCGCGCCGAAGCTCGCCGCGCTGCGCGCCGATCGCTCCGTGTACTCCACGGTCGCGAAGTATGTGAAGGACGAGCACACGCGCGAGGCGCTCTCGTTCCATTCGCTGCTCGTCGGCGGCAACCCGTACGAGACGTCGTCGATCTACACGCTGATCCACTACCTCGAGCGCAAGTGGGGCGTGTTCTTCCCGAAGGGCGGCACCGGCGCGCTGGTCGCGGGCCTCGTGCGGCTGTTCACCGAGCTCGGCGGCGAGCTGCGGCTCGAGAGCCCGGTGCGCCACGTGCGCATCGACGACAAGCGGCACATGGTCACCACCGACGCGAAGGCCGACGAGCCGTTCGACCTCGTGGTCTCCAACGCTGACCTCCATCACACGTACGAGCGTCTCTACGCGGACGTCCCCGCCGCGAAGAAGATGACGAAGCGACTCGAGAAGATGGACTGGTCGATGTCGCTGTTCGTCCTCTACTTCGGCACCGATCGTGACTACAAGGATCAGATCGCGCACCACACCGTGGTGTTCGGCCCGCGTTACCGCGCGTTGCTCGACGAGATCTTTCACGGCAAGGAAGTGCCCGAGGACTTCTCGCTCTACCTCCACGCGCCGCACGTCACCGACCCGTCTCTCGCTCCGCCCGGCGGAGGCGCGTTCTACGTGCTCTCTCCCGTGCCGCACCTCGGCCACGCGAACGTCGACTGGCCTGCACTCGCACAGAGCTACGGCGATCGCATCCTCGCCGCGCTCGAGCGTCTGCTCCCCGATCTGCGCAAGCACGTGGTGGTGCGCCGTCACTTCACGCCCGCCGACTTCCAGCACGAGCTCGTCGCGCATCAGGGTTCGGCGTTCAGCGTCGCTCCCACACTCGGTCAGAGCGCGTACTTCCGCCCGCACAACCGCGACGCGAAGATCCCCGGCCTCTATATCGTCGGCGCCGGCACGCATCCGGGCGCCGGTGTCCCCGGCGTGATCAACGGCGCGAAGGCCACGTTCTCGTCGATCGCCCACGACTTCCGGCTGGACGCGCGCGCTCCCGCGGCGCTCTCCCTCGCCGCCGCCGTGATCGGATGACCGCACTCGTACATGTCCAGCATGCGCCTGCCCTCGTCGCGCGCGCGACGATCGCTCACCACTCGAAGAGCTTCGCGCTCGCGAGCCGCTTGCTCGGTGCACGTATCCGCGATCAGACCGCCATCGTCTACACGTGGTGCCGCCGCGCCGACGATGCGATCGACGATCCCACGAGCACCGACGAGCTCTCGCTGCGCCGCACGCTCGCGCGCCTGACCGCCGAGCTCGACGGCGCGTACGCGGCCACCGCTTCCGATCCGGTGCTCGCCGCCTTCGGCGAGGTCGCACGCGCACGCGGCATCCCTGCGCACTATCCCGCCGAGCTGCTCGCCGGCATGGCGATGGATGCAAACGATACCCGCTACGCCACGGTCCCCGAGCTGCTCCTCTACGCGTGGCGCGTCGCCGGCGTCGTCGGGCTGATGATGTCGCACGTGTTCGGCGTCTCCGACGACAAGGCGCTCGTTCACGCCACGCATCTCGGCCTCGCGATGCAGCTCACGAATATCTGCCGGGACGTCGACGAGGACTGGCATCGCGGCCGCCTCTATCTCCCCGCCGATCTTCTCGCCGCGCATGGCGCTCGAGATCTCGTCGGCGACCTCGGCCGCCCGTTTCCCGTGGCGGCCCGGATCCCCGTCGCCGATACCGTCCGTGATCTGCTCGCGCTCGCCGATCGCTACTATCGCTCCGGCGATCGCGGCCTCCGAGCCCTGCCCTGGCGTGCGGCCGGCGCGGTCACCGTCGCGCGCCGCGTGTACTCGGCGATCGGAACGCGGATCGCCCGCACCGGTTACGACGTCACCGCCGGTCGCGCCGTGGTGTCGGCGCCCGCAAAGCTCGCGCTGCTGGCGGGCTCGGTCGGCCGCCTCCTCGCCTCCGTCCCCGCGCGCACGTTCTCTCGGCGCGCGCACATCCCCACCACGCAGCTGAGGTTCACCGATGTCCCGCAGCTCTGAACCATCTGCGCTCGTGCGCTACGTCGGGAACATCCGGCTGTTCGATCGCACCGACTGGTTGGTCTACGTCGGCTGGGTCGGCATGATGCTCGGTCTCGTCGCCTCGACCGGGGGCTTCCTGCTTGCCGGGCATCGCGCCGGCGTGGTGTTCCCCGCCGAGGCCTGGTGGGTTCCGATCGGTGCCGGCATCTTCACGATCGCGATCGCGATCGACACCATCGGTCACCGCACGATCTACAAGGAGGTGCTGCGCGGCGGCGAACAGCTCGTGCATCACATCACGATCGGGTGCGGCGTCGGCAGCTGCATCTTGCTCGTGCTCGCGTATCAGCACCCGAGCGCCGCGGTGCCCGCGCTCGTGCTCACGATCCTGTCGTTCCTCTACAGCCTGATCGACGAGGCGTTTCACTGGCGGCGCTACGTCTCGGATCACTCGGACCCCGTGGAGATGTGGAGCCACGTCGGAATCTTCGTCGGCCACGGCATCATGATGCTCGGTTGGTGGCTGTTCTATCGCGCGGGCTATCCCGGCGTTCACGAGACGCTGGCCGCGCTGGGTGGTTGACGTTCAGCGCTTCGCGACCTGAACGCGCGCGTCGTTGAACGCGGCCTGGCCGCCGAGATCCGCCACGTGCGGCGGGATCAACGCATTCGACGTGAACCCGTTCGCCGTGTGCTTGCGCCACATGCCCTTCGGGATCACGCACACGCCCTCGCGCTGGTCCGCATCGATCTTCGCGGCGCAGTGCACCTCGCCCCACGTGTTCCAGATCCGGATCGCGTCGCCATCCACGATCCCGCGCGCCGCCGCATCTGCGCGTGACATCGCGAGGGTCGCGGGGGCCGTGCGCAGCTGTCCGAAGTACGAGCTGATCTGCGTGGCGAGCGCCGGCGAGATCAGGGCGAGCGGAAACTCCGCGGTCTTCGGATCGGGTCGGTACGTGTAGAGCCCACCCGCCTCGCGATCGAGGTGCGCCGGCACGAAGTCGATCTTGTTGTCCGCAGTGCCCGGGAACACGTCCACGAACGGCAGCGGGCGCGCCCCGGACGATGGGATCGCGACCTGATGGTCCGCGAGCTGCTGCTTCAGCGCCACGCCCTCGGGCGTCGAACCGAACACCCGCGCCACGATCGCATCCTCGGTCACGGCATCGCCCTCGCGCACGAGGCCGAGCCGCTCCATCAGCGCACCGAACACCGCATTGTTGCTGCGCGCCTCGCCGACGGGCGCGACCACCGGCTGGCTATCGAACATGCGCATCGTGCCGTACCCGCGACGAAGGTCGCGATGCTCGAGGAACGTGGTCGCCGGGAACACCACGTCCGCGTACGCCACGGTGTCGGTCATCACCTGCTCGTGCACGACCACGAAGAGATCGTCGCGCGCGAGCTCCTCGATCAACGCGCGCTGATCCGGCGCGGTCGACACCGGATTGCAGTTGTAGACGAACAGGCACTCGATCGGCGGATCGCGCAGCTCGCGCAGCGCCGTGGAGATCTGGCTCATGTTGACACTCCGGGTCGCCGGCTTCGGCTCCGCGATCCCGAGCTCCGAGCTGACACCCCAGCGTGCGTCGCTGTTCTGCATCGTGTATCCGCCGCCCCGCACGCCGAACTTGCCGGCCACCGCGGGGATCGCGAGCACTGCCGCGATCGCGCTGCCGCCGTTGCGGTTGCGCTCCTTGCCCCAACCGGTGCGGATC
>JBBRED010000154.1:0-18599 GCA_038203335.1 Haliangiales bacterium | reverse complement strand
CCTTCGAGAGGGTGTAGACCTTCTTCAGGATGTTCTCGTTCTCGTCGATGAACACGCACTTGCTCGAGGTGGATCCGCCGTCGAGGCCGATCACGCCCTTGTAGTGCTGGCCGGCGACGAGGGTGGTGTCCGCGTAGTACGGCTCCTTGTACTTCGCCGTGAACGCATCGCGCTGCTCGGGCATCTCGACGAGGCCCGGGCCCGCGGACTCGCCGAGCTTGCTCTTGCGGCCGTGGTTGATGAAGTCCTCGAGGGGATCGAGGCCGCGGTACTTGCCAACGTGCGCCGGCTCGTAGAGACCGAACAGCACCGCGCCGTACGCGGCGTAGAGGTCGGAGTTCTTCGGAACGAAGATCAGCTCCTCGATCGGAACCGTCTTGTCGTACTCGTAGCCGCGCTCGGCCCACGCCTCGGGGATGCGAAGGCGCCAGCACTCCTGGAGGAACGGCAGGTACGTGTTCGGACCGCCGAGCAGGAGGACCTTGCTCTTGAGCGTGTTGCCGCGCGTGAGCACGGCGAGGTTCTGGCTGACGATCGCGTCGGCCAGGGAGTTCATGATCTCGTTGCGCGGGATGCCCGACTTCACGAGGTTGACGATGTCGGTCTCGGCGAACACGCCGCACTTCGCGGCGACGTGGTGCAGCTTCGTCGGATCGAACTTGAGGCCCGGGACCTCCTCGCGCGGCATGCCGACCTTCAGCACGCACTTGTCGATCGTGGCGCCGGTGCCCGACGCGCACTTGTCGTTCATCGAGGTCTGAGCGGTCTTGTCGCCCGTCTCCTCGTTCTTCTTGAACATGATGATCTTGGCGTCCTGACCGCCAAGCTCGATGACGCTACCCACGTCGGGGTGCATCTTCTCGACGGCCATCGTGACCGCGTTCACTTCCTGGACGAACTTCGCGCCGAGGATGGGAGCGATCGGGCTACCGCCCGAGCCGGTGATGAAGCAGCGGATCTGGTCGTTCTTCAGCGTGGGAAACGCGGCGTGGATCTCCTTGAGCATCTCGCGCGTCATCTCGGGCTGCCGCGTCTCGTGACGCAGATACTTCGACCACAAGATCTCTTTCGACTGCGGATCGACGACCGTCATCTTCACGGTGGTCGAGCCGACGTCGATGCCGATCACTACAGAGTCGGGGGTGTGGGCCATGCGATGAATCTCCTGCCTGCGGTACGAGCCAGACGTAGCACTAGACTGACGCGTCAGTCTAGGAATGACTGACGTGTCAGTCCAGTCTTAACTAGCGGCAAGGAATGATCTCTTACGTGCGAAGGTGCGTTCGCATGCGTAACGTCGGACGCGCTCGGGTACGATGTGTTCGGACATGAGGGGCTACCTGTTCGCCGCGCTGCTCGCTGGTGGGTGCTAACACCCGGCGCCGCCCGCCGGTGCCCCGTGCAACACCCGCGGTGAATGTCCGTCGGGGCTCGCGTGCATCGACGACATCTGCCAGGAGCCCGGCACGCTGCCGGTCGACGCGGCGATCGACGCATGTCCCGAGGCCATGTGTCTTGGCGATGACCTCGCGGGATGCGGGAGTCGGATCACGTGCGCACTCGGTTGCGCAGGTGACGTGGCTGCGAAGGTCCCGCACTGCATGGAGATGGTCCCTTCCAACGGGATCACCCCGACGCTCCTCGCCGGCGCCACGGCCGACGTCTCGGGCCTCGACCTTCACTTCGATGCCGACACTGGCGAGATCATCCAGGTCAAGACGTCGACCACCGTCCGCGGCCCAGGCGCCGGCGTGATCGCTGGCATCGGGTTCAGCGTTGTCGACGGGATGGGCGTGTTCGCCGCGCACAGCTTCGTCGTCCCGGCGGTCACCACGACGAACGACGACTGGGACTTCGATGGCGGAAACACCATCGTGCTGTACGCGGCCACCACGATCGACGTGCGCGGGGTGATCGATGCGGGCGGAAACGGCCAAGGCGGCGGCCCAGGTGGGGGTGACGGCGGGACCACCGGCTCGGCCGGCCCGACCTGCCGCGGCAAGGCGGGCCTGTGGCAATCCGACGGGTTTGGCGAGGGCGGCGGTGGCGGCGGCGGGCGAACCGTCGGAGGCAATGGCGCGATCTCGAACCTGACGACGTTCGGTGCGGGCGGCCCGTTCTGCGGCGGAGCGCCGACCACCATCCCCTTGCGCGGCGGAAACGGCGGGGGTGCCGGCGGCGTCGATACCGCTCCGAGCCCCGACGTGATCCACGGCGGCGAAGGCGGCGGTGGTGGTGGTGGCCTCGCGCTCGTGGCGATGGAGTCGATCACGATCACCGGCTCGGTGGCGACGCCTGGCGCGGGTGGGCGCGGAAGCGCGAACGGCGACGGCGGCGGCGGCGGCGGAAGCGGCGGCGCGATCCTCCTCGAGTCTCCCGTGATCACCATCAGCGGCGATCTGATCGCGAACGGTGGCGGTGGCGCGGCACCGAGCGTCGACGACGGGAGCAACGGCCACGTCACCGATGGCAACCAGGCGAACGGCGGTACGTTCATGGGCGTCAACGGGGGCAAGGGCGGCAACGGTGCAGCCCCCGGATCCGGCGCGACCTATACCGATACGGTCCTGTCCGCGCGCGGTGGAGGCGGAGGCGGTGCCGGTGGCCGCACCGAGATCAAGAGCCGGTCGCGGACCACGACGGGAGCGAGCATGAGCCCGGGTCCTGCGCTGACCGACATCACGACGAAGTGACTACTTCAGCACGCCGCGCAGCGCGACCATCAGCATCTCGTTGACCACGTCCTCGACGGTCAGCTCGTTGTTCTTGCGAACGAGCTGCTCGATCACGCCGCGGATCAGGCCGAGCAGCGCCGCGGAGACGAGCTCCGGGTGGCACTTGCGGAGCAGTCCGATCTCGAGCCCGGACTCCAGCGCACGGCGGAGGAGATCGCGCATCTCGCCGTAGAACTGCTCGATGCGCTCCGCCGCTTCGACGTCGGGCGTGTTGCCGGCAGAGAGGAGCAGGGTCGCGAGCGGGCGATCCTGGACGATGTACGTCAGCGTCGCGACCACCTGCTCGCGCAGCTGGACCTGCGGCGGCAACGCCTTCGGATCGTCGACCTCGATGCGATGGATGCGTGCGCGCAGGTCCGCGAGCGCCTGGTCGAGGATCGAGTCGAACACCGCCGCCTTCGAGGCGAAGTACAGATAGAACGTGCCGCGGGCGATCTGCGCGCGCTCGATGATCGCGTGGATCGATGCACCGTGATAGCCGGCGTCGGCGAACACGGCCTTCGCGGCCGCGAGGATCTGGCGACGACGCTCCTGCTTCGCACGTTCTCCGGCGTCGAGCGTCGTCGAGACCACTAGCCGCCTCGCCGTGACTGGTACGCGATGATCGCGCGCTCGAGGCCCGAGTACATCTTGCGATAGGTCAGCCGCTGGTCCGCGATGCGCGCACCGGCGCCGAGACAGTGACTCGCGATCTCCGACTCGATGGCAGCGGCGAACGACGCGTTATCGACGTACAGGTTGATCTCGTCGTACACGCCGTGGGAGAGCGACGTGAAGTTCGCCGAGCCCACGTCGCTGAACCGGTGATCGATCACCACGACCTTGCTGTGCACCATCCGCGGTAGCAGCACGATCGTCAGGTTATCGGGCGCGCCGGTCAGCCGCATCAGCGCATCGCAGGTGGCGCGATTGATGTTCGCCAGCACGTCGGCCTGATCCGCGGTCACCAGCTTGACGTCGACGCCGCGGTTCACTGCGCGGGCGAGCGCCGCGGTGAACCGGCGGTCGTTCATGTACGCCATCTCGACGGTGAGCGAGACCTGCGCCGAATCGATCAGCGCGAGCCGGTGGCTCATCATCGGGCACGTATGCTTGCGATGCGCCTCGCGGCTGTGCACGAGGAAGTCGACGCCGCGCGACGGATCGAACTCGTCGTGACCGGCCATGCGCTCGCGCAGGCGCTCGCAGTGCTCCTTGCCCTCGACCTCGACCATCACGTCGAACCAATCGTGGCGATGGTTGTCGCCGACGCCCATCGAGCCGAGGATGAGACAGCGATCGTCGATGATGTAGACCTTGCTGTGATCGAAGCGCTTCCGGTGGTGCTGGACGTCGATGTTCGGGTGCTGGAGGATCCGCTCGGACAGCGCGTTCGGCCGCTGCTTGAACGAGCCCGGCGCGCGATACACCGCGCCGAGGAACCAGGCCTGGAACCCGCGGATCGCGTCGACGCGCTTGTGGAAGAAGCTCTGCTTGTTGCCGCCCGTGTACTCGTAGACGGCGGCGATCTTGTCCTTGTGGATCGTGACCTTGGCGCCGCGATCGGCGGCGGCGAGCACGGCCTCGCCCATCTGGTTGCCGGCCTCGTCGTCGCGCCACAGGAAGGCGCGGATCTCGACGGAGCGCTCGGCGTTCTTCACGCGCTCGAGGATCTTCCGGAATGCGACGTCACCCGAGCCAAGCACGCGCAACGTGGAGCCGTCGACCGGGCTCGAGCCTGCGCCGAGCTGCGCTGGCAGCCCGACGGGCAGCATCTGATGCTTCACACGCTGGGCCCGGCGACCACCGGCGAACAGGGGCCGACGACGAGGAGTACGACCTGCCATGTGAATGCATACGGGTAACCCGGCCGGCACGATCGGTCAATGATCCGGATATCCCGGTAACCCCACGGGGTTTGACGCGGCGCGGCCGCCTACATGCGCCCGGACACGCCAATCCATGGGATCGCGGGCTCATCATTGTCATGGTTATCGAGCGTGGTCACCAGGGCGAGATCGACGGCCACGCTCTTCGAACCGAACCGAACGCCCAGGAAGCCGAGGCTGTCGCCCTCGATGGTCATCGTCTCGACCATCACGCGCGTGGTCGCGTTCCCCAGCGACGCGCCGAGCGTGATCACGTTCTCGCCCGGGCCGTTATCGTCGTACTCGCTCTCGTGAAAGCCGAACATCCGCTGCAGCGATCCGGAGACTTGAAGACCGCACGCGTCGTCGACGCACACGGTGGCGACCGCGCCGACCCCACCGAGCGTCTCGCCGCTGTTCTCGGAGATCTTGCGCGCCGACGCGGTGAGCGCGATCGCCAGCTTCGGCGTACGCAGCAGGCTCTGCTTGATGCCGATGCCGTACTCGTGCGGGGTGTCGCCCGAGTCGATCCCGACGGCGGCGGCGCCCTCGACCCACACCTCGGTCGACTTCGTCAGACCGGCGTTGAGGCTGATCAGACCGGCGAGCACGACGGTCTGGAGGGTCACTTCAACCTTGCCCTCGGGAACCGTGATCGCCGTCGACGCCGCGATGCCACGGTTCGAGGCGACCACGTCCTGCCGGGCCTCGATCCCTTGCTTCTCCGGCTGGGCGGCGGTTGGCGTCGCCGGCGCGAACGGCTGCGCGATGGTCTGCCCCGAGCCGGGTGCGCCGGTGACGACCACGACGTCGGCGGAAGCGATGGTCGGGAGCAGGACGAGCACAGCGAGGACGGCCTTCATGGAGTGAGAGGAAGAGCACGGCGCGTGCCCGTCCCAACACCGCGAAACCCGGTCCGCGGCCTCAAGTTTCTGAGGGAAACCGGTGGAGTCCGGCACCGAGCGTCGCGGCACTCACCGGCAAAGTGGTGAAGCTTCGGCGTTGCCGTCTGCATGGTCGTCCGTTGTTTCTCGCAACGCACCGCGAAGTGATCCATCGGCCGCCCGCGGACTTGGGGGCACTTGGGGTGGCGTGCGACTTGCTGTACCGGGAGGTGTGAGCGAGCTCGAGCTGTCCGGGATCAAGAAGCTGTACGACGGGGTCACGCGCCCCGTGATCCCCGATCTCGCGCTGACCATCCCCTCGGGGCAGATGGCGGTGCTGGTCGGCCCCTCGGGCTGCGGCAAATCGACGACCTTGCGCATGGTCGCGGGGCTCGAGGAGCCGACCGCCGGCATCATCAAGATCGGCGGCCGCGACGTCACGAACCTCCCGCCGGCCGAGCGCGACATCGCGATGGTGTTCCAGAGCTACGCGCTCTACCCCCACATGACCGTGTTCGAGAACATGGCGTTCGGGCTGCGCATCAAGCACCTCCCTGAGGCCGAGATCCAGAGCCGCGTGTTCGCGGCCGCCGAGAACCTGGGCCTCAAGCCCTATCTCGAGCGCCGGCCGAAGGCGCTGTCAGGTGGCCAGCGCCAGCGCGTGGCGATCGGGCGCGCGGTGGTGCGCGAGCCGAAGGTGTTCCTGTTCGACGAGCCGCTGTCGAACCTCGATGCGAAGCTGCGAAGCGACATGCGCCGCGAGATCGCGCGCATCCACCAGCAGTCGAAGACCACATCGATGTACGTCACCCACGATCAGATCGAGGCGATGACGCTCGCGGACATGATCGTCGTGCTCAAGGACGGCGTCGTTCAGCAGATCGGCACGCCCGTCGACATCTACGAGCGGCCGGCGAACCGGTTCGTCGCCGGGTTCTTCGGCACGCCGTCCATGAACTTCCTCACCGCGGATCTCACCGCCACCGGCGAGAAGCAGACCGCGCGCGGCCCCGGCTTCGAGATCCCGCTCGCGGCCCGCGCGACGCTCCGGCCGGCGAAGAGCTCGGTCGATCGCGTGGTCGTCGGCGTGCGGCCCGAACGGCTGTCGCTCCACGGCAACCGCGATGACGTCTCGCTGTCGGGCGAGGTCGCCATGCGCGAGGTCCTCGGCGCCGAGGTCGTGCTGCACCTCGAGTCTTCGGCCGGCCCGCTGACGGTGCGCACCGATGCCGGCTCCGCGCCGCGCCCCGGCGACACCGTGCAGGTCTGGCTCGATCCGAAGATGATCCACGTGTTCGACGGGGCGACGGAGCTTCGGTTGTGAACCGCGCGCGAGTCCCTCGCGCGCTGCTCGTCGTGACGATTCTCCTGCTCGGTGCCTGTGACCGCGCGTCGAACGCCACGGTGCTGTGGCACGCGTACAACGGCGCCGAGCGCGATGCCCTGGTCGCGAGTGCGGCGCGCTGGAACGCCGCGCAACCCGACAAGCCGCTCGAGCTCGTCGCGGTGCCGTACGGTGCGTTCGCCGACAAGCTGACGAGCGCGATCCCGGGCGGAAATGGACCCGACCTGTTCATCTATCCGCAGGATCGCATCGGCGACTGGGCGGACTCCGGCGTGATCGAGCCGATCGAATACTGGGTCGACGACGCGCGTGCGGATCGGTTCTCCGACGAGGCCGTGGCGGCGATGGCCTACAAAGGATCGCTGTGGGGACTGCCGATCGCGGTCAAGTCGCTCGCGCTGTACTACCGCACCGACCTCGTCACCACGCCGCCGCGCACGACCGACGAGCTGATCGCCATCACGCCGGCGAAGCACGGCTACGCGGTCGCGTACGCGAACGTGGATCTGTACGGCCACGCGCCGTGGCTGTTCGGGTTCGGCGGCAAGATCCTCGACGACACCGGCGGGATCGCGATCGCCACGCCCGAGGCGGCCGCCGCGATGACGTTCGCGCGTGACCTGGTCGCGAAGGGCCTCGCGCCCGACCACGCGGAGGGTCCGCTGGTCGCGACGCTGTTCAACGAGGGCAAGGCGGCCACCGCGATCTCCGGCCCGTGGTTCCAGTCCGACATCGCCGCGGGCGTGCCGTGGAAGGTCACGACGCTGCCGATCGTCAGCGCGACCGGCGCGTATGCATCGCCGTTCCTCGGAGCCGAGGGCGTGCTGATGTCGGCGCGCGCGCACGACAAGGACATCGCGTTCGCCGTGATGGATGCGCTGACCTCGGACGTCGCCGCGATCGAGCGCGCGAAGCTCGCGCGGCAGGTCGTGCCGAACGTGCACGCGTTCGACGATCCGGAGATCGCGGGTGATCCCACGCTGCGCGCGTTCCGCGATCAGCTCGCGCACACGGTGCCGATGCCGAAGGGCGCGGCGATGCGCATGGTGTGGACGCCGTACAAGACGGCGCTCGGCGAGGTCGTCGCGGGCCGCGCCGAGCCAGGGCCGCAGCTGCTCGCGGTGGAGCGCGAGGTCGCGAGCTACCTCGTGCCGGAGCGCAAGTGACCCCGGTGGTTCGCCAGCTCCGCGACTTCGCCGTCGTCGCCGCGGTGTGCATCCTGATCGCGAGCGCGGCCTTCGTCGGCGTGCGCAACCGCGAGCTCGCCGATCGCCAGCGCGCGCTCGCCGACCGCGCCGCCGAGGCCGTCGCCGAAGGCCGCGCGCTCCCCGACGTGCACGCGGTGATCGTCGGGCCCGCCACGCCGTCGAAGAAGCGCAGCTATCTCAAGACCCGCCAGATCAAGGACGCGAGCGCGTGGCGCGCGCTCACCGCGACGGCGCCCGGCGCGACCGGCGACGACAAGCTGTTCTACGACGCAGCGACGCGGTTCGATCGCGAGCCAATCGCGGCCACCGAGCTCCTCTCCGATGGCTCGGGACGCGCGCTCGCCGTGCGCCCCGCGAAGGACGGCCTCGCGATGGCGATCACATCGCCGGCGCATCCCGCGCCCTACCCGTTCCTCGTTCTGATCGGCGTGCTCGGCCTCGGCGCCGCCTTCGCCGCCGCCGGCGCGCTGGTCGGTGGTCGCGCCGCGCGCGTGGGCACCGCCGCCGGCATCGCCGCCCTCGCGATCCCGTGCGTGCTCTGGCAGTCGTGGATCGCGGCGAGCCTGATCGGCCTCGTCGGTCTTGGGCTCGCGTTCGCGCAGGGCGCGCAGCTCACCGACCGGTTCGCCGCCGGGATGCGCAGCCACCGCACGGCACTCGGCTTCCTCGCCCCCGCGGCGGTCTCGATGCTCGTGCTCGTCGCCGCGCCGTTCGTGATCGGTCTCGTGCTCGGGTTCTACGATCACCACCACGGCACGTGGTCGTTCGTCGGCCTCCACAACTTCGGCGAGATCCTCTCCGGCGGCGGTCGCCCGCTCGATGATCCTCTCAACTTCTGGTTCATCTTCGGCGTCACGGTGCTGTGGACGCTCGCGAACGTCGCGTTCCACGTCACCATCGGTGTCGCGCTCGCACTCGTGCTGTCGCGCTCGTGGCTGCGCGGCAAGGGCGTGTGGCGGATGCTGTTCATCGTCCCGTGGGCGGTGCCGAACTACATCACCGCTCTGATCTGGAAGGGCATGTTCACGGGCGAGTACGGCGCTATCAACTCCGTGCTCCACGTGTTCGGCCTCGACGGCGTGTCGTGGTTCAGCTCGTGGGCCACCGCGTTCTCGGCGAACGTCATCACCAATACCTGGCTCGGCTTCCCGTTCATGATGGTCGTCGCGCTCGGCGCCCTCGAATCGATCCCGAAGGAGCTCTACGAGGCCGCGTCCGTCGACGGCGCGAGCGGCTGGCAGCGGTTCCGCCACATCACGCTCCCGCACCTGCGTCCTGCCCTCGGGCCGGCGGTCACGCTCGGCTCGATCTGGACGTTCAACATGTTCAACGTGATCTTCCTCGTCTCCGGCGGTCAGCCCGGCGGCTCGACGAACACGCTCGTCGTCGATGCGTATCGCTGGGCGTTCGAGCGTGGCGAGCGCTACGGCATGGCGGCGGCGTACGGAACGATCATCTTCCTCATCTTGCTGCTGTGGACCGTGTTCGGTAGCCGCATCGTGCGCAGCAAGGGGAGCGACACGTGAAGTCCGCGCCCCGCGCTTCGCTCCAGATCCTGACCTACGTCGGGCTCGTGATCCTGTGCTTCGCCGTCCTCTATCCGGTGATGCTCGTGTGCAAGAAGGCGTTCGAGCCCGGCACGCAGTTCGCGCTCTCCGCCTCGCCGATCCCGAGCTCGTTCACGCTCGATCACTTCTCGCACCTGTTCACCGAGCGCGGCGCGAACGGCGAGCTGCTGTTCCTTCGCCACGCGGTCAACTCGATCGTCGTGGCGCTCCTGACCACGGTGGTCGGCGTCTCGCTGTCGTGCACCGCCGCGTACGCGCTGTCGCGGTTCAAGTTCCCGGGCCGGAAGACGGGCCTGACCATGTTCCTCGTCGTCCAGATGTTCCCGGCGACGCTGCTGCTCCTGCCGCTGTACGTGATCCTCAACAGGCTCGGCCTGCTCAACTCGATCGCGGGCCTCGTCCTCGTCTACTCGACCACCGCGATCCCGTTCTGCGTGTGGACGCTGAAGGGCTACTTCGATTCGCTGCCGCGCGAGCTCGAGGAGGCCGCGCGCATCGATGGCGCGTCGCCGTGGATGATCTTCCGCAAGATCATCCTGCCGCTCTCGCGCCCCGCCCTCGCCGTCACCGCGCTGTTCTCGTTCATGACCGCGTGGAACGAATTCATCATGGCGTCGACGTTCATGACGAACCAGACCAAGTACACGCTGCCCGTGCTGATCCAGTCGAGCGTCACCGAGTTCAGCGCGGACTGGGGCCTGTTCGCGGCCGGCGCCGTGGTCACGAGCATCCCGGTGATGGTCGCGTTCTACGTGCTGCAGAAGTACCTGGTCGGTGGTCTCACCGCCGGCGCCGTCAAAGGCTAGAGGTCGCCTAGATATCGATCAGGCCGCCGGGAGGCTTCTTCTTCGGCGGCGTGCCGGGGTTCGGGCGCGTCGTGCCGCCCGACGGCGTCGACGGGCGCTTGATCAGCTCGATCTTCACGGCGACGTCGCTGTCGATCTCGACCTTCTGCTCGACCGTCTTGTAGCCCGAGGCCTTCACGACGATCTTCACTTCCTTCTTCGCGTCCTTGCCGAGGTCGATCTCGAGCGCATTCCCGTCGATGGCCTTGCCGTCGACGGTGATCTTCGCGGTCGCAGCGACCGACTCCGGCGTGACCTCGACGGTCAGCTTCGGCTTCTTCACCGCGGGCTCGGCCACCGTCGGCTTCGCGGCGGCGCTGCCCGTACCGGCACCCGCGGGCGGCGGCGTCGTGGTCGCGCCCGATCCGGCGGCGACGGTGGTCGTCGATCCGGATCCCGCGGCCGAGCCGGCGGCTGGCGTGGCGGCGGAACCGGCGGCGGAGCCCGCGGCCGCGACCGGCGTCGCGGAGCCCGCGGCCGGTGGCGTGACGGTGGGCTTCACCTCGGCCGGCTTGGTCTCGGCGGGCTTGGTCGACGCGGTCGGGCCTGGCGTCGTGTCGTCCTTCTTCGGCTCGTCCTTCTTGGTCTCGCTCGACGGCGAGGCCTCGGCGGGCTCGCCGGTCCCCACGCCGAACAGCAGGCCGCAGAACGTTCCGACGGCGAGGCCGGCGGAGACCACCACCGGCACGATCTTCGAGGTGCCGCGCTTCACCGGCTTCGGCGCCGCGCCTTGGGGCGGCATCTGCTGCATCGGCTGCTGCTGTTGCATCGGCTGCTGCTGCATCGGCTGCTGGGGGTACCCGGGATTGGCCATGGTGTCTCCTGAACGCTCGGGGAACTAGAACGATCCAGCAACGCTGAAGCCGCCGGCAGTGGGTTGGACCCACGGAATGACGTCGACCTTGGAGATGTCGGGCGCATTGGGGTCGCGGGTGTTCATCGGAGCCGCGCCCTCGGACCGTTTCTTCTGAGCCGGCTTGTACTTGAAGAAGTACCAGTAGGCCGTGAACCCGCCGGCCACGAGTGCCCCTGCGAACATGACATCCGTGACGTGGGCCAGGGTCGTACCGTTCGTCTTCGCGTCCGCGCGGTCGACCCCCTTGGAGTCGCCCGCGACGAACGTGGAGTGCGCCGAGATCGCGAGGATGCCGGTGACGACGCCGACCGCACCGAACGCGATGGCGGCGCCGCCGCCGACGTACATCGGCAGCTTGGACGGCGGCTTCGGAGGCGTCTCCACGATCGGCACCTCGGGCTCGTTCTTGATCGGCTCGACGATGAGCTTGATCGCCTCGAGCTCGATCGCGCGCTCGCTCTCCGAGCCCGCCTCGACCTTGATCTCGGAGTCCTTCGGCTGATAGCCGTCGGCGGCGAACGACAGCGTGTACGTCCCGGGCATCATGATCAGCGGCTCGGCGAGTGGCGACTTGCCGACCTCGGTGCCGTTGATGAGGACGCTCGCGCCGTCGGTGTTCACGGTCAACGTGACGAGGCCGACCTTGGTCGTCAGCTCGTCGTACTTCGCGACCGCCTTCTTCTGAACATCCGCCTTCACGCCGGCCTTCGCCGTTGCGACCGCACGGACGTGGACCGCGGCGAGATCGAACTTGCCGAGCTTGTCCTCGACGAGACCCATCTCGTAGCGCAACGCGAGATCATCGCTCGACTCGATCGCCTTCGCGTACGCGGTCAGCGCGTTCTCGTACTGCGCCTTCGCGTCCTCGGCCTTGTTCTTCCGCGTGTTGTAGTCGCCCTTCTGGACGAGCTGCTGCGCCGCGTTCTGCCACTTCTTCGCGACCTTCGGATCCTTCACGACCGCGACGGGCGCCGCGCTTCCCTCGCCGGGGGCGGGCGTGGGCGCGGCGCTGCCACTACCGCTTCCCGCTTCGTCAGGCTCCATCTCGATATCGGGCTCGGGCTCACCGGGTTGCGCCCAGGCCTGTGGCAACGCGATCACGGCAGCTAGCACGACGCATGCGATCCGGCGGCCCATCGCCGACGAGCATACCACTAGGAGCCATCCCGATCCTGGCGTCTCCCGGCGGCGCCGAGCTTCGCGATGAACTCGAGGCTCTTCAGCGGTCTCCCGACGAGGAGCTGGACCATCGAGACCAGCGCGTCGCGGCCCGCCGCGCGGTCGGCCGAGGTGAACGCCGGGTCGGTGTCCACGGCTCGCGCCGCGGCCGGATCGTCGAACCCGGCCACGGTGCGCAGGTAGGCGAGCGTGCGCGGATCGAGCGGTCGGACCCCGGGGCCCCGGCTCGAGGCCGCGCACGATCGGCAGATCGCGCCACCGCGCGACGGATCGAAGACCGCCCCCGCCTCGAGAGAGGTCTTCCCGCACGCCGCGCACGCATCGAGCGCCGGGCGATGGCCGCCGAGGGAGAGCAGCGCGAGCTCGATCGCGCGCAGCGCACCGGGTGACGGACCTGCCGCCGCGAGGCTGTCCCACAGCGCGACGATCAGCGCGAGCGCATCGGGCTCGGGCTGCTCCGCGGGCAGCAGCGCGCCGATCAGCTCGGCGACGTAGCTCGCGTGCGCGACCGCGACCACGTCGGACGCGAGGTGATTCCACTCGCGCTCGATCTCGGCGTTCTCGAGGCTCCACAGATCGCCGCGCGGTGGACGCCCCAGCTGATAGCTCCCGAGGACGAGCAGCTGCAGCGTGCCCGCGAACCGGCGCTGCGATCGCCGCGCACCGCGCGCGACCGCGTTGATTCGACCGTGCGTCTCGGTGAACAGCGTGACCAGCAGATCCGATTCGCGCAGCGGCGAGGTCTTGAGGACCACACCGAGGACGGCGTCGTGATCAGGCAACGATGTCGTGCACGACGGAGCCGACCGGCGCCTGCGTCACGCCATCACCGGTCGAGCTCGGGCGGCGCATCAGGTACGACAAGGTCAGCGTCGCCGCGATCAGCAGGATGATCACCGCGAGCGTCAGACCGCCCTGGCGCGCGGAGCGGTCCTCGCGATCGAGGAGGATCGGCGGGAGGAACGAGCGACGCGCGGGCTCCTTCGCGGCAGCGCGCTCCTCGAGCTCGCGCTCGGCGCTGTCGGGATCGGAGTCGTCGATCACCATCGTGGGAATGGTCGCGCGCGCCGCGGTCGACGTCGACGCATACGGACGGCGCCACGGCACGCTCGTCGCGACGACGGTCGGCATCTTCGGCGCCCACGTCTCGGTCGGCTCGGTGGTCTCGGCGACCTCGACCTCGCTCGTCGACGTGGCGAGCGTGGTCTCGAGCGACGCCTCGATCATCGCGGTGGTGTCGGCGACCACGTGCGTGGTCTCGACACCTACGACGATCTCCTCGGTCTGCGGCGCGGCCTCGATGACCGGCGTAGGATCGGACGGCGTACCGGTCGCGATCGCCTTGCGCTTGTTCTTGCCCTTGCGCTTCTTCTTCGCCGACGTCGTCGTCGGCTTGGTCTCGATCAGCGACGGCGGCGCCACCTCGAGGATCTCGATCATCACCGGCGACGACGGCTCGAGCGGCTCACCGGCAACGTTGACCGCCTCGGACGCGTCGATCGCCGTGGCGATCTCGACCGACTCGACGACCGGTTCCCGGATCACCGTGCCCAGCGTGCCCGTCTCGGGGAGAAGCATCTCGACGACGGTGTCGACCTTCGGGAGATCCTGCAGGCTGCCGCCGGCGAACGTGGGCTCGCCCGCGGTGTCCGTCAGCATCTTCGGCGTTCGCGTCGCGGTGGACGGCGCCAGCTCGGACATCGACTCGACGAACGCCCGTGCGGACGCGGTCGCGCTCGGCGCGGTCGGCTGACCGGCGGCGGTGGTGTAGCGCTGCAGCGCCTCGGCCTCGTCGAGACCGACGCATCGCGCGAAGCTGCGCACGAAGCCGCGGACGAACACCTCGGCCGGGAGACCGTCGAGCTTGCCGGCCTCGAGACGCTCGAGGATGCGCTGCTGGATCTTCGTGATCTTCGCGACCGCCTCGAGGCTGAGGCCCTTGTTCGCGCGACCGGCGCGCAGCCACAGCGACAGGCTCATCTTCGCGTCGACCACCGTACGCGATGCGGTCTGCGTGCTGCGGTCCGAGCGGCGTTCCATCACGGATTGCCTTTCCCGAGCGCGCCACCGTCGGCGCTGCACTGCGCCGAGACGCAGCTCTGCGGAGACATCTTCAGACATGCGTCACGTGCGTGACGCGCGTCGTCGACCAGCCCTTGTTGCATCCTCGTCTTCATCAGATAGAGAGAAGCTTCCTGCGATCCGCACGACGGGTCGTTTGACACCGTCTCCAAAAGTTCCGCAGCTTTGTCCCATTCTTCCCGGGCGAAGTAAACCCGTCCTAGCCGATAAGTGGCCACGCACATTTTCGGGTCGAACTGCCGCACGCTGCGCAGCTCGGTCGCCGCCTCCACGTACTTCTGCTGATGGAAGTAGGCCCAGCCCAGGTGCGCCCGCGCGAGCCCCGGGCTGACCAGCCGGTTCGGGTTCTCGAGGGCCTTCGTCAGGTCGAGGATCGCGGTCGGGTAGTCCTCGAGCAGCGTGGCGATCACGCCGCGGTTCGCCCACGCCTCGCCGTAATCCGGATGGAGCTTGATCGCCTTCTCGAAGTCCGCGTCCGCGACCTTGAGGAACTTGTCGAGGTCCTTGTGCGTCGCCTCGGCGTCGACGCCGGTCAGGCAGTCGTCGATCTCGAGCGTGCGCTGCTTCTCGATCGCTCGCAGCATGTTGACCAGGCCGCGCGTGTTGTACGCGGCCTCGTTCGCCGGGTTGTAGGCGATCGCCCTGTTGCACTCGGTCTCGGCGGCCTCGAGCTGGCGCTTCGCGAGGAAGTCGACGGCGAGGTCGAGCCGGGTCTGGCTCTTCTTCACGTCGTGCTCCGGCGCCGGGCACCCTGCGATCATGACCGTCGCGATCAAAATCGCTAGCGATCCACGCACGTTACCTAGCACGCGGCGGAACCTACCCCGCGCATTCGCGAGCCGTCAACCGCAAGGTAGATCCCGAGTCCGAGGTACAACCATGGCCGATGAGCGAGCTGCCCGGTCCGATGACGCCCACCACCACGCCGACGATCGGAGGTCTCTATGCGGAGACGTTCTCCCCGAGCGGCACCGCGAACGGCATCGTGGTCATCACCCACGGCTACGCGGAGCACTGCGGCCGCTATCGCGAGGTCGCGCACGTGATCGTCAACGCGGGGTGGGCCGCGCTCACCTACGACGTGCGCGGCCACGGCAAGTCGCCCGGCGCGCGCGGTGCGATCGACCACTTCGATACCTACTTGAATGACCTCACCGCGATCATCGCCGGATCGCGCTCGCTCGCTCCCGCCGGCGCGCCGCTGATCCTCCTCGGGCATTCGCACGGCAGCCTCATCGTGCTGCGGGCGCTCGCCGGAGCGAACCCGCCGGCGCCGAAGGCCGCGATCGTGTCGTCGCCGTACCTCGGCCTGCGCATGCACGTGCCCGGCTGGAAGAAGACCATGGCAAAGGTCGTCAGCCGGATCGCGCCGAACCTCGATCAGCCGAACAACATCAAGAGCGAGCAGCTCACCAGCGACAAGGCCAAGCAGGCCGAGCACGCCGCCGACAAGGTGAACTTTCCGACCGCGACCGTCGGCTGGTTCGTCGCGTCGGCCGCCGCACAGCAGTTCGTCTATGACCACGCCGATCGGATCGCGGTCCCCACCACGTGGCTCGTCGGCGCGGATGACCCGATCGCCGATCCCGCGCGCTCGCGGGCGGTCGCGGACAAGGTCAAGGGTGCGACGTATCACGACCTCGTGGGGATGAAGCACGAGGTGTTCAACGAGGTGGATCGTGCAAGCGTCTACGCCAAGCTGACCGCCGCCCTTGGTTGACCTTCGCAACGCTCCGCGTTGCTGCGCACCCCACGTTCGTGGGGCTTGCAAGGGCTTGATCCCAGCCGCATTCATAGACGGAGATTGGCGCGATCGGATCCGGGCCGTATACTCGTACTGTTCGCGGCGGGTTTGTGTGGGCGTGTTCCTTGACGATCGATGACCGTCGGCAGCGTGTCCCGGGCGTCTCCCGTCCGGATCGCGCTGCGGAGTCTCTTCAACCTATGAAGCTCTTCGCATGCATGTGCAATCAACCCCAGCGCCTCGTGGCCGCGCTGGCACCGGTGCGTCCGGTGCTCGTCGCGCAGCCTCCGGTGATGCGCTGGGGCATGGGCTACGTCCAGGGCGGCGACGTGCTGCTCGTTCGCACGCCGAAGGGGAGCGAGGTCCCCGTCGACCTCGCCTCCCCGCTGGACGAGATCAAGACCGACTGCGCGATCGCGCAGGCGGTCAACGCCGACGGCTACGCCGGCACGGATAACACGCCGCCGTTCCGCTTCCGGCGCTGGCTGTTCGCGCAGACCGGGAGCAGCGCCCTCGAGGGCACGGCGCTCCGCCTGCTCGAGCACATCCCCGAGTACCTGCGCCGCAACCTCAAGGGCCGCACGCCCGCCGAGCTGATCTTCCACGTGTTCCTCGCGATGCTGCACGACGAGGGCAACATCGACGATCCGAACCTGCCGCCCGCCGCGCAGCGCCGCGCGCTGTCAGCAACGCTGAAGCTCGTGCGCGCCGAGCTCGCCCGCGCGGGCAGGTCCGAGATCGCGCTCGGTAACGTCGCGCTGACCAACGGTCGCTCGATGGTGCTCGCGCACCTGGATGCGCCGCTCCGCCTCCGCCGGCTCACGGTCGCGGGCGAGCGCGGCGAGCGCGATGATTCGTTCCGTGGCGTCCTGCTGGTCTCGGGCGGCGATGGCGATCCGAAGGACGGCTTCGAGGACGTACCGCCGAGTACCGCCGTGCTGATCTCGCGCGAGCTGCAGGTCAGCTTCGCGGACCTCGCTCCGTAGGCGAACCGCCAAGGCGCTGTGTGGCAACCCGCGCCGGCACCACCGCGTGCTGTCCCCTCGCCGAGCCCTCCGCGGCTCCGCGGCTTGGCGGTTAAAGGAACCGGTAGTGCCGGCCCGGGCCATCGCCGAAGCCGGCGGCGGCTCCGCGGTTAGCGCGCGAGCTCGTACGCCTGCACGCGGCCGACCTTCTTCGCCTTGGTCGCCGGCTCGGCGCGGAAGCTCTCGGCGGCCGCGCCGGTCGCGGTCTCGATGCGCGCTCGGGCCGCGGGCGCGAGATAGATGTTCTGGTTCATCTGCTCGGTGCGCTCGTCGAGGATGCGCTTGGCGGCGTCGTAGCCCTGGGTCTCGTAGACGGTGGTCGCGCGATCGAGGGCCTGGGACGACAGGGCCTCCTCGACGGCCTGCATCGCTCCGCGGTCGACGCTCGACGCGACGGCGGATGCGCTGTCGGTGATCTCGGCGGTGGCCTCGGCGGTCGCGCGGCGGGGCGAGCCGTCGGAGACGCGGCGCCAGCCGAGCTGGACGTGCACGGCCGCGACGGACGCGTTGCCCGCGGTCACGCGGAGCACGACCTTGCGGGTCTCGCCGGCGCGCATGTCGGCGATCGGGATGACGGCCCAGCTGCCCTGGCGCTCCATCGGGTAGCCGATCGCGGTCTCGATGCGAACATCCGCGCCGCCCTCGACGAGCAGCTTGACGTCGGAGGCGACGGTCTCGGTCAGGCCGCCGAGCTCGCGCGTGAACATCGAGGCGAGCTGGGTCGTGTCCTCGACAAAGTAGTAGTTGCCGCGGCCGACCTCCGCGATGCGCTGCATGGTGACCTCGTCGAAGTCGAGGCCGACGCCGAGCGCGGAGATCGAGACGCCATGGGCGGCGGTGTTGGCGGCGAGCTGGGCGAGCTCGCCGCGATCCCAGATGCCCTCGTTGGCCTGGCCGTCGGAGATCAGGACGATGCGCTGGAGCCCGCCGTCGACCGGTGTCCGGCTGAGCTCGCCGGCGCCGCGGGTGAGGCCGCACGAGATGCAGGTGCCGCCGTCGTCGTAGATTCGCTCGATCGCGGAGCGCGCGGTGGCCTTGTTGGCGTCGGTCGCTCGGTTCATCGGGTAGACGACCTCGTCCGACGACGAGTAGGTGATGACGCTGAACGCGTCGTCCGGGCCGAGCTCGCCGATCAGCCGCGCCGCGGCGGCCTTGGCGTGCTCGATCGGCGCGCCCGACATCGAGCCCGAGCGATCGATCACGACCGCGAGCGACAGCGGTGGCCGGCGGCCGACCTGACCTGCCGGGGTCGCGATCGAGACCGCGACGTATTGCTCGGTC
>JBBRED010000153.1:0-18681 GCA_038203335.1 Haliangiales bacterium | reverse complement strand
GACCACGCGTTCGTCCTGATCGGCGCCGACACGCCGGTCGTCTGGCTCGAGGCCAACAACGTGCGGTTCATCGAGCGGCCGCACATGTACGCGCTCGGCTCCACCGAGGAGGTGGTGCGGAGGATCGAGCCCGCCGCCGTCGCCTGTGGACGCTCTCCCGAGGAGGCGATCGCCGTCGTCCGCGGTCAGGTCGTCCACAAGTCGCCCGGCCGACGCATGCTGTCGGTCGTCGATCACCTCCGCGACGAGTTCCACGAGATCGCGACCAGTGTCAGCGTCGCGTTCCGCCTCTCCGATCTCGAACCGCCACGCAACACCAAGGCCCGAACGCCGGTCCGCGGCGTGCCGCAGACGTCGAGAGCATCGCGGCCGGCGCCGTTCGTGCCGGCCGCGCGCCTCGCCGCGCGCGCGAAGGTCTCGGACCACACCGTCACGCGCACCAGCCCGTTCGGGGACGCGGCCGAGGAGCGCACGAACGTCGACGGTCTCGCGTTGCGACCGCGCTCGAAGCGCCGCGATGGCACCGGATCGTCGCCCGTGATCGCGGCGCGGATGTCGCCCGAGCTGGCCGCCAATCCCCTGCTGATCGCGGACGAGCTCGACGGTGCGTTCGACCGTGCGTTCGCGTCAGCGCCGCTCCCACGCCGCAGCGGTGATCGGCCCAACCCGTTCGACGACGATGGCGGTGCGACGCAGCTCGAGCACGAACGGCCCCGCGGCCTATGAGCACCGCGCTCGCGACACCGGCGACGCCCGCCGCGGCCTCACCACCTCCGCTGGCGGCGGTGACCGCAGCTCTCCGCGCGCTGCCCGCGTTTCGCGACGCCACCGATGCCGTGATCGCGCAGCTCCTCGCCGACGGCTGGGGCACGGCGAGCACGATGCCGCGCGACACCCTGATCGACCTCCCCGCCGGCGCACCCGCCGATACGATGTGCGTCGTCGTCTCCGGACAGCTCTCGATCGGCGTGTTCGATCCGGCGGCGCTGGCCGCGCGCGGCCGCCAGCAGCGCGACGCCGCACGCGGAGAGCCCGATGGCACGTTACTTCCTCCGGGCCCGCTCGCACGAACGGCGAAGCGAAACCTCGCGATGTTCGGCCCGGGCGAGGTGTTCAATCCGGGCGCGCTACCGCCGCCGGATGCCGAGGAGCGGGTCACACCGTTCTCGCTGTCGACCACGCTCGTCGTGTTCCTCCCCGCGCGCGCGCTCGCGTGGCTGACCCGCATGGCCGCGCCGGTCGAGACCGCGCTCCGCGAACAGCTGGCGCTGACCGCCGCGCGGTTGCGCTCGGTCACCGGGATCAAGCACGAGATCCTCGATTTCTACCTGCGCAACGGCATCTCGGTGGCCGGACCGATGGTGCGCGTGCGCCAGCTCGATCTGTGCATCGACTGCAAGCAATGCGAGGACGCGTGCGAGGACCGGCACGGGGCCCGGCGGCTCACGCTCGGAGGCTACGAGCTCGGGCTCCTCGATTTCGTCTACACCTGCAGGACCTGCGAGGACGCGCGCTGTCTGTCTCCCTGCGAGCACGACGCCATCAAGCGCGATGCGACGACCGGCGAGATCAAGATCGTCGAAGATCGATGCATCGGGTGCAGCTTGTGCGCGCTGTCGTGTCCCTACGGGGCGATCAACATGGTCAACGTCGCGGAGCCGGAGATGCCGAGCTTCAGCCCGCAGTTCAAGGCCCGCCTCGAGAAGGGCCACAAGCTCGCGTACGGAGCGGGCAAGGGACGCAAGGCGCTCGCGCGGCGGATCGCGAACAAGTGCGATCACTGCGCCGGGTACGGCGATCAAGCCTGCGTCTCCGCGTGCCCCACCGGATCGCTGATCGAGATCGCACCCGCGGTGTTGTTCCCCGAGCGCCCCGAGCCCGTGCGTCCAGGCAAGGGCCAGCGGCGCCGGCTGAATGTCCTGCCGTCGAACCCGTTCACCGAGCGGCTCAACATTCGCGATTCGGGCGACGCGCGCGTCCGGACCCGCAAGCTGAGCTGGCTGCTCTGGGTTCTCGGCGTCGGCTCGTTCCTCGTGGTCCTCGCGGAGGTCGCGCTGCGCTGGCTGTCTCCGACCTGGTCGGCGAGCTATCGCATCCTCCTCGCCGAAGGGCTCGATCCCGCGATCGCCGAGATGAACGTCAGCTATCTCGCGGGCACCAAGCTCGCGCTGACCTGCGGCTACGTCGGGACGGCCTTGATGGTGCTGTCGATGGCGTATCTCGTACAGCGTCGGTTTGCCTGGTTCAGCAAGACCGCGACGAACCAGTTCTGGCTCGACGTCCACATCATGACGGGAATCGTCGGTCCGCTGTTCATCCTGCTCCACTCGGCGCTGCGCCTGACCACGTGGGTCTCGATCCCGTTCTGGAGCATGGCCGCCGTCGTGATCTCCGGGCTCATCGGTCGCTACCTGTACACGCTCGTCCCCTCGCTCACGAGCAAGCACGACCTCGCGATCCTGGAGCATCGCCGCGCCATCACGGAGCTGGCGACGGACCATCCCGCCGCGGGCGACTACGCGTATCAGATCATGGAGCGCGAAGCCGCACGATCCGAGAGCTCGTGGGAGATCGGGCTCGTTCCGTTGCTGGCCTGGGTCGTGACGGATGACCTGCGACGGATGTGGGCCCGGCGCCGCGATCGCCGGGCGCTGAGGCAGCTCGCGCCGCGCACGGTCGCTCGCAAGATCGCCAGCCGCATCGATCGCGTCGTGTTCTACGAGCGTCGCAAGGAGCTCGCACCGCGGAGCAAGGCGCTGCTCCGCTCGTGGAAACGCATCCACATTCCATTCTCGATGGTGCTGCTCGTCACGATGCTCCTGCACATCGCCGTGGCCCTACACGTCGTTTGATCTTCGTCGGACAGCGGCGAAGGCTGCGAACCCGAGCAGCACGAGCGTTCCCGCTCCGCCGGAGCCTGGTCCGGTCGTGCATCCGCCTTCGATCGCTCCGGAGTTGTCGAGTCCAGCATCGCCACCCCCACCACCGGGAGGCGGATTCGACGGTGGCGGATCCGCGGGCGGCTGGACCGCACCCGGATCCAGGTTGATCGAGACGTTGGTGAACCCGCCGTTCGAGAGCGCGGACTGCATCTGCATCGTCGTGCTCTTCACGAACGGGAATGCACCCTGATGATTCTGCGCCGCGGTGTTCGCGTTGGAATCTGCGAGCTCCATGCGGAGCGTGTACGTCCCGTCGGCGATGATCGCGCCCGCTCGGTCTTTCAGATCCCACGTGACCGTGAGAGGCGCGGCGTGCGACGAGATGGTCGCGCCGGAGACCGCATCCACGTCCGCGGCGCCGGCCTGCGCACGCCACCCGACCAGGCTGCCGGTCCTGGTCGCGGACCATCGCCCGATCGTCTTGACGAACGCGCCGCCCGGGCCTTCGACCCACACCGCGACCACGTGGTTGGGCGCGAACTGTCCACCATTCGGAGTGGTGGTGAACGTCGCCGTGAGAGCTCCCGCCTCAGCTGTGAGGGGGCAGGCCCCACCCACGAGCGCACCAGCGAGCAGGAATCGAAGCATCGGAGACATGGTGTCATCACGATGCAAGATCTCGCCCTGCGTTTCCACTGTGCGAATCCTGCACACTGCCTTGCTTCGGGTGCTACGGGGCACCACAAGTCAGCCATTCACCGAGCAGCGACCGCTCGTCGGTCGAGAGCGAGGTGCGCTGGGGCATCTTGGTCGACAGCACGGCGGCGGAGATGATCGACTGCTTGTTGGCGACGATGTTGGCCGCGCTGGTGAGGGTCGGTCGGTCCCTCGTTGCATGGCACGACAGGCAGTTGTCGGCGAAGAAGGACTTGCCGAAGTTCTCGTACGTGAGCGTCGAGTCCGGTGGGCAAGACAGCTCCGCGGCAGTGATGCCCGATGAGCTGGAGTTCGTACATCCGAAGCTCACGGCCAGAACGATGGCGATCGATCGCATGCGAAGCACTCCTGTGCAGGGCGGTTGTCGCGCAAGCGGGTGCGCTCTGTGTGGTTGCCACGCAGCGGGAACTCCTTCGCTCCTGAATGAAGAATTAATGGAATCTCCGCGCACGGTTTTGAAATTCGATTTCATTGAGCGACGGCGTGCGAGCGCACGTCGCTGTGCACCGAAGAGTTTCACCGTCGAGGAATCACGATGCGGTGAATGCCCGCCCGCACGCGATGACGTTGATTCGTACTCTGTCGAGAGGTTGATGAGTTATTAACTGGCGCGCGATCGCGTCCCAACCAAGGGTGTTCGAATGGATGTACCAAGTCGCCGTAGGTTTCTTCAGGTCGCGACGTGCTCGACAGTGGCGGTTGGCGTCGGACTCGTCGTTGGCCTGCCATCGGTGGGTGTGATCGTGGATCCAGCGGGCAAGCGAGTGATCGTCACGCCGACCGAACCTCTTGACCTCGGCTCCGTCGAGAGCTTCATCGTCGGTGCGCCGCCACGTCGCGTCGACGTGATCGCACCTGACGTGCGTGATGCGTGGACTGCATCGCACGACGTCGTGCTCGGCGCGGCATGGATCACGCGCGCCGCGTCGAACAAGGTGACGGCGTTCTCTGCGGTGTGTCCGCACCTCGGCTGCGCGATCACATGGGACGAGAGCTCTTACGTGTGTCCGTGTCACGATAGTCGCTTTGGCGCTGACGGCACCCAGCGGACGGGGCCCGCCGAGCGTGGTCTCGATCCCCTACCGGTGGAGGTTCGCGACGGCCGACTCTCGCTCACCTGGGTTCGCTACAAGCTCGGCACCAGCACCCGGGGGCCGGCATGATCCGGGACCGCGCAACGTTCGCGCGCAGTCTTGGCATCGTGCTCGTCGTGTTGCTCGGTGTGCAGGCCGTCACCGGCGTCGCGCTCGCGACTGTCTACAGTCCATCGACCGCGAACGCCTGGGGTTCGGTCGCATATCTTCAGGATCAGCTGTCACTCGGGTGGCTGGTGCGCGGGATGCACTATCACGGCGGGTCGGCGATGGTGATCGTCGCGGGTCTGCACCTCGTCCACACCGCGATCACCGGCTCGTACAAGCGCCCCCGCGAGCTGGTCTGGTGGCTCGGGGTGGCTCTCCTGGTGCTCCTGCTGGCGTGGTCGGTCACTGGCTACTGGCTGCGCTGGGATCAGTCCGCGTTCTGGGCGGCGAAGGTCGAGCTCGGGATCATGGGTGGTGCCCCCGTCGTCGGCGGCGCGATCCAGAAGCTGGCGATGGGCGGTAACGATCTGGGGACGCTCACGCTGACGCGCGCGTACGCGATCCACATCTTCGCACTCCCCGTGATCTTCGCGGGGGCGGCGGTGGGGCACATCCTGCTCGCGCTCCGGCATCGAGGACTCCGCATGGAAGGCGCGACGCGGCGCTGGCCCGAGCAATCGACGCGCGATGCACTCGCCGTGGCGATCGTACTGGCGACGCTCTCTGCGTACGTGGTGTGGGCCGGCGGTGTGGCGCTCGGGCCGCCCGCCGACCCCGGTCAGGCCTTCGACGCACGACCGCTGTGGACCTTCCGCTGGCTGTTCGAGCTTCGCAACCTCGCCGGGGCCGGCGAGCGGATCGCTGCCCTTACCGCCCCGGCCATCGTCATCGGATTCCTGTTCGCGCTACCGGTGCTCGATCGCGGGCCGGATGTCGCTCCGCGACGACGACTCGTGTACCTCGTCCCACTGTCCGTGTTGCTCGCGCTGATCGCCGGTCTCACTGCGAGCTCGTTGCTCCGCGATCGCAGCGACGAGGCACTCCAGGTGCGCGAGCAGAAGATGGCCGACGCGGCTTCCCGCGCGCGCAGGTTGGCGCGAACCTATGGCATCCCCGCGAGCGGGCCGCTCGATCTGGATCGTGCGCCCCCGTTTGCGCGCGCGCGGATGTTGTACACGCAGCACTGCGCCGGGTGTCACGATGCAACGAGCAAGACGCGAAAGGGGCCGGTGATCGCGCCTGGTCATGGCGACCGAGCATGGCTCGCTGGATTCTTGAAGGAGCCGAGCGAGGCCCGCTATTGGGGGGCAACGAAGCTGGCGACGACCGATCGTGCGATGAAACCGGTCGAGCAGACCGGGCGCGACCTCTCGGACCTCGTCGAGATGCTGCACGCGCAGTCTGGCGCGAGCGACGTGGATGCGGCCGCTCGTGACCGGGGCATCGTGATCTTCGATGCCACGTGCACGGACTGCCATACGCGCGAGGAAGGCGTCTCCGCGACCGCACCAGCTCTTGCCGGGCTCGGATCACGCGATTACTACCGCTCGTTCATCGCGAACCCGAAGTCGGGGCTGCATATGGGCGCGACGAATAGCCAGATGCCTCGCTTCAGCAAGGAGCTGACGGTCGGGGACGAAGACGAACTCGCAAACTATTTGTCGTGGCTTGGTTCCGCGACCCCGGCTGCGGTGAATGACCTCGAAGCCCTGTGAGCGTTACCAGTTCACGCCGACTTTGAATTCTAATGGCAGTTTCACTTCGCCAACGGTTGTTGTTCGATGGCCCGTCGAGCAGGCGAGGCCGACGATTTCTCGGGCAGGATGCCGCGCATGCAACGTCTGTCTGTTTGTCTTCTCTTGGTCGCCGCGTGCGGAACAACGCCAGACGATCGTCCTCCTACCGTCGAGGTCGTCGCACTCTCTGTGCTCGCACCCTCGTGTGGGCAAGTGCAGTGCCACTCCACCGCGACGTACATCCAGGGGTACGCGTTCGATACGCTCGACACCGCGAAGGACGCCTTGCGTGACATCGCGAGGGTCCGGACCGGCGGTACCTCGGCCACTACACGGATCATCGAGGTCCTGAGAGCGACCGGAGGCCAGCGCATGCCGCCCGATTCTCCGCTCGCGGAGCAGGACATCCAGCTCGTCGAAGCCTGGATCGACTCGGGGAGTCCGGGACTATGAGCAATCTCCTTCGCATCCTGCTCGTCGTCAGTGCCTTCGTCGCGCTGGAGAGCACCGCGCTCGCGTATCCGCAATATCAGCTCTCTCGGGACACGACCTGCACGGGCTGCCACGTCGCACCCGATGGCGGAGGAATGCTCAACGAAAATGGCTTCGCCGTCGCGGAGAACACGTCGTGGAAACCGGGCGACTCGTCGTTCATGTACGGCATGTCCAGGCCCGGATGGCTGCAGCTCGGTGGCGATGCTCGAGGCGCCGCTGGGTTCGTCGATCCGGGAGTGGCGAGTGCCGCCGCGTATCCGATGCAGGTCGAGCTCGCGGCGAGCGCGACAACGCACGGATTCTCGCTCAATGTTGTCGGGGGGCTCCGCCGCCCATCGGAGAAGGGAAGTGCACTCCACGTGCTGTGGTCGCGCGAGCACTACGTGATGTGGCGCCAGCACCCCGACGAGAACGAGGGCATCTATGTGAGGGCTGGACGGTTCATGCCGACGTTCGGCCTGCGGCTCGCCGAGCACGTTGTCTACACGCAGAGGTTCGGCGGTCGTCCGCTCTACGGCGAGACCTACGGCGTCGGCATCTCGTACGTGAAGAGCGCCTTCGAAGTGCACGGGACCGCCTTCGTGCACGATGGCATCGCGTCCGCTGTCGAGCGCGGCGACGGTGCAGCACTGTACGCGGAGGCTCGGCTCGGCGAACACGCCGCCGTCGGCGTTGAAGGCAAGTACGCCAAGGGCGACGAAACGACGACCATGTACGGCGGCATCACGGCGAAAGCGTACCTGCCCGGGCCTCAGTTGCAGCTCCAGGCGGAAGCACAGGCGATTCGCAAGGAGATCACCGTTGGTGGCGGCGACAAGGCGACCCAGCTCGCGGCATACCTCATGGCGAGCCGGCCGTTGGCGAGCGGGTTCATGCTCGATGTTGGCCTCGGTCATTTCACGCAGGACACACGTGTCAAGGGACTCTATCGAGACGCGCTCGATGTGAACCTGCACTGGTTCATGACCTCGCATCTCGAGTGGCTGATCACGGCACGTGCGGAGCTCCTCGATGCCGGCGGCGGGATCAACGGTGGCTACCTGTTGGCGCAGATCCACTACCGGTTGTGATCCCCGCCCGAATCACCACTGACTGACGAAGGCCTGACACCGTCGGCGGTCCGGCCACCCGAAAACCAGGCAATTGCAGATGGCCTCGTGACTGCATCACCAGATGTCCCGTGCGTAGCCTCCTCCTGCCTCTCACCACCCTTGCCGTGCTGACCTCTGCCGCCCGCGCCGACGAGCGGGTCACCACCGACGCCAGACCCGCGTCGGTCGTGGAGACCTCGCCGACGCGGTTCGCGCTCGCCATCAACCTGCCAACCGGCTGGATCGACGCGAAGTCGATCGGCGCGTCGGGCTATGTGGGCATCACGGATCACGATGCCATCCGCCTCAACGTCGCGAGCTACAAGTACGGCCCGTCGGTAGCGGCCGAGGCCATCGCGGGCCTGCTCGCCGGCGACGGTCCCGAGGGTTCGTCGGGTGGGCGCATCCTCGATCTCGGCGTCGGCCTGGTCCACTACTCGCGCGGCCTGTGGGACGGCTTCACGATGGAGGCCGGTGCGCTGCGCCGTGCGCGCAACACGTTCTCGCGCGATGACTTCGCGCAGTACCAGAGCATCGATACCGACACCACGACCTACGCCGGGCGCGCGCTGTTCGGCTGGAGCTGGTTGATCCAGAAGCGGGTGTTCATCGCCGCGGCGATCGGCGGCTCGGCCGGCATCGAGACCGGCAGCGAGGTCACCGCGAATTCGTCGGGGGAGATGACAACGACCCGCCCCGTCGATCGCAGCGACGTCTCGTTCGAGGGCTACCTGCGGTTCGGCGGCGCGTTCTAGAACGTTCCAGAACGCCGACGACCATCAGCGCTCGCGGATCAGCGCGTACTGCTTCGCGTCCACACCCTCGGGTGGGCGCACGCCCTCCCAGGTGACCGCCTCGCCGGTGACCAGCCACGAGGTGCCGCCGTCCTTGATCCGCGTGCACCCCTTCGCCTTCGCCTTGACCGTGAGCTTGCCTTTCGCGAGCACGAGCTCGTGCGTGCGGCGCACCGACTTCTTCTTCTGGTTCGGATCCTGACGCTGGGTGAGGACGGCACCGGGCTTCGACGACCAGCCCGCCGACATCGCATCCGAGCCAAACGCGATCATGATCGCGATCGGGTCGCCCTTCGCATCGTCGAGTCGCGCATCGCAGCGATTGCCCCAGCCACCGCAGGCGTAGGTCAGCGTGACGGTATCGCCATCGGCGACGGCGAGCGGCGTGCCGGAGCGCAGCGCGAACGCGAACGGCTTGGTCCCGTCGTCGATCCGCGCGGTGTCCTTCGCGGGCCCGCGCGTCAGCTTGCCGGTGATGGTGCCGTGCACGAAGTCCTCGGCGACGTCGATCGAGGCCCAGCACGAGGAGGGCGCGGGCGCGGCAAGGGCGCGGGCGCACAGGAGCAAGATCGAGACGACCGTGAGCACGCCGCGCACGCCTTCATGTTCGCACGACTTCCGCGCTACGCTTCCGGCGTGAAGAGCCTGGTTTTCGCGGTCTTTCTCGTGGGGTGTAGCGGCAAAGGGCCAACGACCACTCCCACTCCGAAGGGGCCCGCCTCGCCCGACCTGCCGTCGGGGCCTCCGCTCGTTACCCCCGGGGAGCGGATGACCTACCGGATCCAGCTCGGCGGCGTGGAGCTCGCCCAGATGACGCTCGGCGTGGGCGATATCTCCGAGGTCGCCGGCAAGAAGGCGATCCTCGTGCAGGGCCACGCGAAGTCCGTCGGGCTCGCGAACCTCGTCGCCGCGATCGATGACACGTTCACCTCGTGGATCGATATCACCACGGGCCGCTCGGTGCGGTTCGCCGTCGACGAGTACGAGACGAACAGCAAGGTCAACGTCGAGCACACCGTGATCGATATCGCTGGTCGCGCGAACGACATGCTGCCCATCCAGTTCCGCCTCAACGAGGGTGCGCCCACCGACGAGCCGCAGAAGGTCTCGATGAAGGACGTGTGGGACTACAACGCGTTCCTCGTCGCGCTGCGCTCGTGGGAGGGCCCCACGGGCACCGCCACGTCGATCGAGGTGTTCCGCAGCCGGTGGCTGTGGCACGTCGACGTCAAGATCGCATCGGTCGGCAAGATGGCCACCGACCTCGGTGAGCTGCCTGCGATCCGCGTCGACGCGCACGCCTTCAAGGTCGGTCGCGACCTCAAGAAGGACCCCACCGCCGACGAGCGCGACTTCTCGGTGTGGATCAGCAACGACGATGGTCGCGTGCCGCTGCGGCTCGTCGCGAAGACCGACTACGGCGACGTGCGCATGGAGATCACGGACTACCAGCCGGGCAACGGCGCCCGGCTGCGTCCCTAGTCAATGCTCAGTGACCGCCCTGCTCTGCGGAGACCTTCGAGCGGAACTGCGGGACGCCCTTACCGACGACTTCCTTCGCGTAGTACTCGGCGCCCGAGACGCCCGACGCGTCGGCGACCTTGAGCCGCTCGTCGATGATCTTCTTGAACTCCTCCTTGGGGAGGGCGCCACCGACGTGGATGCCGTTGACGAAGAAGGTCGGGGTCGAGTTGACCTTGAACTTCGCGAGCTCGGCCATGTCGGCCTGGATCTTCGCGTTGCACTCGGTGCCGCTCATGTCGGCCTTGAGCTTGGCGGTGTCGAGACCGACGTCCTTCGCGATCGCGAGGAGGTTCTCCTCGCCGAGCTTCGACGGGTCGCGCGCCTGCGCGTACGGCAGGAAGCCCTTCTCCCAGACCGCGTTCTTGAACGCGAGGTACTTGCCCTGCTTGGCCGCACCGCACGCCGCGAGGTGCGCCGGCGTGGCGACCTGCGGGTGGACGACCATGTCCTTGTAAACGACGCGGACCTTGCCGTCGTACTCCTTGACGAGCTGGTCCATCGTGTCCGACGCGCGCTGGCAGTAGGGGCACGCGAAGTCGAATGCCTTGACGATCGTCACCGTCGCGCTCGCGGGACCATCGACCTCGCCCATCGCGACGTCGTTGTCGATGTTGACCGCGAACACGGCCGTCGGATCCGGCTCCGACTCTTCCTGCTGGGCCTGCTGCGCCTTCTGCTGCGCGTAGACCTTGCCGAGGAAGTCGAGCGCCTCGGCGTACTTCGCGTAGTTGTCCTCGAGGCGGCGAAGGCGCGTCTCGGTGTCGCCGGTGTGATCGGCCTGCGCGTTCACGGGCATGGCGCCCGGAGCGCTCGGCTTCGCTACCGGCGCGGCGGTCGCCACCGTATCGAGGCGTGAGTGCGTGTTTTCGCAGCCGGCGATCGCGCTGATCGCGGCAAGCAAGGCAATGGAGGTCTTGAGCATGATGCCGGGAACCTACGCGAGGCCCCGGCATATTCCTACAACTGTAGTAGCCTAGTGGCCGCCCTGCTCCGCCTGGCCCTTGGACCGGAACTGCGGGACGCCCTTCCCGATGACTTCCTTGTCGTAGTACTCGGCGGCAGAGACGCCTGAAGCCTCAGCGATCTTGAGGCGTTCGTCGATCACCTTCTTGAACTCCTCCTTCGGGAGTGCACCACCGATGTGGATGCCATTGACGAAGAAGGTGGGGGTCGAGTTGACCTGGAACTTCCCGAGCTCGGCCGCATCCGCCTGGAGCAGACCACCGCACTCCTGGCCATCCATGTCGGCCTTGAGCTTCGTGGGATCGAGCCCGACGCTCGGCGCCCACGACAGGATCGCTTCCTCGGAGAGCTTCGACGGGTCACGCGCTGCGGAGTACGGCGCGAATGCCTTGTCCCAGAACGCCTTGTAGTACTCGACGAACTTGCCCTGCTTCGCCGCCGCGCATCCCGCGAGGTGTGCTCGCTGAACCGCCTGCGGGTGCACGACCATGTTCTTGAACACGACGCGAACCTTGCCGTTGTACTCGCTGACCAGCTCCTGGAGGGTCGAACTGACCCTCTGGCAGTAGGGTCAAGCGAAGTCCCAGGCCTCGACAATTGTCACGCTGGCCCCCGTCGGGCCCTCGACCATACCGAGCTTGACGTTGTCGGCCACGTTGACCGCGAACACGGCCGTGGGATCCGGCTCCGTCTGCTCCTGCTGCTGCTGCTGCGCCTTCTGCTGCGCGTAGACCTTGCCGAGGAAGTCGAGCGCCTCGGCGTACTTCGCGTAGTTGTCCTCGAGGCGGCGAACGCGCGACTCGAGATCGCCGCTGTGATCCGCTGCGACCGCCGGAGCGGCGTTCGGCGCCGCTTTCGGCTCCGTCTGCGCCACGGTATCGAGCCGTGACTTCTGGCTTTCGCAGCCCGTCGCGGTGACGAGCAACAGGGCGGCAACCGTGGCGAGGCGCTTCATGCCCTGATTTGTCCCATGCGAGTTCTCTACTGACAAGTCCCGTGAGCCGATGGCAGAGTGCGCGACCTCGTGCGCCGCTCCTTGTTATTGTGTTTGCTGTCACTCGCCGCCTGCGGCGACGATGCCGCCACGCCGGCTGATGCCCCGGGCGCGGACGCGCAGCCGGATGCGCCGCCGAGCAACTGCCAGGCGCAGGGCGCGCACGGCCAGTTCCTGCGGCGTGCGAACAACCCGCGCCTGCGCCCCCGGCAGACGTTCACGGACGGGAAGATCGATATCTCGATCTCCGATCCCGACGTCCGGTGGGATGCCGTCGCGGCACGATGGGACTTGTTCTACGCGTCGTCCCACGGGACGTCGTACCAGTCATCGGATCAGGCGGGTGTCATCCGCCACGCGTCGAGCGCCGATCGGATCACGTGGACCGTCGACGAGACGCCCGCGCTCTCCGTGAGCACGGATGCCCAGGCGTGGGATCACGCGCGCACCGAGACGCCGACCGTGGTCTACAACCCGGCCGCGCCCGCCGACCGTCGCTATCTGATGCTGTACTCCGGCGCGAGCGGTCCGTTCCCGCACGCGAACTACACGTTCTCGAACTACGCGATCGGCGCCGCGATCTCCGCCGACGGCAAGACGTTCACGCGGATCACCGCGGCCGAGTCGCCGAAGGGCAAGGCCGGCCTCGTGCTCACCGCCGGTGACGTCTATCCGGTGGGCACCGACGGCGTGGTCGCCGATCCGGAGCTCGCGTTCGTCGACGGCACCTATCACCTGTTCTACTCGAGCTTCGCGTGCAAGGGCACGGACTGCCAGACCAGCGACGCGTACGGCATCTCGCACTCGACCTCGACCGACGGCATCCACTGGGTCACCGTCGAGGCGCCGGTGCGGAGCCTGTTGCGCATGTCGGCGGTGACGACCTCGGGCGGCGCGCAGCCGTCGGTGATCTACGACGCCACGCACTGCATCTGGGAGATCTGGCTGACCAGCGACGCCGCCGGCGAGCACGACAACCAGCCCGTCGCGTTCAACAACATGAGCGGCGTGTGGCACGCGGACTCGACCGATGGCCTCAACTGGCACATCAACTACGCGTTCGCGCGCGAGCTGACCTGGACACCGACGGAGACGGGCGAGCCGCTCGGCCTCCTCACCGGAGCGGATGTCGCGCAGAACGGCACCGGGCGCCTGATGCTCTACGTCGGGTTCGATGATCAGATGGTGCCGGCGAACTTCTTCTTGCCCGATCACAGCGGCAGCCCCGGGTTTCGTCCCGGTGTGATGGTGCTGAACGTCGCGACCCGCGACCTGCCGTGATCAGCCGCCGGCGCGGCGCAGATCGGCGAGGTCCACCTTGCGCCGCACGAACGAGGCCTCGAGCTCCGGCACGTTCGCGCGCCACACGCCGTACTCGCGCTCGCTGATCGGCACGACCTGCGCGAGCGTGACCGGCGGCGGGCCGAGATCGATCGGGAGCTCGAGCTGCCAGAGCCGCGGAACCGCGATGTAGACGTGCGGGAGCCGCTCCGAGAGTTCGCCGGCCTGCAGCGCGCCGACGACATCGCGCACGACCACGCCCGGCTCCGGATAGAACAGCGTATCGGTGAGGTGGAACGCGAGGTTCGCGAGGATCTGGCCGCAGACCTCGGAGTCGAGCGTGGTCGCCATGATCAGCTCGATCCGTGGCCGCTGGTCCTCGGCCCAGATCTGGTTCGACATGCCGATCGTGACGTAGGTCCACTTACCGATCGCGGGCTGGTCGAGGATGCGGCCGACCTCGATCGAGCGACCGGCCGTCGCGTGACGATACGTCCGCGCCGAGAACGCGCCGAACGCCGCCTTGAGCTTCTCGGCGGTGCGCGTTCCCTGCTGGAGGAACGCGGCGAGCGACGGGATATCCTTGACCATCTCGAGCCACGTCGGCTGGAGCTCGAGCGTGCGCCGAAGGTAACTCAGTGCGACGACCTTGTTGCCGACGTCCGCGTGCGCGACCGCGCCGCCCCACAGCGCCGTGGCGCTGGATGGAGCCAGGCCGATCGCCTGGTCGAAGGCGCGCGTGGCCTCGTGCGGCCGGCCGAGGCAGAGCAACGCATGCCCGAGGCCCTTCCAGGCGATCGCGTGCCCGGGAAACACCGCCGTCGCCTTTTCGAAGCGCGAGACGGCGTCTGCATACCGTTCATCGCGGAACAGTCCTTGCGCCTCGACGACGAGGGAGTCGGCAGCGGCCTGGCTCACTCCTCTGCGATACCACGAGCTGGTATGCTCGCGGTCGATGAGCGCCGGAGTAGGAGCAGACGTCGAAGCTCTGTGTTCGAAGTGTGGAGACGTGTGGCACGTCGTGGTCGCCAAGGTCGGCGCGAAGATCGTGAAGGTGCAGTGCAAGCAGTGCGCTGGCTATCACCGGTACAAGTCGCCGCACGGGGCCGCGAAGGAAGCGAAGCTCCCGTCGGCGATCCGGCCGCCGAAGGAGCCGCGCCCCACGCGCGATCCCGTCGAGCGGTTCGAGAAGCCAGCCGTCGCCGCGGACCTCTCGAAGGCCGTGCGCACGTACCGCGCGAGCGAGCACTTCGCCGTCGGTGACCGCATCGATCACCCGAGCTTCGGCCAGGGCGTCATCGAGATCGACGAGCCGGGCAAGATCACGGTGTTCTTCGCGACCGGGCGCCGCGTGCTCGTGCAGGCGAAGGACGGCGGAGCGGCAGCGACCGGAAGTAGCGGTCTGTCGCGACCCAAGCCGTTCGACTACTCGAACCCCGCGGGCGGCAAGCCCATCCCCGAGAGCTGATGGCGAAGCGCCGGCTGGGACTTCTCGGGCCGATCATCGTGCTCGTCGGAGCAGCGGCGGCTGCCGCCGGCGTGTACCTCGTCGTCGCGAACAAGCCGAAGCCCGGCGCCGTGATCGAGACCGTGGTCCTCGATTCCACGGCGAAGATCATCGTGCGCGCCGAGGATGGTGGTGTCCGCAACTTCGTCGAGCTCCACGTCGGCGACGACCTCAAGTGGCAGGCACTCGTGCCGCCGTACGGTGGGCGGCCCGACGCCACGGGCATCGCGTACAGCGACGTCGCGGTCTCGGTGCGCGTGATCCGCGATCACAAGGCCGAGGTGTTCGCACTCGCGATCCGCGACTCCGAGAAGCTCGGTGGCATTCATCTCGGCGGCGATCACGGCGCGATCCGCGAGCCGTCGACCGGACCGGTGACCCTGAGCGATCACATCCGCAGCTACGAGATCGTCGGCGGCGCGGACTGGAACACGATGACCGCGATCGACCTGCGCAACGGCACCAAGCTGTGGACCACCGAGCTCGGTAAGGAGCCCATCACGGCGGGCGAGGTCACCGGGGGGCTCGTCCAGCTCGAGCAAGCGGGGGCCAAACGGTACTTCCGGGTGTTCAGTGGGAAAGAAGATCGATCGAGCGAAGCCACGGGAATCCCTCTGGTTCCCGGCACTCCCGCACCCTGAACGTCGCGCGGACCTTGTAACGGTCCCGCCTCGCAGGCGGTATAATTTCGATCGAATGTCCGCCGAGAGACCGCTCAGCCTGGCTCCCGAAGTCTCCGGGGTGCATCGCATCGATACGCTGCTCGAAGCCGCTGCGGCCGAGCCGCGCGAGCGTCCGTCGCTCCGGGTGATCGAGCTCGCGGGCCGCACGCCACCGGCGCCGAACATTCACGACGAGGCGCCGACCGAGCTCGGCGCGCACGAGCTCTATCTCAACCGCGAGCTGACCTACCTGAACTTCTGCTGGCGCGTGCTTCACGAGGCCGATGACGAGCGCATCCCGCTCCTCGAGCGCGCGAAGTTCATCGCGATCGTCAGCTCGAACATCGACGAGTTCTTCCAGAAGCGCATCGGCGGTCTCAAGCAGCAGGTCGGCGCGCAGGTCCATAGCGTCACGCCCGATGGCCGCACGCCGCAGCAGCAGATCATCGATTGCCTCGAGCTGATCACGGCGCTCGAGAAGAAGAAGGTCAACATCCTCGAGAAGCTGTTCGCCGAGCTCAAGGCCCACACCGTGTGGATCGCGCCGTTCAAGGAGCTCGACGTCCACCAGCAGGCGTGGGTGCGCGAGTACTACGTGCGCAACATCTTCCCGCTCGTCACGCCGCAGGCGATGGACCCGGCGCACCCGTTCCCGTTCGTCTCGAACCTGTCGCTCAATCTTCTCGTCTCGCTCCGCTACGAGAACGACTCCGAGTCCCTCCTCGCGCGCGTCAAGGTGCCGATCGGCGGTGGCACGCCGCGCTACATGCGCGTCGGCACCTCGAGGACGTTCGTCGATCTCTCGGACGTGATGGCGAACAACCTCGACCTCCTGTTCCCGCAGATGGAGATCGAGGCGTGCTCGATGTTCCGCGTCACGCGCAACGCGATCACCGAGCGCGACGAGGAAGAGGCCGAGGATCTCCTCGAGCTCATCGAGATCGAGATGCGCGAGCGCAAGTTCGCGCCCGTGGTTCGCCTCCAGGTCGACCGCAACATGCAGCCCGCGCTGCGCGGCCGCCTCGCCGCCGAGCTCGGCCTCGACGAGCAGGCCGACGTGTTCGAGGCCGAGGGCATGCTCGGCCAGCGCGACCTCATGGAGATCGCGACCCTCGATATCCCCGAGCTACGCGACGCCCCGCACGCGCCATCCGCCCCCGTCGACTTCCTGACCGACGGCAACATCTTCCACGCGATCCGCGATGCGAAGAGCCTGCTCGTTCAGCACCCGTACGAGTCGTTCCAGCAGTCCGTCGAGCGATTCCTGCGCGAGGCCTCCGACGATCCGAAGGTCCGCGCGATCAAGATGACCCTGTACCGGACCTCGAAGGACTCCGAGGTCATCAAGCAGCTCGTGCGCGCCGCCCGAAACGGCAAGCAGGTCGCCGTGGTCCTCGAGCTCAAGGCCCGGTTCGACGAGGAAGCGAACATCAAGTGGGCGACGCGCATGGAGCGCGCCGGCATCCACGTGACCTACGGCGTCGTCGGTCTCAAGACCCACACGAAGATCGTCCTCGTGGTCCGGCAGGACTTCGACGGCCTGCGCCGCTACGCGCACCTCGCGACCGGCAACTACCACGCCGGTACGGCCCGCCTGTACACCGACCTCGGCATGTTCACGTGCGACGACGGCATCGGCCGCGATCTCACCGAGCTGTTCAACTACCTGACCACCGGCTACAAGCCGCGGCGCAAGTACCAGAAGCTCCTCGTCGCGCCGAAGCAGCTCAAGGGCGCCCTCCTCGAGAAGATCGAGCGAGAGATCGCGATCCAGGGCGGCGGTGGTCGCGGCCACGTGCAGTGGAAGCTCAACGCCCTCGAGGACGTCGACATCGTGCGCGCCCTCTACCGCGCCTCGCAGCGCGGCGTGACCATCGATCTCATCGTGCGCGACACCTGCCGCCTGCGCCCCGGCCTCGCCGGCGTCTCGTCGACGATCAAGGTCGTCAGCATCATCGGCCGCTTCCTCGAGCACGCGCGGATCTACTACTTCCACAACAACGGCAAGCCCGAGTACTACCTCGGCTCCGCCGATGCGATGCAGCGCAACCTCGAGAAGCGCGTCGAGGTCCTCGTGCCGATCGACGACACCCGCCTCCAGGGCGAGCTGCGCTATCTCCTCGACACGCAGCTCTCCGACCAGCGCGGCGCCTGGGACATGCAGCCCGACGGCAGCTACGTGCAGCGCACCGGCATGGGCGCGAAGCACAGCCAGCAGCAGATGATCGAGCGCACCGACCGCCGGCTCAAGGAAGCGACGCGCCTGCGGCGCCGCAAGGTCCAGTCGACGACCTCGCGCAAGAAGCGGTGACGTCGCTACTTCAAGTAGCCGTCTGGCCAGTTCGCTTCTGCGCCGATCGCCAGAACTTGCTCGGGTGTGACCTCGTGGAAGCGCACGACGGCGAACAACGCAGCGCCACAGCTCTGGCAGCTCGCGTAGCAGGCCTCTTCATCGAACGAGGAGCCCTCCGGCGCAGCCTGCATTCTGTTGGCGCGCCAGCCGTCGAACTCGTCGTGGTCCCGCGGCCACCAGGCCATCTGTTCGCCCAGCTCGTACTCTCGATCGTGGAAGCGACCGCTGCCATCTCCGGAATAGCCGGAGGCCACATGAGTCTGACAACGGATCCGCGACAGCTGTCCGCAGCCGGGACAAGGCGCGTCGACGTTGATCCAGTTAAAGGCCGCCACGAGACATTCTCTCTACCGTGCCACCCGAGTTTAGAACCTTCGGTTGCCAGTCACTCGCCGTACTTCGTCAGTTCGGTGCGGAGCGCGGCGACGAGGGTCTCCGGCGTGACGACCACGCCGCGCAGTATTCGCGCTGGCGTTTCGCTGGTGCTGCAAGCGCTCGGTGAAGAACGCTTCGAGCAGGCCGGCGACCAGCGTCACGGCTTCACCCGCGAGCGCTCGAGACGAACGGTCGCGGCCTCGAGCAACTCGGGCACTGCGGTGA
>JBBRED010000152.1:0-18696 GCA_038203335.1 Haliangiales bacterium | reverse complement strand
TCGAGCTGGAGCATGGTGAGGCCGTCGGCGTGATCGAGCAGCGCGGTGTAGTCCTTGCGCGCGCCCTCGAGAAGCGGCTTCGGATCCTTCGCGCTCTCGACGAGCTTGGTGCGCAGGATCGCGCGCGAGAACAGCGAGTCGCCGACGCGAGGATCGAGCGGAGCGCGCGTCTCGAACGACTCCCACGCATCGACCGCCTGCTGCGTGCGCACGGGGTCGACGGTGTTGCCCTTGCAGGTCGCGGGCGGGCGCAGTCCGTTCAGGCTGATGCCGTTGCAGTCCGTGTAGAAGCTCTCGAGCACGCTCGCGATCCGGAAGTACGGCTCGCCGTCGTTCGGGCGCGCGGCGGCGGCGATCTTGTACTGGGCGATGGCCTCGTCGACGAGCGCGTTGATCGTGCCCGCGGTGTTGACCTTCGCGTTCGCGCGCGCGGCGAGCTCGTCGCCATCGTGCAGCGCGCTCTCGTATCGATCGCGCGTGGCCTGGGAGGTGTTGTCGGTGGCGCGATCCCAGACGTTCGCGTGCGCGGACGCGGCGAGCGCGGCGACGAGGAGGAGCGAGCGCATCACGGCGTCACCGGCTGGATCACGGTGGGCGGCGGCGTGGTGGTCGCCTTCGGCGGCACGGGCCGTGCGCGGCGCTGCGCATCGATCGCGCGGACGTGATCGAGCGCGCGAGCCTTCCACGGCGTCTCTCCGCTCGCGGCGTAGAGCGCCCACTCGGCGCGGGCCTCGGTGAACTGATCGAGCGATTCGTAGAGCAGGCCGAGATAGTAGTGCTGATCCTCGGCCGGTGAGAACCGCGTGGTGGCGAGCACGGTCTGCAGCTGCGTGCCGTACTGCTGCTGGAGCGTGGACTTCATCTTGTCGAGGATCTCGAAGGCGGCGCTGCGCTGCTCGTCGCGGTCGAGCACCAGCGCGAGCGTGAACGAGACCAGCGAGAGCTCGTGCGAGTAGTAGCCGAGGTTTCCCGCGGGTAGCACGCCCGAGAGCACGTCGATCGCGGCGGTCACGTCGCCGCGGGAGGCGAGAGCGTTCGCGAGCTGCGCGATCGGCTCCGCGGCGGTCGGCGTCAGCGGCCCCTGCGCCGCGCGCAGCCAGCGAATCGCGGTCTCGCGATCGCCCATGCGCAGATACACGGCGCCGAGCCGGCCCGTGACATCCGCGCCGGCCTTCTCCGCACCGACGATCCGGATGCACGCCTCGTAGGCCTCGATCGCCTGCCGCGTCTTGCCGAGCTCGTCGGCGGCGCGACCGAGGAGGCCGAGCACCTCGGCGTTGTCGGGGGACAGCGTGCGTGCGTAGCGCAGCATCCCGTACGCCGCCTCGAAGTAGCGCATGCGCGGCTCGACCGCCCACTCGGCGTCGGTCTGCAGCGCGTCGTCGGCGATCTTCATCGCGTTCCGGCTCTTCGTGACGAGGGCCTTCACCTCGTCCGCGTGAGGCTCGACCACGTCGCGCCAGAAGTCGCCGCTCGGATCGACCACCGGCGTGGGCTCGGGTCGCGCATCCGCCGACCCGGCGGCGAGCGAAATCGCGAGGATGGCCGGCCAGCGCACCGGTTGAGTATGCCGGCCGCCGACCAGCCACGCCACCCGGGACGCGAGGCCCCGAATCGAGTCCGTGGTGGGGAGCGCGGTCCTTGTCAGGACCCTCGGGATCGCACCTAATACTGCGGATATCAGCGACTTGCGGCGTGGGTTCCCCTGGCCCCGTCCTTGCTCTAGGTGACAGCGTGGATCGAGGAGTCATCGCGACCGCCGAGGAGCTGATCGCCGCACGGCATTTCCCGGGCGTGGTCGCCATGTGCAACGACGCCCTCGAGAGCGAGCCCGACTGCGTCGAGCTGATGGTCCTCCGAGCCCGGGCTCACATCGCCCTTCGCCGCGACCTCGATGCCCAGGCCGACCTCCGCGACATCATCCGTCTCGATCCCGCGTGCAGCATGGCGTACCGGCTGCTCGGCGAGCTCGCCGCCCGTCGCGACGAGAACGAGTCCGCCGCCATCTTCTTTCGCGAGGCCATCCGCCTCGATCCGGACGATCTCGAGGCCCACGACTGGCTCGCGATCGTCGATGTCTCGCTTCGCCCGTCGACAAGACATCTCGCGGCCTCCGCGGCCGGCCGGTTTCCCCTCACACGGGCTGCCGTGGAGCGCGGTCGCACCGCCGCGGAGCCCGGATCAGCGCATCGCACGCTGAGTGCACCGGCGCGCACGTTCCAGCGCCCCGGCAGCCAGCCGCGGTTCGCGCGCGGCACGCGCTCGCCGAGCGAGCACGACGAGCGCCCGACCGAGCCGTTCCCGCGCGGCTCCGCGAAGCCCGGTGATCTGTGGAAGACGCCCTCGCCCGTGCGCCGCGACGAGACCATGGATCTCGCCGAGGGCAGCGCGCCGGCGCCGATTCCCCTGACGCCGCTGCCGCTGCCGCCGCCGCCGAGCCACCCGGGCCTGCGCAAGGAGCCGCCGCCGTTCGTCACGATGCCCGGTCGCCCGGCCGTGCCGCCGACGAGGCTGCCCCCGCGCCCGATCACGCGCGGGCCGCTGCCCGAGCTTCCGGGCTTCGGCGACTACCTCGTGAGCTCCGGGATCATCAGCCGCGATCGTCTCCGCGCCGCGCAGGCGTACCAGCGCTCGATGAAGGTCCAGCTCGCGACCGCGATCGTGACGCTCGGCCTCGCGACGCCGCAGCGCATCGAGTGGGCCGCCGTGGCGCACCAGTCGCAGCTCGCGCGAGACCGGCACGCCTAGGGAACTTCATCGGCGCCCACGTCGAACGTCGAGCCGGTCTGCGGCCGCCGCTCTCCGTCGCGATCGAGCGCGGGCGAGGTCAGCGCCGGATCCGCGATGCCGCGCGCTGGTGACATCGCGCCGAGGTGATAGTCGCCCACGCCGAGGAGCATCGGATCGGTGCGAACGTTGTGCGCGCCGGTGGCGTACGCGGGATCGACGACCGAGTAGTCCACCGTGCACGCGGCATCGAGCGCGCGCGGGCCCGGGTTCGCCCACACGATGCTCGAGGTGACGCTCACCGTGGAGCCGGTGCAGTCGATGCCCGGGGCGATCGACATCCCGCTGCTCGGGTTTCCCGTGATCGTGGTGAGCTCGACCTTCGCGTCGGGGCAGTTCGTGAAGCTGAGGCCCGTGGAGTCGGTGGCGGCCCCGCCGTTGCCGACGACGACCGTGTTCGAGATCCGCGCGGTGCCGCCCTGCGCGTAGAGGCCGATGTTCGTGTTGCCCGAGATCGTGCTGCGCCCGATGGTCAGCGCGCAGCTGAAGCCGCCGATGCCATACGCACCACCGCGCGTGACCACGCGGTAGAGCGTCAGCGCCGCGGGCTGCGCCATGTCGGGGATGCACAGCGCGTTGAATTGCTGGTCGCCGACGAGCTCGGCGCCGACGATCGTCAGGCTTCCCGAGGTGACGCGCAGCATCTGGATCGTGGTCGTGGCGGTGAGAGTCGCGCCTTGCCCGGCGAGGATCACGGTGTCGCCGGCGATCGTGGTCGCGCTCGCGCGTGGATAGGCGCCCGGCGCGAGCTTGACGATGTCGATGGTGGCCGAGCCGGCGGCGGTTGCGAGCCCCTGATCGAGCGTGCACGGCGCGGCGAGCGTGCACGCGGCTCCGGCGCCACCGGGCGACGCGTACGCGATCCGCGCGAGTGCCGCGCACGTGCCGTCGGGCAGGCAGACGTTCGCGGTCGGGTCGCCGCAGTGGGCATCATCGTCGCACGGGCGGCAGTCGCCCATCACGCACACCTCGGCGGCCGTGCACTCCGCGGTCGTCTCGCACTCGGCGGGCGGCGCGTCGAGGGCATCGCTGGTGCCGCCATCGACCTCGGGATCGGTGTCGATCGAGTAGTCGGGCACGGACACGAACAGCTCGCACGCCGGCACCATCGCGCTCGCCGCGAGGACGACCAGGGTCTGCGCGGCGATCCTCATCGGACCTCGTCGACGCCGCCGGGCAGCGGGTCGTAGCTCGCCACCAGCTCGAGCTGCGTCGCGATGCCGCCGTCGAGCTCGACCTCGACGCACGCGCGCATCGCGCTCGCCGCCACGTCGTGACGGCGCAGGTCGAACTGGCTCCACATCCGGAGCGCGCTCCGCTGCGTCCGCACGGTCGCGGTGCCCGAGAGGTCGACCTGGAGCTCGGGCGCCGCATCGAGCAGCGCCTGCGTTCCGTCCTTCGAGACCGCCGCGACGCGCAGCTCGATCTTCGCGCTCACCTGGCCGACGTTCGGCAGCGCACGCACGAGCTCGCCCGCGCGCCAGTGATCGCCGACCCTGACCGGTTGATCCGGCAACCGCAGGAACATCGTGCGGAACACCTCGTCGCGCTGGAACGCCGCGCGCAGCGCCGGGATCGCCGTCTCGCGCTCGAGCATGCCCTGCCAGGCCTGGATCCCCGGCGCCGCGACCTCGCCGCGCGCATCGACCGTGATCGCGAGCGGTAGTCCGGTGAGACCGAGCAGCGGCTCGAGATTCGCGGGCGGCGGCGACGCACCATCGGAGCGCCAGTGCACGGTGTCGTGCTCCTGCGGGCCCGAGAGCGGCGTGGTCACGAGCGCGCGATCGACGCTGATCTTCTCGATCTCCAGGCGCCCGAGGAACGTCGACGCCTCCGCCGAGGTCCAGTACAGCGTGCCCTCGAGGGTGATCGTCATGTCGTCCGAGGTCTTCGCTCCGTTCGCGAGCGTCCCGGCGGTCGTCGTCTGCGCGATCGCGGTGACCTCCGTCTTCTGCCCCGCGGCGAACGAATACCGCAGCAGCACCGGCTCGGTGCTCGCGCCGTCGAGGATGGGCGGCGGGGTGATCGCACAGAACGGCTCGGCCGCCGGCACCTCGACGTGGCGGCGGGCCTTCAGCGCCGCGACGCCGCCACCTGCGAGCACGACCGCCCCGACGATCCACGGCCAGCGGGGCCCGTGCTGCGCCACCGGCGGCGACGCGGGGCTCCGCGAGGCCAGCGACTCGCCCTCGAGGTACTTCATCACGAGGTACGCGTTCCCCGGCGCGTGGAACCCCACGGCTCCGCGAGATAGACCTCCGCCATGCCGCCGCGAGCGAGTCGCGACGCAATGAGGAAGTTCCCGATCGTCTCGTCGATCACGAGCCCGCGATGGTAGCAGCCCCGCGACGGGTGCGGCTCCGACGGTGACGCAGGTTCCGGTCGATGGATCGCATGTTAAGGTCCGCGGCGATGCGCTCCCGGCTCGGCACGCTACCGCTCGTCCTTGTTCTCGCTTGCTCCGGCAAGCCCGGCCGCGCGCCGACCGCCGCACCGCCACCTGCGCCGACAGGTGGAGGCTCGACCGTCGCACCAACGCCGCCGGCGGGACCGCGCAACATCGATCCACCACCCATCGCACCGGGCGTGAAGGTCACGCTCGCGGATGTCGGCCTCGAGAGCGCCTCGCTCGATCGCACGGTCGATCCGTGCGTCGACTTCTACCAGTTCGCGTGCGGGGGCTGGCTCGCGCAGAACCAGATCCCGTCGGATCGTGCGAGCTACGGCCGCGGCTCCGAGGTCGACGACAAGAACAAGATCGCGATCAAGTCGTTGCTCGAGGAAGCGGCGAAGGGCATCGGCGCGGACGCGGGCACGAAGAAGCTCGGCGACTACTACGCGTCGTGCCTGGACGAGGCCGCGATCGAGAAGGCCGGCATCAGCGGCATCAAGCCGCTGCTCGACAGGACGCAGAAGGTCAAGGACGCGAAGTCGTGGATGGCGGCGCTCACCGCGCTGCACAAGATCGGGGCCGGCGTGGTGTGGACCGTGCAGGCGTACGCCGATCTCAAGGACTCGGGCACGAACGTCATCTATCTCGACGCCGCGGGCCTCGGCCTGCCCGATCGCGACTACTACGTGAAGCCCGAGCTCAAGGCGAAGGTCGATGCGTACCGCGCGCACGTCGCGAAGATGCTCGTCTTGACCGGCGCCACGCCCGCGGCGAGCGAGACCAGCGCCACCGACGTGGTCGCGATCGAGCTCGAGATCGCGAAGCTGACGAAGACCGGCGTCGAGAAGCGCGACGTGCCGGCGAGCTACAACCCGACCGACCTCAAGGGCCTCGGCAAGCAGGTGAAGAGCGTCGACTGGAAGGCGTACTTCAAGGCGCTCGGCGTGGATCCGAGCAAGCGCCTCGTGATCGCCACGCCGAAGTTCTTCGCTGCGCTCGACAAGCTGCGCACGAAGTTCAAGCCCGCCGCGTGGGGCAGCTACTTCACGTACCACCTGGTCCAGACGCTCGCGTTCTCGCTGCCGAAGGCGTTCGACGACGAGGCGTTCGAGCTCGACAAGGTGCTGCGCGGCGTGGAGACCCAGCGCGAGCGCAGCAAGCGGTGCATCGACATCACGCAGGACGGGCTCGGCGAGCTGCTCGGCCAGCAGTACGTGGCCAAGTACTTCCCGGGCTCGAGCCGGCAGACCGCGGTCATGCTGATCGACGCGATGGTCAAGGTGATGAACGACGAGCTCGGCCGCCTCGAGTGGATGAGCGACGCGACCAAGCAGACCGCACAGGGCAAGCTGTCGCGGACCGTGCGGATGATCGGCTATCCCGACAAGTGGAAGACCTACGACTTCGACGTGCGACGCGCGGAGTTCGCCGGGAACCGCGTGCGCGCGGCGACGTTCGAGACCCGCCGGCTGCTGGCGCGCGCGGGCAAGCCCGTCGACCGCGGTGAGTGGCAGATGAACGCGTACACGGTCGACGCCTACTACGATCCGACCGCGAACAGCACCGCGCTGCCGGCCGGCATCCTGCAGCCACCGTTCTTCGGTCAGGACCGCTCGGTCGCCGCGAACCTCGGCGGCATCGGCATGGTGATCGGCCACGAGCTGACGCACGGCTTCGATGATCAGGGGGCGCAGTTCGACGCCGACGGAAATCTCAAGAACTGGTGGTCGAAGGACGACGCCGCGAAGTTCGCCGACAAGGGCACGTGCGTCGCCGACCAGTACAGCTCGTACGAGGCGATGCCGAAGTCGTACGTCAACGGTCGGCTCACGCTCGGCGAGAACATCGCCGACCTCGGCGGCGTGAAGATGGCGTTCAAGGCGTACCGCTCGCTGCGCACGGACGCCGCGAGGATGTACGTCGCCGACGGGTTCTCCGAGGATCAGCAGTTCTTCCTCGCGGTGGGGCAGAGCTGGTGCGCGAAGCTGCGCCCGGCCGAGACCCAGCGCCGTCTGATCGGCGACGTGCACTCGCCGCCCAAGTTCCGCGTCTATGGCGCACTCCGCAATCTGCCGGAGTTCGGCGAGGCGTTCAGCTGTGCGCCGGGCACGCCCATGCACCCGGCCACGTCCTGCTCCGTGTGGTGAACAACATGACCAAGACCCATCTGCTCTCGATCCTCCTCCTCACCGTCGCGACGTCGTGCGGAGGTAACAAGCCGGCCCCCGCGCCGACGCCCGTGGCTCCGAACGAGCCCATGCCGATGGCGCCCGAGCCCGTCAAGGTGGCCGACGCGCCGGTCACGCCGGCGGCGCCGATGCCGCCGCGGGAGCCTTCGGACCAGAAGTTCCTGACGCAGTGCCGCGGCCTGCTCGAGTCCGGAAAGGCGCAGGTGCCGGTGATCCTCGGCGTCAAGGACAAGCGCACCGTCGCGAACACCCTCGAGCCGTTCAACGAGCTGTCGCGGTTCATCGCGAACGCCGGCAACATGGCGGGCCTCGCGCACGAGGTGAACCCGGATGCGAAGGTCCGCGATGCGGCTCGCACGTGCGAGCGCGAGATCTCGCAGTTCATCTCCGAGCTGCTGCTCGACAAGCGGGTGTACGACGCGCTCAAGGCGGTCGATCTGTCCAAGGAGGACCCCGACACGAAGCGGTTCTCGATGACCTCGCTGCGCGACTACAAGCGCGCCGGCGTGGCGCTCCCCGACAAGCAGCGCGCGCGGATCAAGGAGATCGACGACGCGATGACCACGCTGTCGCAGGATCACGCGAAGAACATCGCCGAGGACACGCGCTTCCTCGAGGTGCCGGCGGCGGACGTCAAGCGCCTCGACGGCATGCCCGCGGACTGGATCGCCGCGCACAAGCCGGAGAACGGCGTCATCAAGATCTCGACGGACTACCCGGACTCCATCCCGTTCAGCACGTACGCGAACGATGATGACCTGCGGAAGCAGCTCTACATCAAGTTCCGCAGCCGCGGCGACGCGCACAACGAGGAGGTCCTGCAGAAGATCCTCGTGCTGCGCGCCGAGAAGGCGAAGCTGCTCGGCTTCAAGGACTGGGCGGACTACCAGAGCGACGACAAGATGCTCAAGGGTGGCAAGGCCGCCTCGGCGTTCATCGAGCGCATCACGAAGCTCGCGAAGAAGCGCGCCGCGAAGGACTACGCCGAGCTGCTCGCGCAGCTGAAGAAGACCGATCCGAAGGCGACCACGGTCGGCGACTGGCAGAAGTCCTGGCTCGAGAATCAGATCAAGAAGGACGCCTACGCGGTCGATTCGACCGAGGTCCGCAGCTACTTCCCGTTCGAGGCGACGCTCGCCGGCCTGCTCCAGATCACGTCGACGATCTACGACATCCAGTACCAGCCGGTGTCGAACGCTGAGGTCTGGCATCCGTCGGTGAAGGTCTATGACGTGATGCGGAAGGGCGAGAAGCTCGGCCGCATCTACCTCGACCTCCACCCGCGCGCCGACAAGTACAAGCACGCGGCTCAGTTCGGGATGATCGACGGCATCGCGGGCAAGCAGCTGCCCGAGGGCGCGCTGGTCTGCAACTTCGCAGATCCGAAGGACGGCGGCCCGGGCCTCATGGACCACGGCGACGTGGTGACCATGTTCCACGAGTTCGGCCACCTGATGCACCACATCATCGGCGGCAAGCACCACTGGGTCTCGCAGGCGGGCGTGGCGACCGAGCGCGACTTCGTCGAGGCGCCATCGCAGATGTTCGAGGAGTGGGGCTGGAACTACGAGACGCTCTCGAAGTTCGCGAAGCACTACAAGACGGGCGCGGTGATCCCGAAGGAGCTCGTCGAGAAGATGCGCAAGGCCGACAAGTTCGGCATCGGCACCGACACCGTGCAGCAGATGTTCTACGCGGCGGTCGCGCTGAAGTTCCACCAGGTCGATCCTGCCAAGCTCGATCAGCTCGCCATGGTGAAGAAGCTGCAGGCGCAGTACACGCCGTTCGCCTACGTCGACGGCACGAAGATGCACACCTCGTTCGGTCACCTCGTGGGCTACTCGTCGATGTACTACACGTACATGTGGAGCCTCGTGATCGCGAAGGATCTGCTGACGCCGTTCGAGAAGACGGGCCTCCTCGACACCGCGGTGACGTACAAGTACCGCGACAATATCCTCGCGGCCGGCGGCACGAAGAACGCGGCGGATCTCGTGAAGGACTTCCTCGGCCGGCCTTACAACTTCAAGGCCTACGAGAAGTACCTCGGCGAGTGATCGAGCTTCGCTAGTACTGGTAGCCGAGCGCGATCTGGATCTGGCGAATGGAATCGCTGGCGCCGGTCGCGCGGAACTCGCCCGCCGGGTCGAACTTGATGTCCCAGCTGTAGTTGAGGGCCGAGGCCTCGAACCGGCCGATGAAGTTCCCCTTGTGCGCGTTGACGCCGAGCGCGCCGCGGTAGCCGGAGGCCCCGGTGCCATCGGCGAACCGGTCGGCGAGGTTGCCCCCATCGGTGACCACGCGGTTCTCGAGCACGACGTAGGGCTCGAAGTTGCCGAGGATGACCGACCCGCGGAGGCCGATCCGGATCGACTGGTAGTCGACGTCGGGCACGAGCTTCAGGTCGAGCGTGTTGTGGACGTTGAACTGGAACTGGTCGCGCACGTAGCCGACGCCGGCCTCGGCGGTGAACATCGAGGCGAACCGCTTCCGGTAGCGGAGGCTGAACTCCATGCTCTGCCAGAACGTGTTCGTCTCGTCCATGATGCCGTTCCCGGTGACCGGCTGCGCGTTGACGCCGAACTGAAGCCGCGCGAGCACGGACAGGCCGCGCAGGGGATCGACGCCGATCAGCTCGCCGGGCCAGAACTCGATCAGCGGACCGGCGAGGACTTGACCGCCTTCCTTCTCGTCGCGCAGCTTCTGCGGCGTCTCGACGCCGGAGTACGTGAACGTACGAAACCCGATGTCGACCGCGGCGCTCGCGCTGATGAAGCGATCGCGGGGCCGCTTCGGCGTGGCGGTCTTGACCACGTCGCCGCCGCCGGTCTCGCCACCGGCACCCTCTTCGCCGCCGGCGCTGCTGCTCGCGACTTGCTTCGGGGTCACCGTGGTCTCGCCACCGGTGGTGACGTCGACGAACTGGTCGTACAGCGTCTTGCCGTTCTGCATCACGACGACGTGGTGCGCGTCCTCGGTGACGTCGATCCGCGTCGGCGCGTTGCCCTTCGCCTCGTCGTCGACCTGGACGGTCGCGCCCGCGGGACCGTCGATCACGATGGTCCCGACCGCGGGCAGGAGCTTCACGGTCACCTTCGGGACCCGGCCGCGTTTCGGGATCAGGATCTCCTGGAAGCTCGACGCGTGGTTCGCGAGCTCGATGATGATCGTGACCTCGCCGGCCGGAGCCTCGATGGTGCACGGCGTGCTCGCGCACGCGGGGCCGGCCTCCTTCTCGTTGACGTAGACCGCGGCGCCGGCAGGGTCTGACTCGATCTCGATCTTGCGGCCGGATCCGGCGTCGGCAGAGCCGGCGCAGACCCCGAGCAGCAATGTGGCGACCACAGCCCGAACCATCGGGGTAATGATAACCCCTGCCCAGCGTGGTTCCCAGTCGAACGCGGGCCAGCCCCTGTATGCACGAAGAGCCGAGTCGTTCCTGGTGGATCGCCGTGGCGCGGCTCACCGTGCTCGTTACCTGCGCGGGCCTCGCGACGAGCCGGCTCGGGCTCCTCACCCACGAGCTCGTCGGCCACGGCGGCGCCGCGGTCGCGATGGGCGGCACGGTCACCGAGGTCCAGCTGTTCTGGTTCGCGGGCGGATGGATCCGGTTCGAGGCGACCGATGGCGAGCTCGTGATCGCGCTCGGCGGGATCGCGGTCGAGTGGGCCGTGGGCCTCGCGCTGTGGATCGGGCTCGCGCGACGGACCTCGCTCGGCGGCCGCATCGCGCGCGCGATCGGAGCCGCCCTGATCCTCCACGGCGCCTGGTACCTCGGGACCGGCACGTGGCACGGCTTCGGCGATGGCGTGAAGCTGCACCGCGAGCTCGGGGATGCGAAGTGGATGGTCGCGATCCCCGCGGCGATGGTGACGGTCGCCGCCGGCTATCTCGCGGCTCGCTGGGTGCTCGGGGCCCTCGCGGCGACCGTGCCTGGTGGTCGCCGGGCGCGGATCGCGGGCACCGCGATCTCGCTCGTCCTCGCCGGTGGTCTCCAGCTCGCCGCGGCGCTCGGTGAGGTCCAGCTCCGGCGCGACACCACGTACGCGCAGACGATGCGCCGCGAGCCGGATCGCCTCGCGGCCCGCGAGCTGGCGCAGTGGACCGAGCAGCAGACCCGCGCGGGCGAGGCGCCGAGCGATCAGGCACGCGCCGAGATGCAGCGGAACCTCGCACAGCGCCACGCGCAGTTCCCGTTCGCGGTCGTGCTCGCCGTGCTCACCGTGCTCGCCGTGGGCGCAGGAGCCATGCGCAGCCGGGCGGTAGATCCGGGGCCGATCGCGACGGGCCTGCTTACCCGGTGCGTCCTCGCGTGCGGTGGATCGCTCGCCGTCGTGATCGCGATCGACGCCGTGTTCCACTAGACTCCACGAGCTGTATGGAACGCACCGTGAAGAGCCTCCTCGGCGGCGGGCTGCGCCCGAACGACCCGCGCCGGTTCTTGATCGAGGCGATGATCGGCGCGGCGCACGCGGATGGCTCGGTGGATCCGCGCGAGATCGCGGTGCTCGAGCACCAGGTCGCGCACCATCCGCTGTTTCAGGGCCTCGGTGCGAACGCATCACGCACGCTGATCGAGCTGTCGACCGATGCGATCAAGTTCGCTGGTAGCGCGCTCGGTCGCGTACCCGCGATCGCGAAGGGCTTGCCGGCGCGCATCCACCGCCTCGCCGCGTACGGCATGGCCGCCGAGGTCGCGGCCGCCGACGACGTCATGCACCAGGGCGAGATCTCGTTTCTCGAGGGCCTGCGGATCGCGCTGCGGATCAGCCCGCTCGAGTCAGGCCAGATCGTGAACGCGGCGCGGGCGCATCAGCTCCAGGACTACCTCGACGATCGCTACCTGCGCGTGAAGAACCTCATCCCCGTCGCGGCCGAAGTGTTCGCGCTCCGCGCCCTCGCGCGTGGCCTCGGCAACGACGAGCAGCGATTCAAGGTGAGGGACTTCTTCTCGGCGATCCCGGATCTGCAGCTCACCACCGACGAGCTCGATTCGGAGCTGTACCGCGCGTTCCGTCGGCAGCGGCCGGCCGACGCGCAGGTGTTCAGCGAGCTCGCGCGGGTCGCGCAGTCGCTTCCCGATCCGGTGGATCGCTACTGGATGGTCGTCTACACGCTCGTCGCGGAGATCCCGGCGACGGTGCCGAGCTGGCGCGTGATCCCGTTCCTCGGCGTCATGCAGGCGGCGTTTCAGATCACCGATACGGACATGGAGCTCGCCGTGGTCGATGCGCTGACGTTTCCGCCGGCGATGCCTCGCCCCTCGTGAATGTCAACCGGTGTCGCGCGCGATCACGTGGATCGACGCGCACGCGATTTCCTCCGATCGCTTCGTGATTGCTCCCGTGCATAATCGGTCGTGCACGACATGACGTCCGACACCATCGAGCTCGTCGAACGAGTCCGCCGCCGCCTCCGAGAGCACGAGAATACGTGCGAGATCTCGGGGCCGGTTCCGGAAGCAGACATCACCGCCGCCGAGCTCGCTCTCGGCGTCACGTTTCCACCCTCGTACCGCACGTTCCTTCATACGTTCGGAAGCATCGCGATTCCCGCGCACCTCGGCATCGTTCACGACTTCGTGGGCGTTCGTAAACCCCACTCGGATGGCGACGTGGTCAAGCGCACCCTCGATGCGCGTGCGGAGCGGAAGCTCTCCGACAACCTGGTGGTGGTCGGGATGGGCGCGCAGTACCAGGAGTGGTTCTGCCTGGACGTCAGCCGCACGCAGGCGAACGGCGAGGCGCCCGTCGTGATGTACGACGCGCGCGACAACGCGGTCGATCAGCAGTTCTATGACGACTTCGGCCAGATGCTTCAGGAGGTCATGGGCTTCGTGGCAGACAGCCTCGAACAACCGCTCGACTGAGGCGATTGTGTGACGTTTATGCCGTGAGGTGGCTCACAGGCGTTTTCCGTCGAAGAATCAGGGTCGCGTGATAGGGTCCGCTCCCTTATGCGCAGCCGTGTTTCGGTAGTAGCTCTCTCGCTGTTCGCTCTCGCGATCGCCGCCTGCGGCGATGACTCTCCCGCGAAGCCCGATGCCGCCGTCGACCCGGATGCGATGCCCGATGGGCCGATGCAGACCGAGGTGACCTGCGAGGTGCTTCCGCCGGTGACCTCGGGCACGTGCTCGGTCACCGCGGGTGGCGCGAACAAGCTCCTCAAGGGCGAGGTCCTCACGCCCTCGAAGCTGTTCCACGGCGGTCAGGTCGCTGTCGATGCGCTCGGCTCGATCACCTGCGTCGGTTGCGATTGCTCGCAGGGCGGCGAGACGGTGGTCTCGTGCCCCGATGGCGCGATCTCTCCGGGACTGATCAACACGCACGACCACATCACGTTCACGCAGAACGCACCGTACACGGACACGGGCGTTCGCTACGACGACCGCCAGCAGTGGCGGAAGGGTCTCGATGGCAAGCCGAAGATCACCTCGGCAGGCAGCGCCACCGGCGACCAGATCCGCTGGGGCGAGCTGCGGTTCCTGATGGGCGGCGCCACCTCGATCGTCGGCTCCGGCGGTCAGGCAGGCATCCTGCGCAACCTCGACCAGGCGGCGAACGAGGAGGGCCTCAACCAGAAGGCCGTCAACTTCGACACGTTCCCGCTCGATGACTCGGGCGGCACGCGCCGCACCGCGGACTGCAACTACGGCGGCATGCCAACCACCGCCGCGTCGATCGCGAGCGACGAGGCGTACGAGCCGCACACCTCCGAAGGCGTCGACTCCACCGCGCGCAACGAGTTCCTGTGCCAGAGCTCGGCGGACTACGACACCGCGGCGCCCGGCACCTCCAACAACCTCGTCCTCGGCAAGACGGCGATGATCCACGCGATCGGCCTGCAGGCCGGCGACTACGGCGCGATGGCCGCGGCCGGCACCGGCCTCATCTGGTCGCCGCGCTCGAACATCACGCTCTATGGCGAGACCGCGCGGGTCTCCGTCGCGTCTCGCCTCGGCGTGGAGATCGCGCTCGGCACCGACTGGATGCCGACCGGCTCGATGAACCTGCTCCGCGAGCTCGCGTGCGCCGACAGCTTCAACAAGACCTACCTCGACAACTACTTCACCGACGTCCAGCTCTGGCAGATGGTCACCGTGAACGCGGCGGCCGTGACGTCCACCGACGACGTGATCGGAGTGCTCGCGCCCGGCAAGGTCGCCGACATCTCGATCTTCACGCGCCACAACAAGAATGGCTACCGCGCCGTGATCGAGGCCGAGCCGAAGGACGTCGCGCTCGTGATGCGTGGCGGCAAGGTGCTCTACGGCGACGACGCCGCGGTCGCGGCGACCAACACCGGGGCGTGTGATGCGGTCGACGTGTGCGGCACGGCGAAGAAGGTGTGCCTGATGGCCGAGGTCGGCAAGACCTACTCGGCGTTGAAGACCGCCGCCGGCGCGACGATCTATCCCGCGTTCGCGTGCGGCCAGCCGATGAACGAGCCGTCGTGCACGCCGAAGCGCCCGACCGCGGTGTCGGGCTCGACCGTCTACACGGGCGTGGCGAGCGGCGGCGACATGGACGGCGATGGCGTCGCCGACGCGAGCGACAACTGCCCGAAGGTGTTCAATCCGATCCGCCCGGTCGATAACTCGATGCAGGGCGATGCCGACGGCGACGGGCAGGGCGATGCCTGCGATCCGTGCCCGGTCGACGCGAACACCACGATGTGCACCGTGGTCGATCCGAACGATCGCGACCACGACGGCGTGTCGAACGCGACCGACAACTGCCCCGACAACGCAAACCCGAACCAGCTCGATACCGACCACGACGGCAAGGGCGATGTCTGCGACGTGTGCCCGATGGAAGCGAACCCGGGCGGCGCGGGCTGCTCGACCACGATCTACAAGATCAAGACCTCGATGGTGCCGGTCGGCGCCGCCGTCCACATCACGAACGCGCTCGTCACCGGCAAGGGCGCGAACGGGTTCTTCGTGCAGACCAAGATGGGCGACGCCGGTTACCTCGGCTCCGACAACTCCGGCATCTTCGTGTTCACGAACACGATGTCGCCGGCGCTGATGAGCGCCGTCGTTGGCGCGCGCGTCACGATCGACGGCGCGGTGGCCGCGTTCGGGGGCCAGATCGAGATCGACAGCGTCACCGCGGTGACGGTGACCATGGTCGGGCCCGAGACGGCACCCGACCCGGTCTCGGTGACCTACGCGGAGGTCAAGACCGGTGGCACGCGCGCGGCCGCGCTCGAGAGCGTGATCGTCTCGGTCGCGATGCCGGCCACCGTGACCGCGAATGACGCCGCGTTCGGCGAGTTCACCCTGACCTCCAGCACCGACACGCTGATCGTCGATGACTTCCTGTTCGTGGCCACGCCGCTCCCGGCGGCCGGTCAGATGTTCACCTCGGTGCGCGGCATCCTCGCGCTGCGCCAGATGGCGTCCAAGCTCGAGCCGCGCAGCGCCGCGGATCTCACCGCCGGTGCGCCGGGCCTCGCCTCGATCGGACCGGCGCTCAGCTACGCGCGCGTCGGCACCACGATCGCGATGCCGACGTTCCCGTCGCCGCTGACCGTGACCTTGTCGGGCCCGGCGCAGGCGCCGACCGACGTGCTCATCATGTCGGGCAACGCCGCGTTGACCGTGCCCGTGATGGTCACGGTGGCGACCGGTGCCACCACGGCCGTGGTCCCCGTGACCGCGGTCTCGCAGAACGCCGATGTCACCATCACGGCGATGCTCGGGGCGCAGTCCTCGGTCGCGCACGTCCGCGTGCTCGACACGCTCGAGGCGCCGACGACGGTGACCCTCTCGCCGACCTCGGCCGCCGTGGCCGCGGGTGGCTCCACGCAGCTCACGGTCACGCTGGATCTCCCGGCGCTGACCAACACCGACGTCGCGCTGTCCGTGGCTCCCGCCGCGGGCACGCTTCCCGCGATGGTCACCGTGCTCGCGGGCCAGTCGACCGCCACGTTCACGTACACCGACACCACCGCGATGAGCCCGGTGACGATCACCGCCACGCTCGCCGCGAGCACCTCGACCGCGACCGTCACCATCTCCACCGGCGCGAACCACCTCGTGATCAACGAGGTCGACTACGACCAGCTCGGCAGCGACAATGCCGAGTACATCGAGATCTACAACCCGTCGGCCGCGGCGGTGCCGCTGACCGGCAAGCAGGTGCTGCTCGTCAACGGCAGCGGCGAGGCGACCTACGCCACGATCAACCTCGGCACCGGCACGCTCGCCGCGGGCGGGTACCTCGTGATCGCCGGCGCCAATGTCACGGTGCCGGCTGGCGTGACGAAGGTCGATCCGGCCCCGGGCTGGACCACGGACGAGGTCCAGAACGGCGCTCCGGACGGGATCGCGCTGATCGATAGCACCACGCACACCCTGATCGACGCGCTGAGCTACGAGGGCGACGCGGTCAAGCTGACCATGGTCGATCTCGCGGGCTTCACGGCCTCGGTCTCGCTCGTGGAGGGCGCGTTCCTGCCGGCGACCGTCGCCGATTCCAATACAGCGGATGGTTCTCTGTGCAGGACGCCGAACGGCCAGGACACCGATAACGCTGCGGCAGATTGGCACTTCTGCACGACCCGGACCGCGGGTCTGCCGAACCCCTGATCTGTTGTATACCTGCCCCTTCAAACCAACTCTTCTAGGGAGCGCTTCCGCATGACCTTCTCTCTCGACAAGCAGGGCATCTCGATCTCCGAGATCTATCGCAATCCGTCGCCGGCGTTCCTCTACGAGGCGGCGCTGCGATTCGAGAAGGGTTCGACGATCTCGTCGACCGGTGCGCTGATCGCGTACTCGGGCAAGAAGACGGGCCGCAGCCCGACCGACAAGCGCGTGGTCGACGAGCCCGAGGTTCGCGACGACATCTGGTGGGGCAACGTCAACATCAAGCTCGACCCGCAGAGCTTCCTGATCAACCGCGAGCGCGCGATCGACTACCTGAACACGCGCGAGCGGCTCTACGTGATCGACGCGTTCGCCGGCTGGGATCAGAAGTACCAGCTCAAGATCCGCGTCGTGTGCGCGCGCGCGTATCACGCGTTGTTCATGCACAACATGCTGATCCGCCCCACGGCGGAGCAGCTCAAGACGTTCGGCGAGCCCGACTACGTCATCTACAACGGCGGCGGCTTCCCGGCGAACCGCCACACAGCGGGCATGACGTCGTCGACGTCGATCGATCTATCGTTCGCGCGCCGCGAGTTCGTGATCCTCGGCACCGAGTACGCCGGCGAGATGAAGAAGGGCGTGTTCACGATCATGAACTACCTGATGCCGAAGCAGGGCGTGCTCTCGATGCACTGCTCCGCCACGCAGGCGCGCGACGGGAGCGATACGTCGATCCTGTTCGGCCTCTCGGGTACGGGCAAGACCACGCTGTCAGCCGATCCGAAGCGCCTCCTCATCGGTGACGACGAGCACTGCTGGACCGACCAGGGCACGTTCAACATCGAGGGCGGCTGCTATGCGAAGGTCATCAAGCTCTCGAAGGAGCAGGAGCCCGACATCTGGAACTCGCTCCAGTTCGGCGCGGTGCTCGAGAACGTCAAGTTCGACGATTACAACCGCGTCGACTACGACGACACGTCGATCACCGAGAACACGCGCGGCAGCTACGTGCTCGATACGATCCCGAACGCGAAGCTGCCCGCGGTCACCGGTCATCCGAAGAACGTGATCTTTCTGACCGCCGACGCGTTCGGCGTGCTGCCGCCGGTGTCGAAGCTGACGCCCGCGCAGGCCATGTATCACTACATCTCGGGCTACACCGCGAAGGTCGCGGGTACCGAGGTCGGCGTGAAGGATCCGGAGCCCACGTTCAGCGCGTGCTTCGGTGGTCCGTTCCTGGTCTGGCACCCGACCAAGTACGCCGAGTTGCTCGCCGACAAGCTCAAGCAGCACGGCGCGCAGACCTGGCTCGTCAACACCGGCTGGTCGGGGGGCGCCTACGGCACGGGCTCGCGGATCAAGCTCAAGTACACGCGTGCGATCATCGATGCGATCCACTCGGGTGCGCTCGACAAGGTCGCGACCGTCGAGGATCCGATCTTCGGCTTCGCGGTCCCGACCACGTGCCCGGACGTACCATCGGAGATCCTGACGCCGCGCAATACGTGGAGCGACAAGGCCGCGTACGACGACAAGTCGAAGAAGGTCGCGAAGCTGTTCGTCGATAACTTCAAGAAGTACGAGGCCCAGGCCTCTGCCGAAGTTCGCGCCGGCGGCCCGAAGTCCGTCTAGCGCCGTCCCCGACGCCGATCTCGTTTACAGCAAGCAGCTTGTGGTCAGGATCGTCGAGATGCTGACGCAGATGTGCCGCTGAGCACGAGCACGAGCAC
>JBBRED010000151.1:0-18706 GCA_038203335.1 Haliangiales bacterium | reverse complement strand
CCTGGCACGTTCCGGTGCCGCACGGGATGGGAGCGATTCCATCGTCGACCGTGCCGTTGCAGTTGTCGTCGAGGCCGTTGCACTGCTCGCCGAACGGTACGCAGCTACAGCCCGCAACGTTCTCGTCGATCTTGCCGTCGCAGTCGTCATCGATGTTGTTGCAGCCGAACGGGTTCTCGTTGTTCGGGTTGCCGGGCGTGCCGGCGGCGGTCGGGTTGCAGACCAGACCAGCGGGCGACGTGATGCACGTACCGACGACGTTCGCGCCGGCTGCGTTGTTGACGTTGCACGCCTGGTTCGCGGAGTGCGCGAGGCACGCCGTCTGGCCCGAGTCACACGCGAGACCCGTGCCGTCGGTGCGGCACACGTTTGCACCGCTCACGAGGCACTTGCCCTGGCGGTTGTTCGAACACATCGTGGCCTTGCCCGGGAAGTCCTCGTCGACCAACGAGTCGCAGTCGTCGTCGAGGTTGTTGCAGGTCTCGGTCTTGATCGCGTCCGCGAGGATCGAGCTGATCGCGAGCTGGAGGCCGGCCTCGTCGTTCGCGTAGTAGCCTTCGTTGACACCCGCAACGTCCGCAGCACCACCGAGATGGGCGAGCGTCTCGATCTGCGCGTCCCCGACCGGCTTACCAAACCCGATCGGCTTGGTCTCGATCCGGTAGTTCTTGAAGCCCGCGGCCGTGGCGCCGTTCGCCATGATCGGATACGGCGTGGTGAGCAGCGACGTCGCACTGTTCGGTGCCTGTCCCGACGGGCAGGTCTCATCACCGTCGGTCAGCATGATGACGATGTACGGGCGGCACTGCTTCAGGCAGCAGCAGTTCGTGCCGGTGCATGCACCACTCGCATTGCAGGTCGTGGGATCCGAGTTGCACGTCGGGGCGTTCGACGCCGGGCGAGGAAGGAACGCGTTCTTCAACGGATCGTTGCCGATGGGATCGAAACCAACCGTGGCGGCCGGCCAGATCGTCGTCACACCGGCACCGCCGGAGGTGTCACCGTTCGCGAAGCTCTGCTGGCCTTGGTAGTAGCGTCGCGAGCCCTTCAGCGAGCCCTCGATCGGCGTGTTGCCGTTCGCTTGCCAGATCTCGGGATCCTCGGCGACGGGGATGGGAAACGCCGACGGAGCCGTGCAGCGGTTGCCGGACGAGTTCACCCAGGAAGCGGCGTATTTGTTCGCGCCATCGACGAGGGGAGTCAGCAGCTCGAACCGATCGTCATCGACGCTGCACTCGTTCTGGCCGGTGGCGCAGCCCGTGGGGAACGTGGCTGCCGTCGTGGTGCCGCTCATCGTCATGCGGAAGCGACCGAGGGCGAACACCATGTCGCCATAGCTGTTGACGATGCGATCGATCGCGCAGCGCGCGTGGTTCAACTTCGTATCGGCGCCACCGCAGCTCGGTGGTCCGGAGCCCGTTGCTCCGCCCATCGATCCGGACGTGTCGAGCACGAGCACGACGTACGGCTTGAGCGGATCACCGGCCCAGGCAGTGGACGTCGCACAGACGAACATCAGCGCGGCTACCCCTAGCCACGCGCAGCGCGTATTCATGGTGGCCCATCATATAAGGCCTCGACATAGAAATGAAATCACCGTGGGGTATCGCTTGGGGTAGCGACGACGATCTGATCACAGAGGCAGCTACCGACCGAGCAGCGCACGACCGACTACCTTGAGCGCGAGGATCGGTTTGACGCCTTCGAAGATCGGCAGCACCTGCGCGTCGGCCACGAACCGGCTGATCGGATATTCCTCCGCGTACCCCCACCCACCATGGAGCAGCTGGCCGAGCTGGGTGACCTCCACCGCCACGTCACAGCTGAACAATTTCGCCATGGCAGCGAGGGGAGCGGCGGCCCGCTCGTCGGCGTCCATGGCCGTCGCGGCGGCGTAGGTGATTCCCCGAGCCGCGACGAGCCGGCTCGCCATCCGGCCGAGGTGGTACCGCGTCAGACCGTAGTCGCCGATCGGCTTGCCGAACTGCTTCCGCTCCGCGACGTAACGAGCGGTGTGCTCGACGGCAGCCTGGGTCAACCCACAGGCCCGACCACCGGTCTGCAGGCGACCCGCCGCGAACCCCGCCATCTGCAGCGCGAACCCGCGCCCGATGCCCTCCTCGCCACCGACGACCTGGGCATCGGGCACGAACCACTTATCGAAGGACAGGGTGAACGAGTGCATGCCGCGATAGCCGGGCGTGCGATCGGCCTTGCCCGTCAAGGTCCCACCGCCGGGTTGCGCGACCTCGAACTCGTGGCCGGGGAACCGCGGCTTGTCGACGATGAACAAGGTCAGTCCGCGCGAGCCCTTCGACAGGTCGGCATCGGTGCGCGCGAGGAGCGCGATCACGTCGGCGCGACCGGCGAACGTGCACCACGCCTTGGGTCCCGTGATCGTGAACCCGCCCGGCGCGCGCTCCGCCTTGCACGCGACGCTCGCGACATCGGAGCCCACGTTCGGCTCGGTCACGCTGATCGCCGCCATCACCTCGGCGGCGGCGAGCCTCGGTAACCAGGTCTGCTTCTGCTCCTCGGTACCACCGGCGATCAGCGCCTTCGCGAGGATCTCCGGGCGCGTGATCAGCGATCCGGCCGCGGCGAGCGACGCGCGAGAGAGCTCCTCCGTGGTGAGGATCATCGCGAGATTCCCGAGCTCGTGGCCGCCGTACTTCTCGGGGATCGCGAGGCCGAAGTAGCCGAGCTTGCCCATCTCGGCGATGAACCGCTCGGGCACCAGCTCGTCGTGATGGTGGATGCGCTCGGCGTGCGGCATCACCTCGCGCTCGGCGAACGCGCGCACGTTGGCGCGCACCTCCTGGAGCACCTCGTCGAGTGGCCACGCCATCTTCCCCTCGGCGGCGATGGCGGCGGCGCCGATCGCCTCGACGGCCTCGGGCGCGATGCCGGCGGTGATCGCGGCGCTCGCGGCGGCGTCGTAGGCGAGCGCCTCCGCGGTGAGTCCGAGCGCGGCGGCGACCGGGCCGAGGCGGAACGGGATCTGCGCGGCGAGCTCCGCGGCCGCCACGCGTGCGGGTGCGGCGAGCGACTCCGGAACGCGCGCGAGCTCCTCGATCACGCGCACCTCGGTCGCGGCGTACGCCACGCGTTCGACCACCACCTGGTGCTCGTCGATCGCCTCGCCGTTCCTCGTCAACGTGCGCGCTGCGGCGAGCGCGCGATCGACGAGGGCACGGGCAGCGGCGGAGATCACGTCGCGGTCATCGGCCATGCGGGCGGTTTATCACGCCGCTGTCAGCTCGCGGAGCTGACGTGCGAGCTGCATGGTGTATCGGGAACCAAACAGCACTCCGTGCGCGGCGATCGGATAGAGCTGCCAGACCGAGACGCGCGAACGCCATTCGGGGGCGAGCGGATACACCTCGGTGTAGGCGCTGATGAACGTTTCGCTCACGCCGCCGAACAGCATCAGCATCGCGATGTCGATCTCACGGTGCCCGCCGTAGACCGCGGGATCGATCAGCACCGGCGCGCCGGCGCAGAACCCGACGTTGCCCCACCACAGATCCCCGTGCAGCCGCGCCGGTGGCTCCGCCGGACCGAACCGCTCCGGGCATGCCGCGAGCACATCGAGCGCCGCTTGATCGACGCCGAGCCGCGCGACCAGCGGCCGCAATCGGCGCTCGAGGTAGAACGTCACGATGTCGGGTTCGGGCGTGTTGTCCTGCGGGATCGTCGCCAGGTAGTTCCCGTGATCGAGGCCGAACGCCGGCGCACCGAGCCGATGAAGCGCGGCGAGCCCGCGCGCGAGCGCCGGCTCGCTCGTACGATCGCGGGGACCGAGGTCGAGCCACTCGAGCGCGAGGAAGGCGTCGCCGTGCGCGAGCACCCGCGGCGTTCGCAGTGGACCCGCGGCGAGCCACGCGAGGCCCGCTGCCTCGGCGGCGTACATACCTCTCGGCGGTGCGCGATGAGTCTTCACGAACACCGTTCGTCGGTCCGCGAGCTCGACCCGATACGCGTCGTTGATCTCGCCGCCTCCGACGGGCTCCGCGTGCGCGATGGTGGCGTCGAGCGCGGCAGCCAGCTCCGCGCGCCAGGTCATCGCAGGCGCTCGCGCACGTGGGCGAGCAGACCTGCGCACGCGCGCTCGCACTGATCGAGCACCTCCTCGAACCCGGCATCGCCGCCGTACCAGGGATCGGGAACCTCGGCGTTCGCGGGCGCGGTGGGATCGAAGCTGCGGAGCAGGTGAAGACCGGGTGACCTGCGCCCGGTGGCGAGCAGCGTCAGGTCGCGGAGGTTCGCGCGGTCCATCGCGATCACGAGGTCGAAGCGATCGAGATCCGCCGACCTGAACTGCTGCGCGCGCGAGGTCAGCGCGAAGCCGCGCCGCTTCGCCGCCGCACGCGTGCGCGGATCCGGAAGCTCTCCCACGTGGTAGGCGCCGGTACCCGCGCTCTCGATCGTGATGGAGCTGGCGAGGCCCGCCTCGGTGACGAGGTGCTGCATCACGCCGTGCGCCGTCGGCGAGCGACAGATGTTGCCGAGGCACACGAAGCAGATCCGCACGCGGCAAGCGTAACCGACGATCCCGCCGTCGTCTCACGCGCGATCTGACGTGCGTCGCACCGTCGCGGTCTCACGCGATGATCTGGCCGGCCTCGTACAGCGCGAGCAGCCCGCGGCGCGTGCGCGACCACTGCGCGGTCAGGTGCGCGCTCGGCGCGCCGACCACCGAGACGGCGTCGAGCAGCGGGAACCGGCTGACCGGCTCGCGCGTCTTCCACGCGTGATCGGAGCCGGCGACCCACGTGGTGCAGGCGGCGAACGGCTCGCGCCCGACCGCGACCGCGCCGTCGGGGAACCTCGTGGCGAGGATGGTGCACGCGGCGCGGATCGCGTTCACGGGCAGCGACGCGCGCGACAGCTCGGCCCAGCGCACGAGCGCCGATAGGCCGCGCAGCACGTCGTAGAAGTAGAACCGGGGCAAGCACGGTGCGCCCCACGCCTTCGCCGCATCGCGCTCCTCGGCGTTGTGGTTCGTCGGCGAGCCCTGCACCAGCGCGCGCGACATCAAGAAGCCCGCGGCCCTGACGAGGAACGCGCGGCGCTCGGGGCTCCATGCGGTCGGCCCACCGAGGAGCATCGCCTCGAACGGGGCCACGGTGCCGACCATCGAGCTCGGGCACTCGTCGGAGATCGCGTACGCCGCGTCATCGCAGGTCAGACCGCCGTCGGCCATCTGGTAGCGCGGGAACCACGGCACGGCCCACGGCACCGCGGACCACGCGTCGACGCCGCACGCATCGAGCACCTGGATCATCGAGCCAAGACCGCAGTGGCACATCACGTCGCGCGACGGGTTCGCATCGCCGAGCTCGTCCGCGGTGAGCGGAAAGGTCTTGAGCCGGAAGTCGTTGAGCCCCGCGATCATCCGGGTCACCGCGCGCGTGGGGATCCGCTTCGCCTCGCCGAGCTCCCACAGCAGCAGCATGTGCCACCACGGCGAGTCCCACTTCGGCCAGTACACGTCGCCGGCGAGGCTGGTCATCGCCGGGTTCGTGGCGAGGTAGCGTGCCGAGTGGGCGATGCCCTCGGCGATCGCCGGGCTGGCGGTCACCGCCTGGTCGGGGATCGCCGCGAGAATGTCGCGTAGCTCGTCGCTCATGCGCGGAGCATAGCCGCCCGCGCCGCGGCGACGAATGCCTCAGGCTCGTCGATCGAGAGCGCGATCGCGGTACCCTCGCGCACGCGCCCGAACACGCCGTGCAAGCGCACGGTCGCGCGTAGGCGCACGGTGATGTTCGCTCCAAGCACCGATGCGTTGATCGCATCGCTCGGAGTCTCACTGACTTCCTCGATCGCGGTGACGTCGGTCCACGGCACGCGACCGCGCCAGCGCACGCCGACCACGAGCTCGAGATCGCGCTCGCCGATGGTGGCGCCGCTGTGGCGAAGCGAGTGAACGTCGCCGAGCAGCCACAGCAACGTGTACGCGGAGGTGGCGCTCGCGATCCACGCGACCAGCGGCGACACCCACGCCGCCAGCGCGATGTGCACCGCGATGCTCTCGACCGCGATCAGGAACATGAGCACTCCCGCATACAGCGGCCAGCCACCGATCCGGTGGACGGTGAACACGTTCGGTGCGCGCGCCGATCGGCGCCAGCCGGTGATCGCCGCGCCGAGCAGCGTGACCTCGGTCGCGGCGATGGAAGCGAGCCGGGGTGGGAATCGCGCAGCGATCAGCGCGGACGTCATCGCCTCGAGGACGCGTGCGCCCGCGATCCGTGCCTCGCGCCACGCGCGCCTCGCCTTGCGCCCACGCGTGACGAGCATGCCGACCATCACCAGCTCGCACAGGATCAGCGCCATCGTGACGACGCGCCCGCCATCGGCGGCGCCGAGCGCGACGCGTGCGAACAGAAAGCCGATCGCGAGCGTCGCGCCGAGCACCCACTTCGGGAGATGCGCGCGGCGAACCGCGATCACGTACATCACGATGCCCGCGGTGACGACGAAATCGATCGAGGCGCCGATCGCGACCGCCGACTGCAGCTCGTGCGATCCACCGCGGGAGCGCTGAAAGCACAGCCACGCGACGACCCACACCATCATCGCGGCGAGTGGCGCGAGCACCGCGCGCCGGTCGAGCCGATGCATCCTGCCGGTCATGCGGCTTGGATGCCGCTCGCACACCGCCGGGTTCGTTGTCCGAAAATGGGGTCCGACCCCATTTCCGGACGCGGGTCAGTCGGGCAGCGCTTCGCGGTCGAGCTCGCCGGTCCAGTACAGATAGTCCCGCCAGGCGTCGGGGATCGAGCGCAGCGAGATCCGGATCGCGACGGCGGGTACCCAGTTCGGCTGCGCCGGCGTGGCGAGCAAGGCCATACCGGCCTCGCGCGGCGTGCGCCCGCCCTTCTTGCGGTTGCACAGGTAACAGCACGTCACGATGTTCGTCCACTCGGTCATGCCGCCCTGCGAGCGCGGCTTCACGTGGTCGTAGGTCAGCTCGCTGATCGACGCCTTCTTCGCGCAGTACTGGCACTTGTAGTTGTCGCGCGCGTAGATGTTCACGCGCGAGAACTTCACGGGCCTCGCGTGGCGACGGAACGAGCGCAGGAGGCGCACCACGGCCGGGACCTTGAGGATGACGCTCACCGAGCGGATGCCCCGGTCGTACTCTTCGAGGACTTCCACCTTGCCGAGAAACAGCAGGGTGATCGCGCGTTGCCACGAGATCACCTTGATCGGTTCGAAGCCCTGGTTCAGCAGCAGGGTCTGCGCGGTGTCCATCGAATCAACCCCTGCTCACCAATGTAGCAGCAAGCGTTCGCCGCGCGACATTTCGCCGCCAACGTGCGATCTCGGGCACATAGCCATGGGTGGGTCTGAAACCGAGATTGAAAACGATTTTCATTAATGATAACTCTCTATCGTGACGTCCCTCGCGGAGATCGCGCTCGGCAAGGCCGTGACGGTCTCGTCGGTCGGCGGGCCCCGAGCGTTTCGTCGCCGGCTCCTCGAGATGGGCCTCGTCCCCGGCACCGAGGTCCGCATCGTCACGATCGCCCCCCTTGGTGACCCGCTGCAGATCGAGGTCCGCGGCGGCCAGTGGTCGATCCGGCGCGCCGAAGCCGCGCAGATCCAGGTGACACCGTGAGCGACGCGCACTGCGAGTCCACCGGCCCGGCGCACGCGCGGGCCCCGAACGAGCGACCGCAGCTCGTGCTCGCCGGCAACCCGAACGTCGGCAAGACCACGCTGTTCAATGCGCTGACCGGCTCGTCGGCGAAGGTCTCGAACTATCCGGGCATCACGGTGGATCGCCGGAGCGGGGTGCTCGTGCTGCCGACCGGCAAGCTCGCCGACCTCACCGATCTTCCGGGTACGTACAGCCTCAACGCGCGTAGCGCCGAGGAGCAGATCGCGCTCGATGCCCTGGTCGGCCTCGACGGCGATCCAGCGCCCGACGTGGTCGTGGTCTGCATCGACGCCACGCAGGTCGCGCGCTCGGCATATCTGTTGACGCAGATCCAGGAGCTCGGCGCGCGCTGCGTGGTCGCGTTGACGATGGTCGACGAGGCGGATCGCACCACGGCGACGCCCGATCCGGCGAAGCTCGGCGCGCTGCTCGGCTGCGAGGTCGTCGCCGTCACCGCGCGCACGAAGCGCGGCCTCAAGGATCTCGTCGCGGCGATCGACCGCGCGCTGCGCAAGGACCGCGCGCCGGTATGGCGCTGGACGCCCTCGCCCGCCCTGCGCGGCCATCTCGATGTCGTGCGCGCCGCACTGCCCGCCGCGTGGCGCAGCGCGCACGGCGACGACGCGCTCGCGCTGTGGGCGCTGACCTGCATCGAGCCGCGCACCGGCGCCGATGACGACGAGCTCGAGGTCCCCGCCGAGCTGCGCACCGCGGTCTCCGCGTGCACCGTGGATCGCGCGGCCGATGACGAGGGCGTGCTCGGACGCTGGAACTGGCTCGACCGGGAGATCCCGAAGCTCCTCACGCGCAAGGTCGATCGCAGCCGCACGCAGCGCATCGATCGCATCCTGCTTCACCGCGGCCTCGGCTTCGTCACGTTCCTCGCCGTGATGTCGGTCGTGTTCATGTCGCTGTTCTGGTGGTCCGATCCGGCGATCGACGTCATCGATCGTGGCTTCAAGTTCCTCGGTGCCGGGCTCCACGGTCTGCTCGGCGACGGCGCGTTCACCGACTTCCTCGTCGACGGCGTGATCGGCGGCGTCGGCTCGGTGATCGTGTTCCTGCCGCAGATCCTGCTGCTGTTCCTGTTCCTCGGCTTCCTCGAGGACTGCGGCTACCTCGCGCGCGTCGCGTACCTCATGGACCGGATCATGCGGTCGATGAACCTGCACGGCCGCGCGTTCGTGCCGATGCTCTCCGGGTTTGCGTGCGCGGTGCCCGCCATCCTCGCGACGCGCACGATGGAGCGCCGCCGCGACCGCATCCTCACGATGATGGTCGTGCCGCTGATGACCTGCTCGGCGCGGCTCCCCGTGTACACGCTGATCATCGGCGCGCTGATCCCCGGATCGCGCGTGACGCAGGGCCTCCTCATGGTCGGCATGTACTTGTTCAGCGTGACGACCGCGCTGATCGCGGCGTGGGTGATGTCGAAGACGGTCAAGCCTCTCAAGGGCAAGCGGCTGCCGTTCCTCATCGAGCTCCCGCCGTATCGATTCCCGCGCTGGCGCGACGTGCTGCGCATGATGTGGAACAAGTCGAGCGTGTTCCTCAAGGAGGCGGGAACCGTGATCCTCGGCTGCTCGATCGCGCTGTGGGCCCTGCTCTACTTCCCGCGCGACCTGCCGGCCGGTTCGCCCGATTACTCCGCGCTGATCGAAGCCGCTCCCACCGAGGAAGCGAAGGTCGTCCTCGAGGACCGGCGCCAGGCGGTCCAGCTCGAGAACAGCTACGGCGGTCGCCTCGGCCACGCGATCGAGCCGGCGATCGCGCCGCTCGGCTTTGACTGGAAGATCGGCGTCGGCATCATCGGCGCGTTCGCCGCGCGCGAGGTGTTCGTCTCCACACTCGGCATCGTCTACTCCGTCGGCGGCGAGGCCGATGAAGCATCGGAGCCGCTGCGCGATGCGCTCCGCAACGAGAAGACGGCCGATGGCACGCGCGCGTACACGCCGCTCGTGGGCATGTCGCTGATGATCTTCGTCGCGCTCGCGTGTCAGTGCATGAGCACGCTCGCGGTCGTCAAGCGAGAGACCGGCGGCTACCGCTGGCCGCTGTTCCTGTTCGCGTACATGACCGTGCTCGCGTACATCGTGAGCTTCGTCGTGTATCAGAGCGGCAAGCTACTCGGCTTCTGACGGCGGCTCGGTGTGCTGCACCGGCGGCCCCGATCCGATGCCGTACCCCGCGAGCTGCGCGCGGATCTTGTCCTTCTCGGGACCGTCGAGCTTCGCGAGCCAGCCCTTGAGCAGCTCGAGCGCGCGCGCGCGCAGCGCATCGCGATCCGGGACTTCGGCGGGCAGCTCCATGCCGAACGCCGGCGCCTTCGCACCGGCGAGTGCGGCGTACGCTTCGGCGAGCCGGTGCGCGGCCATCGGATCTTGCTCGCGGTCCCATGCGTGCGCCTCGATCTGGTCGGTCAGCCAGGGTCCGAGATCCATGGGCCAGAGCTTACCGCGTCAGCTTGCGGTACTCGTTGATATGTCGAATCGCCGAGCGAGAGTCGCCTGACTGATCGAACAGGGTCGCGAGGTTATAGTGAGCCTCGGCGAGCTGCGGATCGAGCTCCAGCGCGCGGCGGTACAGCGCGATCGCGTCGGCCTCCTTGCCCGCGTCCTGCGCGATGACGCCGAGGTTGTAGTACGCGGTGGCATCCGCGGGATCGAGATCGAGTGCGCTGCGAAAGCAGTCGTGCGCGGCGGCCGCGTCGCCGCTTTCGGCGAACAGGCGGCCGAGGTTGATCCACGCCTCCGTGATCTCCGGTCGCAGCCGCAGCGTGCGGCGGTACGCATCGATCGCCGCGACGGGATCGCGCTCCTCGAGCTCCATCGCGCGCGCGAGCCACTGATCCGCCGTCGCGGGCGCCACCGCCACGGGGATCGGCGCATCGGTGGCGCGCGGCAGCTCGCGAACCTCGCCGACCGGCAGGACCGGCGGTGGCTCGAACGCGAGCGAGAGCTGCCCCGCCAGCGCGGTGTCATGCGTGCCGCGGATGTGTACGGTGCCGCCGCGCACCTCGACCGTGAGCTCCGCGATCGACGTGCCCGGGAGCTGCTGCTGGATCCGCGCGAGCTCCTTGCGCACACGCGGCAGCGGCATCCCCGCGTCGACGAGCGCCTTCACGGTGCGCAGCGCGGAGAGGTCGCGGAACGAGAGCTGCGCAGGCACGGTGCCCGGCGTACCGACCAGGCCGTCGCGGATGCAGCTACGGACCGCCGACTCCGGCAACCCGATCAGCTGCGCCGCGTGCCGCGCCGAATAGCTCGTCCACACGCGGCGACCTTATCACCGCGCGTGCGTCGCCATCCACGCGGTCATCGTGTCGGCGAGCTCCCCCATCACCGCGACCGGCGTGCGGCCGGAGCGCACGAGCACGTCGAACCCGTGATCGGCCCCCTTGACCACGTGCAATACCGCGCGCGCGCCGAGCTTCTTCACCACGGGGCGCAGGCGGCGCAGTGGAGCGAGCTCGTCGCGGGTGCCCTGGAGAAACATCAGCGGCCCGGCCGCCTGTGCGAGATGCTCCGCGCGCTCGATCCCCGGCTTCTCCGGCGGATGGAGCGGGAATCCGAGGAACGCGATCCCGCGCACGCCGGGCAGCGCCTCCGCCGCGTGCGCCCGCGAGGTCATGCGCCCGCCGAACGACTTGCCGCCTGCGAAGCGCGGGAGCTCCGGCGCGAGCCGCGCGGCCGCGAGCCACACCGCGCGCACCGCAGCCTCCGCGATCGCCGGCGGATCGGGCCGCGCCTTGCGCGCCGCCATGTACGGAAACTCCCAGCGCAGCGTCGCCACGCCGCGCGCCGCCAGCGCCTCCGCGATGGTCTGCATGAACACGTGCCGCATCCCCGCGCCGGCGCCGTGCGCGAGCACGAGCGCGTAACGCGCATCGGCGGGGAGCATCCAAATCCCCGGATGTCCGTCGAGGTCGACCTCGGTCCCCACGCCGGCAGTCTGCTATCGTGGGACCGCTTCATGCAACGCACGCTCGCGCTGCTCTTCCTCGCCGGCTGTCACGTGACCACGAGGACCGAGGTCACGCACCCCGGCACCGAGGAGATCATCCCGCATCCCGAGGGGGCGATCGCGCACAAGCCCACGCTCGTGCTGTCGGAGACTGGCGGGCTGCGGTTCGTGGAGCCGCTCGAGTGCCCCACCGAGCGTATCGTCTCGAGCACCACCGCCGTCGAGATCGAGACCCGGCCGAACCTGGCCACGTTCGTCGTCGGTGTGATCGCCACCGCCGTTGGCGGCGTCATGACGGTCGGTGGCATCGCGGCGAAGGACGGCGCCGCGAACCCCGTGACGTACGCGGGACTGGGATTGTTCGCCGTCGGCCTGCCGTTCGCGGTCGGGCCGTGGCTCGGCCTTCACACCGAGCTCGCCGAGGGCGGCACCACCGGGCCGCAGCGCGCCCCCGGCGCGAGCGTGCCGTGTGGATCGCGCCCGCTGAAGGCAACGACCGCCACGCTCACGATCCGCGGCATCGAGGTCCATGGCGGCGTCGCGGCCGATGGCACGTTCGCGATCTCGCCGTACACGCTGATCGATGCGTACGCACCGACCACGGTCAACGCGTGGGACATCACCGCGCTCGTCGACACCGACGGAGGCGCACGCACGATCGAGGCGGTGATCGATGGCGGCGCACTCGCGAAGCACGCGCAGGAGTTTCTCGATCACGCCGACTTCGATCCGAAGATCCAGGCGCTCCGCCTCGTGCCCGGCATCGTGCCCGGCACGTTGCGCGCGAGCCTGACCACGACCACGACCGGCCCGGCGCTGCGCGTGGTGCTGCCGCTGAGAAACGATGGTCCCGGCGAGACCTGGGCGCTGCGCGGGCAGATCACGTCCAGCACGAAGGCCGTGGACGGCCGCATGCTCTACATCGGCCACCTCGCGAAAGGCGAGGCCAGCTCGCGCGAGTTGCTCGTGCCGCTCACCGCGGTCGCCGCTGATGCGATCCGCGGCTCCACGCTCGAGCTCTCGATCGAGCTGCGCGACGCGCACGGCACGGCGCCCACCACCCCGGTGCGGTTCCGCGGCAACGTCCTCAACGACGCACCCCGATGAACATCGCGATCGTGGGCTCGGGGATCGCAGGGCTCGGAGCAGCGCGCGCCCTGAGCGTGGCGCACGACGTGACGCTGTTCGAGGCCGCCGCGCGCCCGGGCGGCCACGTCTACACCGTCGATGCGGAGGGCGTGGCCGTGGACATGGGCTTCATCGTCTGCAACCGCGAGCGCTACCCGCACATGTTCCGCATGCTCGGCGAGCTCGGAATCGAGACGCGGCCCACGCAGATGTCGTTCTCGGTGTCGCTGCCGCACGAGGATCTCGAGTGGAGCAGCGCGAGCCTGTCGGCGATGTTCGCGGACCGCCGCCTGCTCGTCTCGCCGCGCCACTGGCGATTCCTCGTCGAGGTCATGCGGTTCCTCGGCCGCGCGCGACGCGATCTCGATGCCGGCGTCACCGCGCGGCTCTCGCTCGATGACTACGTGGTGCAGTCGCGCGCGTCGAGCGAGCTGCGGGATCGCTTCCTCGTGCCGCTCGCCGCGGCGCTCTGGTCGCTCGCGCCCGATCGCTGCGGCGCGTTCCCCGCCGAGACCTATCTGCGCTTCCTCGATCAGCACGGCATGCTGCGCGCGGTGCGGCCCCTCGCGTGGCGCACGATCATCGGCGGCAGCCGGCGCTACGTGGATGCGCTGCTCGCGGAGCTGCGACCGCGGCGGTTCACCCTCGAGCTCGCCACCCCGGTCGGCGCGGTGCACCGCGATCCACGCGGCGTCACCCTGGTCGCCGCCGGGCGCGAGCGGCGCTACGATCGCGTCATCCTCGCCACCCACGCCGATACCGCGCTGTCGCTGCTCTCCGTGCCCACCGCGGACGAGCGCCGCGTGCTCGGCGCGTTTCGCTACAGCGACAACACCACGGTGCTCCACCGCGATCCCGCGTTCCTTCCCCGCCGGCCCGCCGCCCACGCCGCGTGGAACTACGTCGCAGATCCCGAGTCCGCGCGCGTCGCGGTGACGTACTCGATGTCGCGCCTGCAGGGCCTGCCATCGGATCCTCCGTACCTCGTGACGCTCAATCCACGCACGCCGCCGCGCGCCGCACTCCACGAGGTGGTGTTCGCGCACCCGCAGCTCGATCGCGACGCGCTCGCCGCCCAGGCCGAGCTCCCGCGCCTCGGCGGCGCACTGCGCACGTACTACGCGGGCGCGCACTTCGGATTTGGCTTCCACGAGGACGGCCTGCGCTCCGGCCTCGCCGCCGCCGCGAGCGCGATCGCGGACGAGCACCGCGCATGACGCACTCGGCCCTGTACCGCGGAGATCTCGTGCACACCCGGCGCGATCACCTGGCGCGACGGAAATTCCGATACCCGGTCTACATGGCCGCGATCGATCTCGACGAGCTGCCCGCGCTCGATCGCACCCTTCGGCTGTTCTCGCACGGCGGCACGAATCTGTTCTCCCTGCACGACCGCGACTACCAAGGCGGTTCCGATGGGCTCGCGTACGCACACGCCGAGGTGCTCGCCGCGCACGGATTGCCGCGCCCGCACACCACGCGCCTCGTCACCAACCTCCGCGTGTTCGGGTACGTGTTCAACCCGGTCAGCTTCTTCCTCGGGTACGACGCGCACGGCACGCTCGCCACGGTCGTGGCAGAGGTGAACAACACGTACGGCGGCAGGTTCCGCTACGTACTCGGGCCGGAGCAACGGATCGCGGGGCCGAGCGCCCGGATCGGCTTTCGCGCACCGCGCGAGCTGTTCGTCTCGCCTTTTCTCCACGGCGAGCGGACCTACGAGTTCTGGTTCACCGCTCCGATCGATGGGGACGCCATCGGGATCACCATGCACGTCGACACACCGGCGGGTGAGCGCGTGTTCGTCGCGCACGTCTCGGGTGTGCGGCGTGTCCTCAGCGATCGAGCCCTGCTCGCGGCGGCCGTGCGCTACCCGCTGATGACCGCGCAGGTGATCGGTCTGATTCACCTCGAAGCGATGAAGCTGCGGCTCCTCGGCGTCCCGTATCGCCGCCCGGGGTCCGATCATCGCCCGCTCCCCGAGTCCTGAGCGCCCGCGTCTCGCGTGACGGCCGTCGCCATGCAGTGGGGTGTGGCGTTCACTCCAGTGGCACCGGAGTTGCTCACACTGGTTCGCATGAACCGCACAGACATCGAATCCGGCAAGGACGACGGCAGCCTCCTGATCGGCCACGCCCACGGCGTGTCGGGCGATGAGGATGATCAGATCATCGAGCTGGACGAGGACGACATCCTCGCGGACGAGCACGAAGAGGACGCGGGCGACCTCGACTTCGAGCCCGAGTACGATCGCGACTTCTAGCGACGGGCATTCTGGGTCCAGGTCGCCTGGCCGATGGTCACCGCGAACACCGATGCCGCGGCCAGTGCAAAGGTTACAGCGAGGCTGATCAACAGCTTCGTCCTCATGGCGGTACGTACGAGCCTGGCGCGCTAGTAGATCACACGCGGCGCAACATGCAGTACGGTGCATGAGGGTGACCGCGGTCGTCGCACATCCTCTGATCGCTCCGCTGCCGCGCCTCGTGCCGCCGGCTCGGCAACTCGTGCGCTGGGCGCTCCTCGCACGTCTCCGCGCGACGTGGGCCGGTGGTCGCCTCGATCTCGCTCTCCCATCGGGCGAGATCGTTCGCCTCGGCGGAGCGGGACCTTCGGATGCCATCGCGCGCGTCCACGATGATCGGCTGTTCCTGCGCCTGCTCCTCCGCGGCGAGATGGGCGGCGGCGAATCGTTCGTCGCGGGCGAGTGGTCGAGCGAGGATCTCGTCGCCGTGCTTCGCGTGTTCCTGCGCGGTACTGCGGCGCGCGGCGCCGAGTCACCGCTGACCCGGCTCGCGCAGCTCCCTTCGCTGCTCCGCCACCGGCGCTCCGAGAACACGCCCGCGGGCTCCGAGCGCAACATCCACGCGCACTACGACCTCGGCAACGAGTTCTATCGCCTGATCCTCGACGCCGAGACCATGGCGTACTCGTGCGGCTACTGGCCGGATCCGGCGATGTCGCTCGCGGATGCGCAGCGCGCGAAGCTCGAGCGACTGTGTGATGCACTCGCGCTGTCGTCGAGCGATCACCTGCTCGAGATCGGTTGCGGCTGGGGCGGGATGGCGATCCACGCGGCGCGAACGCGCGGCTGCAAGGTCACGGCGATCACCGTATCCCGCGAGCAGCACCAGCTCGCGAGCGAGCGCGTCGCCGCCGCCGGTCTCGCCGATCGCGTGTCGATCCAGTTCCGCGACTATCGCGACCTCGAGGGCACGTTCGACAAGATCGTTTCGATCGAGATGCTCGAGGCCGTAGGCTACGAGTTCTTGCCCCGGTTCTTCGCGACCTGCGCCCGCGCGCTCCGACCCGGCGGCCGACTCGCGCTGCAGACGATCACGATGCCCGACGATCGATTCGAGGCGTACCGCACGCGCGTCGACTGGATGCAGACGTACATCTTCCCGGGCTCGTGCATCCCGTCGCTCGACGTGATCCGGCGCGCCAGCGCACCCTCGGGCCTCGCGCTGATGGGCGGTGAGGACATCGGCCCGTCCTACGCGCCCACGCTACGCGCCTGGCGCGCGAAGTTCCTGACCAACCTGCCGCGGATCCGCGAGCTCGGCTTCGACACGCCGTTCATCCGGACCTGGCTGATGTACCTCGCGTTCAGCGAGGCCGCGTTCGCCTCGCGCACGCTCGGCGATCACCAGCTGCTGTTCACGCGCTAGGGCTGTGCGAACGTGCCGACGACGTGGATCGCGGCCTCGATCACCGCGGGATCGAAGCACACGCCGTCGATCTCCATGCTGACGAACGTCGGGCCCGCGATCAGGGTCTTGTAGTGCGGCGCGAGCACGCCGAGCGCGTGAACGACCTGCGGCGTCAGACGCGCGGCGATCGCGGGGAGCGGCGTGTTCAGCAGCGGCACCACGGAGTGCTGCTTCTGGAACGCGGCGTCGCAGAACGGGACGGCGCGCTTGTGCGCGCCCCCGCAGATCAGCACGGGCGCGCCGTAACCGCCGGGAACGGTCGCCTGCACGAACGTGCGAAACCCGCCGAATTCGCTGCCGTAGATCTCGTGCTTCACCGCGGCATCGATCACCGCGCGATCGAACACGAGCGCGGTGACCTGGGTCTGGCCGTAGGGCACCGCGACGGAGTGAAACCGCGAGACGCCATCCGACACGACGAACCGCCCGCCGATCCTCTGGGCGAGCGGCTTCCACGTCGCCACCTGCTTGGCCCGTCCCAACTTCGGCTTGTGAACCGCGACGTACCAGGCGTAGAGGCCGACCGGCGCCATCATGAACACGAACAGGCCGAACATCACGATGCCCATGCCGACGATGTCGCACACCGGCGCGCGCGGCAGCCATGACCACGACGGCCAACCGCATGACCGCGCCCTGTCGACCGCGCGGTTGGAAATGCCTCCCCCGGGCTGCAGGTCCACCGCGTGAACCGCTTGAAATCGCTCGCGCTCGCGCGCCGACGACCTCGTGACCGCCACCGGTGGGTTCGACATCTCCGGCATCGCCGGCCAGATCGGCAACATGGTCGGCGGCCAGAAGGGCCAGCAGATGGGCTCTCAGGCCGGCGGCGTCATCAACCAGATCATGGGAATGGTCGGCGGCGGCGGCTCGAGCGGTGGTGGCGGCGCCAGCGGCGACGCGCAGTAGCCCGCTACTTCGCGTGGGTCACGACGACGTTGGTCGTGATACCGCCGCGCATCCAGAATTTGCCAGTCACCGTGATCGACGTCGGATTCACCGCGGCGACGAGGTCATCGCAGATCTGATTCGTCACGGCCTCGTGGAACGCGCCCTCGTTGCGGTAGCTCCACAGGTAGAGCTTCAGGCTCTTGAGCTCGATGCACAGCGCATCGGGCACGTAGTCGATCAGGATGGTCGCGAAGTCCGGCTGACCGGTCATCGGGCACAGGCAGGTGAACTCGGGGCAGTCGAACTGGATGTGATACTCGCGACCCTGCCTGGGGTTCGGGAACGTCTCCAGCTGCTTGGTAGGGCGCGTGGTCATGGTCTGACCGCGCCTCCATAGCACATGCATTCGCACCACTGGCGCATCGGGTCGACTTCCCCTACAATGGTCTTGCGACTCGCGTCGCCGAGACACATTGTCGATGACCGTTTGGACATCTGCCGTGTGGTCTTCGCAACGGGCCGATGTGCCCATTACGAAGGCCCAACTCCGGGAGCCGCTGCCCGATTCGCCACGCTCTGCAATTCTGCAGGGAGTGGGGGGCTGGCGGGCCGCGTTGTTGGGCTCTGGCTCCATGCCAGGGGAGGACTGAAGACATGCCAAGTAAACGAACCAGCTCGCTGAGGGGGACGTCTTAGGTTCTTCCCCGGCACAGTCCGTGGGCATCGAGCCCTCGGATGATCCTCGTGCCCTGTAAACAGGGTTCGGGAAAGTGAATGAGCAAACGGCCCGGGCTGTCCCGGGCCGTTCTATTTTTCGGCCGAAACGACGAACGCCGCCGGTCCGCAACGCGGAGGGCGACGTTCGAGGATGACCGGAGCGGGAACTACAGCGACGACTAGAACGTGAAGATCTGGTCGGGACGCTTCTCGGCCGGCTTCGGAGCGTTGGTGTCCGTCTGCTTCGGCTTGAGGATCGGCGGCGGCGGATCAACCGCGAACCGCGCGGCGGCCGACGTCATCGGAATCGCCGCCGGGCTCGACGGGCGCACCGGAGCGGCCTCCGAGGTCGGCTTCGGCACGCCTGCTCCGAACGAGCCGGACGAACCAGACGAACCGGACGAACCGGACGAACCGATCGACCCGATGGAGCCGATCGAGGACGGCCGGGGCGCGGACGGCAGCGGGCGCGGGGCCGACGGCGTCGGGTTGCTCGCGGGAATGATCACGGAGCCTTCGCCCAGGAAGTCATTCACGCGGGTCTCGACCAGCTGGCTCATCGAGATGTTGTTGGCCTCGCAAAACGCCTTCAGTCGCTCGTAGGTCGTCCTGCTCACACTGATGC
>JBBRED010000150.1:0-19027 GCA_038203335.1 Haliangiales bacterium | reverse complement strand
GAAGGCCATGTCGTGCTCTTCGGTCTTCGGACGGAACTTGATCTCCTTCGTCTCGACCGTCGAAGCGCGCTTGCGAGCCTGCTGCTTCTTCTTCGCTTCCTCGTACTTGTACTTGCCGTAATCCATGATCCGGCAGACAGGTGGGAACGCGCGCGGCGAGATCTCGACGAGGTCGAGACCCTTCTCCTCGGCGAGCCGGAGCGCTTCGTGCGTCGCCATGATGCCGAGCTGCTCTTCCTCGAGGATGACCCGGATCTCCGGGACGCGAATGCGGTGATTGATGCGAAGGCCCGCCTCGGGGCGGCGACGATCGAATCGTCCTGGCGGTCGGCCGTTCATGGACGATGTTCCGTGCAGACGTCAGTCATAGACATGTGGCTTGGCAATCTCCTCTGCGTGCGCAGGCGCAGGTTGTAGCCTGTCCGTGCAGAGGGTGGGAGCGGTTTGTGCCGAAACCTCGCCCCCGAGCTAGCGCCGGAAGATGCCGAACGCGAGGCAGTCCTCGCGCGCGCCATCGAGCTCTAGCCGCGCTGTCTTTCCGGCGACATCGACGGTCAAGCTCGCGGACTTGTAGTGGCCCTTGGTATCGCCCGCGCCGGTGAATCGATACATATAGGCATCGCCGCTCGGAGGAGCAGCCGCACCATAGAGCCGCGCGACCGGGTTCTCGACGTCGAGATCGTAGTGACGCTCCAATGACTCGTCGTGCAGACCTAGCTGCAGCTTCACGTCAGCCCCCTGCCCGTCCTGGCAGCCGACCTCCACGTACGCGAGTCGATTCGCGGTCGAGCACACAGCGATCGTGTCGTCCGGCAACGCTCGACACATGTCTTCGACGCCGTGGACCCAGCCGCTGGTCGCGACCCACTGGGGCCCTTTGAGCTGATCGATCGTGGGCTCGTCGACCGAGCCAGTCGCCCACGTGCACGTCACCTTGCCTTCGAGGCAGCCAGGCGAGCTCCCGAGGATCGGCACCGGGATGGCGGCGCGGCCGGTATCGCCTCCTCGCGGGATCGACCACGCCGTCCCGCCGACCACACGCTTGCCGCCGCTCACCGTCTGCTCCGCCGCCACCACGATCACGCGGCCAGGCAGGTCGCACAGCAGCGTCGCCGGGTGGAAGCCCTCTCGATCGCGGAACCCCATCAACGCCCATGGCGAGATCCGGTAGGGATCCGCTGGCGGACGCAGCGGCACCGGAAGCGCCGAGCTGGCCGGCGCCGGAGTAGCGCACGCCTCGACCGCATCGATCCGTGGCGGCTCAGCAACCTCGGCGGGAGGACCGCCGGACCTGCACGCGGCCAGAAGGATCAGCGTTGCAGCGATTCGCATTCGGCGGCAGTGAAGCATCACAGACACCCGGCAGACAACCGCCGGATCTTCGTTCATCCGCTCTTGGCGAACCAGCGAGATGGCTGGGCTTGCGCCCGCGTCAGGTCGCTCAGGTACTGAGCGGGGAGCGAACCGTGGGACGTGAGCACGCTGTCAGGCCCCGAAAACAGAACCGGCCGGCGCTTCGTCAGCAACCGGCCGTTCTTCCTCGTCTTGTCGTCGTAGGCACATGCGGGATTGAACCGCAGACCCCCACCGTGTCAAGGTGATGCTCTCCCGCTGAGCTATGTGCCTGAAGGGGCATTTCAATTACGCGATCGGTCCGCTCTCGTCAAGCAGGTGATGCGCGATCGGCGTGACGGGAGTGTGCAAGTCTCGGCACGAACCGAGTGACCCGCGCGTCAGAGCGGGTTACCGCGTGTCGGTTGCCGGATCTCCCGGAAAGGGCGTAAGCTTCCGGGGTTAGACAACCGGTTCGGGCTTCCACAGGTCCGATGAACGTAGGGAGCACCGCATGACACTGTTGTCATGGCGCTGCTAGCGAGCTCACGTTATCCAGGTCGGCCAGGTCCTCGATAAGTACGAGTTGCTCGATCGAGACGGGCAAGGCGGGATGGCCATTGTCTATCGGGGCATCGATCGCTCGCTGAAGCGAGTGGTCGCCGTGAAGGTGTTGCACAAGCACCTCGCCGACTATCAGGAGGCGCGCGATCGCTTCGAGCGGGAGGCGCAGGCGGTCGCGAAGCTGCGCCACGAGAACATCCTCGAGATCTTCGACTACGCCGCGAAGCCGGACTCCGAGGCGTACATCGTCACCGAGTTCATCGATGGGCAGACGCTCAAGCAGGTGATCACCGACCGGCCGATCGCGTTCCCGGAGATCGGGGCGATGATCATCCTTCAGGTCGGTCGCGCCCTCGCGCACGCGCACGCGCACGGGATCCTCCATCGCGACGTGAAGCCCGAGAACATCATGATCCGCTCCGACGGAGTGGTGAAGCTGATGGACTTCGGCATCTCGCACATGGTCGACCTCGAGCGGTTGACCGTGACGGGCCAGCTGCTCGGCTCGCCGGCGTACATGGCACCGGAGCACGTCGAGGGTCGCCAGCTCGACTTCCGTACCGACGTGTTCGCGCTCGGCATCGTGCTCTATCAGCTCTGCGTCGGGCGCCTGCCGTTCGAGGGCAAGAACCCGCACGAGGTGCTGAAGAAGATCGCAGACTGTAAGTACATCGATCCGCGCACCGCGAACGCGCGCATCGGCAACCGGCTCGGCAGGATCATCATGCGCGCCATGGCCGCGCAGCCGGCGGATCGGTTCCAGGCGGTCGGCGAGATGGTGCTCGCGATCGAGGCGTACCTCGAGGAGAGCGGCATCCCCACCGACAAGATCGCCGCAGAGCTCGGCCGCTACTTCGCCGCCCCCGCGTCGTACGAGCAGGCGCTCGAGGCGCGGCTCGTGGATCACCTCGTGCGGCGCGGCCGGAAGCTGCTGGCCGAGGACGATCGCCCGGGCGCCCTCGACGTGTTCGATCGCGTGCTCACCATCGACTCCGACAACGAGGACGTGATCGGGATCCTCGACGGCATCAACCGCCGGCTGCGCATGCGCGCGGTCGGCCTCGGCCTCCTCGCCGCGCTCGTGATCAGCGGCGGTGCGTACATGATCCATCGCAAGGCCGAGCCGCCGGACTCCGAGCTCCCGCCGGCGCCCGATCGGAACACCGTGGTCTCGGGCGGCTCGTCGGCGATCTCGCACGATGATCCGCCTCCGGCGATCGATGCCGCCGTGGCCGCAGCGGATCTCGATGCGACCGTCGTCGTGATCGGCCCGAGCGGCTCGGGCGGCAACCGTCCGCCGCTGCTCGTCGATGCGTCGCCGGTGGTCCCGAACGAGAAGAAGGAGCTGGTGGTCTCCGTCTCGCCGCCGAACGGCGCGTTCGTCGACTTCGGCGAGGGCTGGGTCCCGGTGACCGCCGAGGACGGCAAGCTCGCGCGCGCGATCGATCACGACATCACGGTGCGCGTGAAGAACGACTGCTGCGTGCCGCAGGAGGCGATCGCGAAGTACGGGCAGGCCGAGCTGCCGTTCCAGCTCACCTACAAACCGGGCACCGTGATCCCGCACTGCAGCATCCCGGACGTGAGCGTGCGCATCGACGGCAAGGCCGCGACGATCGAGCAGAAGCAGACCGTGTTCTTCCAGGGCTTGTTCGGCGAGAAGACCGTGACCATCGAGTGGTTCACGAGCGCGAAGAGCTGGTCCGGCAAGGCGAAGGCGGAGGCCGGCAAGACGGTGGAGGTCACATGCGATCCGCCGCGCTGATCCTCCTCGTCGCGACGGCGATCGCACACGCCACGCCGACGCAGGATCTCGATCGCGCCCGCAAGAACTTCCGCGCGAAGGACTGGCAGAGCGCGAAGGAGGTCAGCGGGTCCCTGCTCTACCCCGACCTCCAGCTGGGCCGGCAGGAGGACGTCATCGAGGCACACGTGCTGCTGGGCGCCGCGAACTTCGAGCTTGGCGACACGCAGCGCGCGGTGGACGAGTTCACGAAGGCGCTGCAGATCGATCCCGAGCGCGCGATCACCACGCTGATGTTCACCGAGGGCGCGGTGCGGCTGTTCGAGCGCACGAAGGAGGACGTTCGCGCGCGGCTCGAGCACGACGCCGAGAAGCAGCGCCTCGCCGCGCAGGCCAAGGCGCTGGAGGACTACCGCAAGAGCTTGCACGTCTACGAAGTGCGGCCGTTCACGTTCAACTTCCTCCCGTTCGGCCTCGCGCAGTTCACGCAGGACCGCCGCACGATGGGCACGGTGATGGCGCTCGGCCAGACCACCACGTTCCTCGCGAGCGTCGGCATCTTCGGCTACCTCGTGGGAACCTACGGCTTCCAGAGCAACGCCGTCGACATCGCCGAGGGACCGCGCGTGCGTCGGCTCCAGCAGGTCGAGATCGGTACCGGCATCGCGTTCTTCGCGTTCTACGCGTGGGGCGTCTACGACGCGATCCGCCACCACAAGGCCCGGCGACAGCTCCAGGGTGACGACTCGCTCGTCCCCGCGGAGTTGCTCGACCCGAGCAAGAAGAAGCCGGCGCCCGCGCCGAACAAGACCTCATTTCTCGATCGACTACAGCTGAGTCCGATGGTGACGCCCGACAGCGTCGGCATCGGCCTCGGATGGGAGAACTAGCATGCCGTCACTTCGCCTCGCCGCACCGGGCCATCCGCCGATGGTCTACAGCCTTCACCCCGACAAGAAGCTGACCTCGATCGGATCGGGTCCGGACAACGACATCGTGCTCCCGGATCCCCTGGTCCAGGACGGGTTCGCGATCCGGTTCGACGGCCAGATCTACACGGTGCTCGCGCTCAAGAAGACGGACTTCGTCGTCAACGGCAAGAAGCGCGGCAAGCACAAGCTGACGCACGACGACCGCATCGTGATCGGCAGCTGCGAGCTGCGGTTCGTGATGATCGACGAGCAGGCTCCGACCGCCGAGGAGGCCGGCGAGACCATCGCTGACATCGACGCCTACACGAAGCTCTACGAGTTCTCCGAGCGCCTGATCCACCAGCGCGACCTCGGCGAGCTGCTCGACGCGTTGATGGACGCGGTCGTGGAGATCACGAACGCCGACAAGGGCTTCCTCGTGCTGCTCGAGGGCGAGACCGTCGACGTGAAAGTTGCCCGCAACGTCAACAAGGAGAACATCGCGGACGCCGTGAGCCAGCTCTCCGATTCGATCATCGCGAAGGTGATCCGCACGCGGAAGCCCGTGATCGTCTCGGACGCGCTCCGCGACGACGAGTTCGCCGCCGCGAAGAGCGTCATGCAGCTCAAGGTCTCGAGCGTGATCTGCGTGCCGCTGCTCGACCGCGGCCGGCTGCTCGGCCTGATCTACGTCGGCAACGATTCGATCCGCGACCTGTTCCAGCACGACACGCTGCGCGTGCTCAGCATCTTCGCCTCGCAGGCGTCGCTGATCGTCGCGAACGCCCTGCTCCTCAACGAGCTCAAGGTCGACAACAAGCGCCTGAACGATCGCCTCGAGCAGTACCGGTTCGGCGAGATCGTGGGCACCAGCCCGCCGATGCAGGCCGTGTTCCGCAAGGTCGAGAAGATCAGCGGCACCGACATCTCCGTGCTGATCACCGGCGAGACCGGTACCGGCAAGGAGCTGATCGCGCGCGAGATCCACAACCGCTCGCCGCGCGCCGCGAAGCCGTTCGTCACCATCAACTGCGGCGCGATTCCCGAGAACCTCCTCGAGAGCGAGCTGTTCGGCCACGTCAAGGGCGCGTTCACCGGCGCGGTGGCGAACAAGCTCGGCAAGTTCCAGGCGGCCGATGGCGGCACGCTGTTCCTCGACGAGATCGGCGAGATGCCGATCGAGCTCCAGGTGAAGCTGCTGCGCGCGATCCAGGAGAAGGTCGTGTACCGCGTCGGCGATACCCGGCCGGAGACCGTCGATATCCGCATCCTCGCCGCCACCAACCGCGAGCTGGAAAAGGAGATCGCCGGCGGCCGGTTCCGCGAGGATCTCTACTACCGGCTCAACGTGGTCAACGTCGAGCTGCCGCCGCTGCGCGTGCGCGGCGACGACGTGCTCGTGATCGCCCGCTACCTCATCAGCCGCTACTCGCGCGAGTACGACGCGAAGGTGAAGGGCCTGTCTCCGAACGCCGCCGTGGGCATCCGCAAGCACAGCTGGCCCGGCAACATCCGCGAGCTGGAGAACCGCATCAAGAAGGCGATCGTGCTCTGCGAGTCGAGCGTGATCGGCCCCGACGATCTCGGTCTGACCGGCGACGTGCTGCCGCAGATCCTCACGCTCGCCGACGCGAAGGACAAGTTCCAGCGCGACTACATCAACGAGATTCTCGCGCTCAACAACGGCAACCGAACGAAGACCGCGCGCGATCTCGGCGTCGATCCGCGCACCGTGTTCCGTCACCTCGAGAAGGAGTCCGACGATCCGAACGCCGATCCCGCTGTGACCTAGGCGCCGTTGGCCCGCCATACACCATGACACGCATGTCCGAGCTCCACGCCGCCGCACACATCGGTTTCGCGGGTAACCACGCGACACCACTGGGACAGTGGTCCCTGGCGCACGGGGTGCATGATGTCCGGGCACTTGTGGTTCGACTGCTGTTCCTCGCATCGGTTGTCTCGGGAGGCTGCGTGTTTCCGCCGGACCTCTCCGTGGGCGATCAGGACGCCGGCGTGAACTCCCCGCCCGCGATCCTCGCCGTGCGCAGCGATCAGCAGGAGCTGCCGCCGGGCGAGACCGTGACGTTCGAGCAGGGCGTCACCGCCGGCTCGATCAACGCGACCCTGATCGACACCGACCTCGGCGACACGCTCTACGTGCGCGCGTTCGTCGACTACACGGTGAGCAATCCGCAGCCCGCGCGCGTCACCTGCACCGCCCCGCCGCCAGCGCCCACGTCTCCGCAGCGCTCCGTGATGTGCGACGTCACCGCGCTGTGCCAGCCGACGGACATCGGCCAGACGCGCAACATGTCGGTCGTGGTGTTTGACCGCGAGCCGCTCGAGTCGGGCACGCCGTCGTTCCAGGCGATGCCCCCCGGTGGCCTCAAGACCTCGGTCTTCTATTTCCTGAAGTGCATCGCCCACGAGCAATGAAGAAGTACCCGCTCCTCCTCGTTTCTCTCGCAGCATGTCTCGACGTGCCCTCCGGCCCCGCGCCCGAGTGCACGAAGGCGAGCGACTGCGATACCGCCAACGGTGAGATCTGTGACGAGGGCACCTGCTACGGCAATCCGCCGCAAGGCATGTACGCGCTCGTGATCTCGCCACCCGCCGAGCGCAAGGACCTGGTCCCGCGCGAGCTCGTGATGCCCTCGATCGCGGAGGATGGCTGGATCGCGGATCTCTCGCTCGACAAGCCGACCATGTTCAGCGGCCGCGTCGAGTCCGCGTGCACGCCGCCCACGCCGTGCGATCGCGGAACGATCGAAGCCACGATCACGATCACGCGGCCGTCGTCCTTCAAGGGCGGCCCCGGCTTCAAGGTCAGCGCAGACGCGGATGGCGGCCCCGGTGCGACCGGCCCCTCGTTCGATATCGCGCTGCCGAAGACCTCGGCGAGCGATGCTCCCTACCTGGTCACCGTGATCCCGACGGGGCGCGGCGACGAGCCACAGAGCGGCGCACCGAGCGCGGCCGAGCTCTATCCGCCGATGCGGTTCGCGCTCGACGCGAAGAACAACTCGTACACGAAGACGATCATGCTCGGCGGCGCGAGCCTGCCGACGATCGATGGCAGCGTCGTCGGCGCGCTCGGCGGCGGACTCTCGCACTACCGCGTCGTCGCGATGGGCCACTGGGAGGCGTCCGCGCCGCCCACCGAGGTCTCCTCGGTCGACTACACCGGCTCCGATGGCAAGTTCCACATCGTCCTCGCGGACAACCTCGTCGGCAGCGTCGAGCTGATCGCGCGCCCGGCGGCGAGCGCACCCGCGGCGCCCACCCTGCACCAGGTCGAGATCTCGTCGACCACCTCGTCGACGCGCACGCTCGTGCAGCCCGCGAACCTCGGCAACGTGAAGAGCTACCCGTTCCCGATCAAGGGCGTGGACGGCTCGGGCTCGATCAACGGCGTGCGCGGCGCCCGCGTCACCGTGAGCGCCACCCTCGGCGGCGCGACCGCCGGCCAGACGCTCGCCACGTTCTCCGCCGACGGGACCGCCGACGACAACGGCAATGTCTCGCTGATGCTGCTCGACGGCAGCGCCATCGCGCAGCAGTACCGCATCAATGTGGTCCCGCCCGCGAGCTCGAACATGGGCGTGCTGTTCGATGCGCCGCTCGCGCCCGGCAACGCGACCCTCCTCCTGCCGACGCGCATCGCGCTGCGCGGCGAGGTCACCGACTACCTCGGCAACCCGCTCAAGGACGTCTCGGTGACCGCGCGCCCGTCGCTCCGGTTCACGTGGAGCTTCCCCGATGCGCCGCAGGCGTTCGTGTCGGCGATCCCCGCCGCGACCACGCTGACGCCCGATACCGGTGAGTTCGCGCTCTGGGTCGACCCCACGATCGCCACGCTGTGGGGTCACTACGACCTCGCGTTCGAGCCCGCGAGCAAGGCCCGCGCGCCGAGCTGGGTCCGAAACGACGTCGAGATCCCACGCGACACCACGCTGACCACGGTCTCGGTCGACCAGATCCGCCTGCCCGACGCCGCCGCGATCCGCGGCCTCGTGGTCGACGCCGATGGCATCGAGGTCGAGGGCGCGGAGGTGAAAATCTTCCGCCTCAGCGCCAGCTTGGCCCTGTGCGCCGAGGTCCTGAACCCGCCCTCGAGCTGCCCGATCCCGGCCAATCTGCAGGGCCGCGGCGACTCCGATACCGCCGGTATCGTGCGCCTGACCCTGCCCCGTTAACGGTCCTTGACCCGATGGCCCGCGCCGACTAAGGTCTGCGCGAAATCACGGGTTAACGACAGTCATGGTCACCGAACACGGAGCTCGCCACGGCGCGGATCAAGGTCCGCAGCGCGAGCTCTGCATCGGAGCGGATCTATGGAGCAGCCACCGACGACGTCGCGTGCCTGCGAATCTCCAGGACCTCCAGCTCCGACCAGCGCTCCGACTGGATGATCTCGGAGAGCAATCACACGCCAAGGTCCTACGAGATGACAACCGAAACAGCGCCACACGAGAACGGTGTGGCCGATCAGGCCGCCATTGCGGCGCTCACCGCTGCTGAGCCCACCACCACCGAAACCGCCACCGAGGCGGCTCCCCCAGAGCCGAAGCCCCCGACCTTCGCGGACTTCGATCTTCACCCCGACATCCGGCAGGCGCTGGATGAGATGGGCTACTTCACGCCGACCGCGGTGCAGATTGCCGTGTTCGGTCCCGTCCATGCCGGCAAGGACCTCATGGTCCAGTCGCGCACCGGCACCGGCAAGACCACGGCCTTCGGTCTTCCGATCCTGTCGAAGCTGGTGCCGATGGCGCGCCAGCCGCAGGCGCTGATCCTCGCGCCGACGCGCGAGCTCGCCCTTCAGGTCTCCCGCGAGCTCACCAACATCGGCAAGCACCGCGGCCTGATCGTCGAGCCGATCTACGGCGGCGCGCCGATCGGCAAGCAGATCACGAACCTCAAGAACGGCGTCCACGTGGTCGTCGGAACGCCGGGCCGCGTGCTCGACCTCATCGGTCGTGGCGCGCTCGACACGAAGGCGATCAACACGTTCGTGCTCGACGAGTGCGACGAGATGCTCTCGATGGGCTTCCTCGAGGACATCGAGCGCGTGGTCAAGCAGCTGCCGGAGAAGAAGCAGACCCTGCTGTTCTCCGCGACGATGCCCGACGAAGTCGCGCGCTACTCGCGCCGCCACATGGTCGCGCCGGAGCAGATCTCGCTGTCGCGCGATCAGGTCTCGGTCTCCGACATTCACCACGCCTACTACATCGTGAGCGGCATCGCGCGCGGCCGCGACCTCCTCAAGATCATCTACGCCGAGGAGCCGGAGAGCGCGATCATCTTCTGCAACATGCGCGACGAGACGACGGCGGTCGCGAAGTATCTGCAGAAGCAGGGCCTCGACGCCGAGCCGCTATCGAGCGACCTCTCGCAGGACGCCCGCGAGCGCGTGATGGGCCGCATGAAGGCGAAGAACCTTCGTTTCCTGTGCGCGACCGACGTCGCCGCCCGCGGCATCGACATCTCGAACCTCTCGCACGTCATCAACTACTCGGTGCCCGAGTCGCCCGAGGTCTACGTGCACCGCACCGGCCGTACCGGTCGCGCCGGGAAGAAGGGCACGGCCCTCTCGATGGTCGGCCCGCGCGAGCTCGGCAACTTCCGCTACGTGCGCCTGACCTTCAACTTGAAGCCCGAGGAGCGCCTGCTGCCGAAGGACTCGATCTTCGAGGGCAAGCTCAAGGTGCCGCTGCCGCCGATCGGCCTGCCGCAGCCGCCTGACCCGGTTCAGGTCCTGATCCGCGGCGTGCAACTCTCGGCCACCGGTCCGACGGATCTCGAGATGAAGATCTTCGAGAAGCTGTATGCGACCGCGAACGGCAAGAAGGTCCTCGCGACCCTCGTCGCCGAGAGGCTCGACAAGATCTCGACGCGCACCAAGGTCCGCGAGAAGCCGGCCGCGCGCGCCGAGGCCGATGCGCCCGTCGCCGATGCGCCCCGCAGCTTCGATCGCCCCGAGGGTGATCGTCCGCGCAGCTTCGATCGCGATGATCGTGGCCCGCGCCGCGATGGTCCGCGCTCGGATGGTCCGCGCTCCGATGGAGACCGTGGTCCGCGCCGCTTCGATCGCGATGACCGGTCGTCCTCGCCTTCGTCCTCGTCCTCGGCGCGTCCCGAGGGCGATGCTCCGCGCACCGATGCTCCGCGCACCGATGGTGCCCCGCCCGCCGGCGTTGCCGGTCTCGAGGGTGGCGGTGATCGTCCGCCGCGCGCCGAGGGTGACCGCGAGCGCCGCCCGTGGCGCGACCGCGATGATCGGGGCCCTCGCCCCGAGGGTGGTGGAGATCGTGGCCCGCGTCGCTTCGACCGCGATGACCGGGGCCCTCGCCCCGAGCGCGCGCCGAACGGCGAGCACGGCCACACGGATGTGATCGTGCCGGCGACGGCTGCGGCCACCGAGACCCCGGCCACGGTCCCCGCCTCGACGGCGCCGGATGCCGGCACCGAGGTGCGCACGGATCGTCCCGCGGGTGACCGCGAGCGTCGTCCGTGGCGCGACCGCGATGATCGCGGTGGACGTGATCGCGACCGCGGTGGTCGTGACCGCGACCGTGGTGGTCGTGACCGCGACCGCGGCGGAGACCGCGATCGCGCGGCCGCGCCGGCCGCCGAGCCCGCGCGCAACGAGACCCTGCCGCTCGTGACCGAGGCGCCGCCCGAGGTTGCTCCGGTGGTCGAGCAGATCACCGAGGTGATCAAGGTCGACGACGTGGCCCGTGCCGCTCTCGAGCGTGCGGATCGCGCCCCGGCGCCCGACAAGAAGGGCAAGAAGAAGAGCGAGCCCACCGCGGAGACCCGCGAGTTCTGGGAGACCTGGGCCGAGGAGAAGTCGACGCGTCCCGAGCCGACGGCGGCTCCGGCGGCCGAGGCTGCTGCTACCGACGAGCCCGCCGCCGAAGGTCGTGGCCGTGGTCGCGACCGTGGTGGTCGTGGTCGCGACAAGGATCGCGGTCGCAGCAAGTCGGACACCAAGGTCGATGCGAAGACGGATGCGAAGACGGACGCGAAGGCCGATGCGAAGCCCGCGAAGCGCGAGGCGGCTCCCGCCGCGGCGCCCGCGAGCGAGGCGAGTCAAGCTCGTCTGTTCGTCAGCCTCGGCAAGAAGCACGGCGTGTCGGCGGATGACCTCCGTGGTCTCCTCGCCGGCCCGATCGGCGGCGACAAGGCGCGGATCGGATCCGTCAGCCTCCGTGACTCGCACGCGCACGTGCGCGTCCCCGAGGATGCGGTCGACGCGATCATCGCCGGCGTCCACGGCAAGAAGCACAACGACCACGACGTCACCGTCGAGCGCGCTCGCGCGTGATTCGACGGGCGGGCGGCGCGGCTCTCATCCTGTTCGGATGGGCGCTCGCCGCCTGCACTGATTCGGCGTCGCTTGTCGATGCCGGATCGAGCGAGGCACCCGACGCCGAGTCGGATGCCTCGTCGTGCGCGCTGCCCGCGCCGGCGGCGACCTGCGATCCGATGGCGCACCCGCTCCCGAACCCCGCGTGCCTCGTCGAGGAACCGGGGACCGGCGGCTGCCCGGCGGGCATGGTGCGGATCGAGACGTTCTGCATCGATCGCTACGAGGCCACGCTCGACGGCGTGTCTCCGTTCTGGAATCCCGGCGCATCGCCGCCCGCCGCGCACGCCCGCGCGGATGCGGTTCCCCAGGCGTACATCTCCGGAACCCAGGCGGCCGCCTCGTGCGCGGCCGCCGGCAAGCGGCTGTGCACCGACACCGAGTGGCAGCGCGCGTGCCGTGGTCCCGCGGGCACGATCTATCCGTACGGCAACACGCGCATGCCGGGCGTGTGCAACGACGCGCGTGCTCGACACCCGGCGGTCGAGTACTTCGGCACGACCGATCCGGTGATCTACACGATGCTCTCGCACCCGTGCCTCGATCAGCTCCCGTCGTCGCTCGATCGCGCGGGCGCGAACCCGGGCTGCGTCACCGCCGAGGGCGTGTTCGACATGATGGGCAACCTGCACGAGTGGACGAGCGCCGCTGCCGGCACGTTCCGTGGCGGCTTCTACGTGGACACGGTCGCGAACGGCAACGGCTGTCTGTACGTGACCACCGCGCACGACATGACGTACTCCGACTATTCGACGGGCTTTCGCTGCTGTCAGTGACCCCCGCTATCGTGGGGGATGCTCTGCGGCTGCACGCGTGATCAGATGTGCTCGCGCTGCAACGACGACGCGTTCGCGCAGCTCCGCGGCGTGGCCGCGTGCCGCGGTGAGGTGTGGGCGATGGACGTGGCTCGTCGCTTCGCGATCGCGAGGCCGTGGCCCGCGTTCGAGGGCCGCGCCGCGGAGCTCGCGCGCACGAAGGTCACGGATCTCGCGAGCGATCCGGCGCTGGTCGATCGTCTGGCGCGCGAGCTCGCGCACTGGGCCGCGCGCTGGTGGACGCGCCGCGAGCTCGTGATCGCCTAGCGAGCGGCGCGTTCGAGCAGCAGTGCGCGGGTGGCCGCGGCCGCCGCATCCATCGTTCGCGTCATCTCCTCGACGATCGACTTCTCGACCTTCCCGCCGATCAGGCGCACCTCGACGGTCACCTGCCCCGAATAGGTCCGCACCGTGGATGTTCCGTCCGCGACCACGGTGACGGTCGCCTTCACGCGCGAGCGACCACCGAGCACCGCGGGGTGCACATCGATCTCGATGCGATCGGTGGTCTTGTCCCAGCTCACGATCTCGTGGCACTCGAGGCCGCCGCCGAGGAGCGGCCGCACGTACGCGGGGATCTTGCGCGCCGGGTAGACCATACACTCACAGCAGTACTGCGTGTCGTCGCTGACCCGCGAGATGAACTCGCGGCGCTCGACGTTGCCGACCTTGTCCTGGAGCTGCTGGTGCTCGGGCGACGTCATCAGCAGCAGAAGATCGCGCGGCGCGATGTCGGGGAACACGTGAACGAGCTCGTACGGCCTCATCGGGGCCCACAGTATCGCGCACCTGGCGCCGTAACCGATGGCAACGGCCGGCGTAGCTACGTCATGACGAAGCTGCTCTCGCTCCTCGCCGTCCTGACGCTCGCCGCCGGTACCGTTGCCGCTGATCCGGCGCGCCCGATCCGCACCGCGAAGCCGAGCGCCGAGGTGCTGCGCACCGAGCTCACGACGTTCCAGCTCTACGTCACGCAGCAGGCCGGCACCGAGCCGCCGTTCGAGAACGCGTACTGGGATAACCACGCGGCCGGCATCTACGTCGACATCACCACCAACCAGCCGCTGTTCAGCTCGCTCGACAAGTTCGACTCGGGCACCGGTTGGCCGAGCTTCTTCCGCACCATCGGCGGCGTCGTCGAGAAGCACGACGCCACGCACGGCAAGGACCGCACGGAGGTCCGCTCCGCGATCGGCGACGCGCACCTCGGCCACGTGTTCGATGACGGCCCGAAGCCGACTGGCCTGCGCTACTGCATCAACTCGGCGTCGCTCCGGTTCGTGCCGGTCGCTCAGCTCGATTCGCAGGGCCTCGGCGCGTACAAGGCGCGGTTCGCGAAGTAAACCTGACGCTACGCTGTCAGCATTTCCCGCCCTGCCCGATCGAGCGTAACTGGCTGCCTTGACACCTGAACATCCGCTCCGTACGGTGTCCGCCCATGGCCCGCAGCTCCCTCGGTCCCGGACGTAATGACCCGCAGCGCGAGCCGGACTCGATCATTGTCGAGGGCGCCCGGGAGCACAACCTGGTGGTCGACCGGCTGGAGCTCCCGAAGCACCGCCTGGTCGTGATCACCGGCCCATCGGGCTCCGGCAAGTCGAGCCTGGCGTTCGACACCCTCTACGCCGAGGGTCAGCGCCGGTACGTCGAGTCGCTGTCGGCCTACGCGCGGCAGTTCCTCGGCCAGATGGAGAAGCCGAAGTACGAGCGCATCCGCGGGCTGTCGCCGACCATCGCGATCCAGCAGAAGAGCGCGTCGAGCAATCCGCGCTCCACGGTCGGCACGATCACCGAGATCTACGACTACCTGCGCGTGCTGTACGCGCGCGCCGGCGAGCAGCGCTGCTACCAGTGCGGCGGCCCGGTCGGAGCGCGCACCGCTGGCGAGGTGGTCGACGAGCTGGCCGCCCTCCCCGACAAGACCAGCGTCACGCTGCTCGCGCCGAAGTCCGAGAACCGCAAGGGCGAGTTCCGCGAGCTGTTCGGCGAGCTGCGCAAGGCGGGCTTCGTGCGCGTGCGCATCGATGGAATGATCGTGCGGCTCGAGGACGTCGAGGCGCTCGACAAGCAGAAGAAGCACTCGATCGAGCTCGTGATCGATCGCCTCACGATCAGCGGCAAGGACAAGGGCCGGCTGACCGACTCCGTCGAGACCGCGCTCCGCGAAGGCAAGGGCAAGATGATGGTGGAGGTCGCGGGCGAGAAGGTTCCGCGCATGTACTCGGAGGCGAACGCGTGCCCGAAGTGCGGCATCGGCTTCCCCGAGCTGAGCCCGCAGAGCTTCTCGTTCAACTCGCCGCTCGGCATGTGCGTCGAGTGCAACGGTCTCGGCGAGCGCCAGGCCGCGGATCCGGATCTCGTCGTCCCCGATCAGACGCGCTCGATCCGCGACGGTGCCGTGGCGGTGTGGGGCGAGTCGATCGCGAAGGACTCGGGATGGACGACGAACATCGTCAAGGCGCTCGCGAAGTCGTTCAAGATCGATCTCGACAAGCCGTGGAACAAGCTCGGCGAGAAGCAGCGCGACGTCCTCATGTACGGCACCGGCGACAAGCGGGTGACGGTGGCGTGGGAAGGCCGGCACTCGACCGGCGAATGGGCGATGCGGTTCGAGGGCATCCTCGCGCAGCTCGAACGGCGCCATCGCGAGAGCTCGTCGGAGCGCACGCGCACGCACTACGAGCAGTTCTTCCGCGCCATCCCGTGCGCCACCTGCCACGGTACGCGCCTGCGGCCCGAGTCGCGCGCGGTGTTCGTCAACGAGAAGCCGATCGTCGATGTCACCGGCATGACGGTGAAGCAGGCGTTCGAGTTCATCACCTCGATGAAGCTCACCGGATCGCGCGCGCAGATCGCGGGCGAGGTCCTCAAGGAGATCCGCGCGCGCCTCACGTTCCTCCTCGACGTCGGCCTCGACTATCTGACCCTGCATCGCGGCGCCGGCACGCTCTCGGGCGGCGAGGCGCAGCGCATCCGGCTCGCCTCGCAGCTCGGAAGCGAGCTCTCCGGCGTGCTGTACGTGCTCGACGAGCCGTCCATCGGCCTGCACCAGCGAGACAACGAGCGGCTGATCAAGACGCTGCACCGCCTGCGCGATCTCGGCAACACCGTGCTCGTCGTCGAGCACGACGAGGCAACGATCGAGGCGGCAGACTGGGTCGTCGACTTCGGACCGGGCGCGGGACGCCACGGTGGTCGCGTGGTCGCCGAGGGCACGCCCGAGGACATCAAGCAGGTCGCGGCCTCGATCACCGGTCGCTACCTGTCGGGCGCCGAGAAGATCGAGGTTCCCGAACAGCGCCGCACGCCGACGAGCTGGGTCAAGCTGACCGGCGCGAAGGAGCACAACCTCAAGAACGTCACCGTCGAGATTCCGCTCGGCGTGATGGTCGCGGTGACCGGGGTGTCCGGCGCGGGCAAGTCGTCGCTGATCAACGCGACCTTGCACCCAGCGCTCAATCGGATGCTGCACCGCTCGCTCGATCGCGTGGGTCCATACGAGTCGCTCACCGGTCTCGGCAAGGTCGACAAGTGCATCGTCATCGACCAGCAGCCGATCGGCCGCACGCCGCGTTCGAACCCGGCGACGTACACGAAGGCGTTCGATCTGATTCGCGAGCTGTACGCGCAGATGCCGGTGGCAAAGACCTACGGCTATCAGGCGGGCCGGTTCTCGTTCAACGTGTCGGCGAAGCAAGGCGGCGGTCGCTGCGAGGCGTGTGAAGGCGCCGGTGTACGCGAGGTCGAGATGCACTTCCTGCCGAACGTGTTCGTCACGTGCGAGGTGTGCAAGGGCAAGCGCTACAACGACGCCACCCTGCGCGTGACCTACAAGGACAAGAACATCGCCGAGATGCTCGATACGCCGATCGAGGAAGCGGCGGTGCTGTTCCAGCACCACAAGCAGCTCTCGCGGATCATGAACACGCTGGTCGATGTCGGCCTCGGGTACATCTCGCTCGGGCAGCCAGCGACCACGCTGTCGGGTGGCGAGGCGCAGCGCGTGAAGCTCGCGAAGGAGCTCGCGCGCGTGCAGACCGGCCGCACGCTCTACCTGCTCGACGAGCCGACCACGGGCCTCCACTTCGGCGACGTCAAGAAGCTGCTCGAGGTGCTCGAGCGCCTGGTCGAGAGCGGCAACACGGTGCTCGTGATCGAGCACAACCTCGATGTCATCAAGCGCTCTGACTGGATCATCGATCTCGGTCCGGAGGGCGGCGCCGCCGGCGGCGAGGTGATCGCGGTCGGAACTCCGGAACAGGTCGCGCAGAACGCGAAGAGCTACACCGGCCAGTTCGTGAAGCCGCTCCTCGAGCGCGCGAAGCGGCCTGTCCGTGCGGGAGCGAGATCTCGCGCCGTTGGCGACGGCCAGGCGGGCGCTGGCGCACACCGCTGACTCACCTTTGCATCACCGTCCAGGGGGCTGCCCCTCACGCTGCAATCCCCATAGTGTCGGGGACGTGGTCACCGCCATCGAACTCGAGCGCAGCGATCCACGTGTGATCCTCGATCTGCTGCCGCACGGCGTCCTGCTGGTGGCGAGCGACTGGCGCGTGCTGTACGCGAACCCGGAAGCCGTGCGCATGATCGGCGATACCGGGGCGACCCTGTGGGACCGCTGCCCGGAGCTCGAGCAGACCGCGTTTGCCTCGGGGTTCCGGTATGCGATGTCGGATCGTACCGAGCTGCTCACCGAGAGCTCGCTCCCGCGCGTCGGCTGGTCACAGGTCCGCGCGCGGCCCACGCCGGATGGCGGCCTGCTGTTCAGCCTGCGGCAGAGCAACCCGCACCTGGTCGAGAGCGGCCAGGCGAAGCAGGCGCTGATGATGGGCGAGATCGGCGATGCGCTCACCCGCGAGGAGTCACTCGCGTCTGCGCTCCAGCGGTGCACGCTCGCGATGGTGCGCAACCTCGACGCCGCGCAGGCGCGGATCTGGACGCTCGATGCGAGCGGCACCGTGCTCGATCTTCTCGCGAGCTCGGGCCTCGAGGGGCTGCTCGATGGGCATCAGTCGCAGGTCCCGCTCGGCCAGTACAAGATCGGGCAGATCGCCGAGGACGGCGAGCCGTACCTGACCAACGATGTCGCGACCGACAAGTACGTCGGTGGCGGCGAGTGGCACCGCCGGGAGCGCATCGTCTCGTTCGCCGGCTATCCGCTGCGCGTCGAGGATCGCATCGTCGGCGTGATGGCGATGTACTCGCGACGCCCGCTCGATCACGACGTCTTGAACGCACTGTCGGTCAGCGTCGATGCGCTCGCCCTCGGCATCGCGCGCAAGACCGCCGACGTGGCGCGCCGGCGCGCCGAGGCAGCGGTCCGCGCGCAGGCGGAGCGGCTCGAGATCCTGCACGAGCTGGGCAAGCAGCTCTCCACGGAGCTCGAAGTCGAGCCACTCGCGCAGCAGGTGATCGACACCGCCACTCGCCTCGCCGGCGCGCAGCTCGGCGTGTTCTTCCACCAGCTCCCCGGCGCGAAGGGCGACGCGTTCAACGCGTACGCCCTCAGTGGCGTGTCCCGCGAGATGGCGAAGGAGATTCCGCTCGCGCGGCTCGCGCCGCTCCTCGCGCCGGCGCAGGCCAACACCGGCGTGGTCCGGATCTCCGATGTCGCGGATGCCGCGGCCGAACGCAAGCTCGGCACGAACCTCGTGCTCTCGGGCAGCCCGCTCCCGATGACGAGCTACCTCGGCGTCCCCGTGAAGTCACGCAGCGGGCAGCGGATCGGCATGCTCGTCCTCGGCCACGCGGAGGCGGGCGTGTTCGGAGCCGAGACCGAGAAGCTGATCAGCGGCGTCGCGGCCAGTGCGGCGATCGCGATGGACAACGCGCGCATGTTCCAGGAGGCGCACGGCCTGATCGCCGCGCTCGAAAAGAGCAACGCGGAGCTCGACCAGTTCGCGTACGTTGCGAGTCACGATCTCAAGGCGCCGCTGCGCGGGATCGCGAACCTGTCGCAGTGGATCGAGGACGACCTCGGCGAGCGCATGGACGACACCACACGAGAGCACATGCAGCTCTTGCGCGGGCGAGTGTTCCGGCTGGAGAACCTGATCGCCGGCATCCTCGCGTACAGCCGCGCCGGTCGCGAGCGCGGCGACGTGGGTGAGGTCGATAGCGGCCAGATCCTCCAGGAGGTGTGGGAGCTGCTCGCCCCGCCGGAGAGCGCGGAGCTCGTGGTCGCCGGGGGCATGCCCACGGTGACCTCCAACCGGATCCAGCTGCAGCAGGTGCTGATGAACCTGATCGGCAACTCCATCAAGTACAACGCGAGCCGCGCGCTGAC
>JBBRED010000149.1:0-19097 GCA_038203335.1 Haliangiales bacterium | reverse complement strand
AGCGGCCGCAGCAGCGCGACCGAGATGCCGTGGGTCGCGTCCACTAGTCCATGCGAGCGCCGGGCGGCCGCACGAAGTGGTGGCGGACGTCGACGAGCGCGGTGTCCTTGAGCGTCGGCGGCTCGACGAGCACGTCGCGCGCATCGATGCGAACCGGATCGGGCGTGGCGAGCACGCCGGCCTTGTTGACCTTGCCGAGCCGACCGGCGAGCGACGAGTAGATGCTGCGGTCGCCCCTCGCCCAGCCGGAGATCGCGCCGCCGCCGCCGTAGCCGATGACGGCCGCGGCGACCTTGTCGGCCGTTGCTGCCGGCACCTTGCCCGAGAGATCCACGAACGCGGGGTTCGGCACCATGCCGGTATCGAACACCTTGGTCAGGCCCTTCGCGGCGGAGGCCGGCGCGAACACGGCCTGCGCGGTCTTGTACGAGGCGACCTCGGCGATCGCCGCGGTCAGATCGTTCTTGCCGACGCGCGCGCCGAAGAAGCCCGCATCGACCTCGGACTCGAGCATCGCGTTGTCGACGAAGCCCGCGTCGTTGCAACCGGTGCTGATGAACGCGAGCTTCTTACCCTTGAGCGACTGCATGTCGCTGCCGCCCGACGAGAACAGGCCCCACGCGCGGGTGGTGCCGCCGCCGATGTTCGCGGAGGCGAGCAGCTTCCAGCTCATGTTCGCCGCGTAGCACTGGCCGTCGATGATCGCGAAGTCGACGTTGTCCTTCTTGAGCGCGCCGACGTTCGCGTACGACTGCGCCTCGGTCTTGATGCCGGTGTTCTGTTCGATCGCCTTGGCGAGGCCCTGCACGTACGCGAGGCGGGCCTGCGCGGCGCCGAACTCCACCGACGGAGCGTAGATGCCGATCGTGATCTTGGTGGGCGCGGGCTGCGCGATCGCGATCGAGGGCGCTGCGAGGGCAGCGATGACGAGGAGAAGGTTGGTGGTGCGCATGGCTAGAATCCGTAGATCCTCTTCTTGGCGTCGATCCACTTCTGCAGGTCGCGCACGGCGACACCACGCGCCTTTGCCTTCACCCACGCCTCGTAGGCGTCCTTCGGGCGATCGGCCTGGTCGTACAGGATACCGAGGTTGACGAGCGCCTCGGGCGGGTTGCCGCCGAGCGCCTCGAGCGCTGCGAGGTCGCCCTTGCCGAGGGAGAGCGCCGCCTTGTCCATCGTGATCCGGCGCTTCGCATCGTTGTCGGCGTACTTCTCGGCGGAGGTGAGCGACTTGCTCGCCGCGCCGATCTGGCCGTTGCGCCACTGCTCGTACGCGACCAGCTCGAACGCCGAGCCGAGGAGGTCCTTCACCTTGGAGCCGAAGCCCGACTCGTTCTCGAGCTTGCCGAGGTCCGTGGTCGCCTGCTGGCGCGCGGCGAGCGTGCCGGAGCGGTAGTTCGCGTAGGCGCCGAAGAACTGCGAGCCGAACTTCGCGTACGCGCCCTTCAGATAGGCGGCCTGGTTGCCCTTCGCGCCGAGGCCCTTGAACAGCTTCGCCGCGTCGGTCGCGCGACCGGCATCGATCAGCGACAGGCCGTAGCTGAACTCGAACGCGAGCGGCTCGGTGCCCTTGAGGACGCCCGCGTCGCGCGTGGCGCGTTCGAAGTCCTGCGCCGCCTCGGTGGGCTTGTTCTCGCGCATCAGCTTCCAGCCGCGGCGGAACAGCGCGACGGCGAGGTTGCGCTTCGCGGCCGGCGCGATCTCGGGGTCGCTACCGCCGGTCTGCACGGCGCTCTCGAGCTTGTCGATCGCGCCATTGAGGTCGGTATCGACGAGCAGCGGCGCCCACTCGACATAGATCTCGGCGAGCGGGAGCGCGGCGCCGACCTTCTTCGCTTCCTTCTCGGCGTTCGCGTACGCCTCGGAGGCGCGCTTCAGATCCGGGCGCGGCTGGCACAGGAAGGTCCGCGCGAGGAGCCGCGTGCGCAGGACCTCGTCGTGGCCGCGGATCTCGGCGAGCTTGATCAGCTGCTTCTGGGCAGGCTCGCATTGCCCGCGATCGATCGCGAGCACGGCGATGTTCGTCAGCGTCACCCACGAACCGGGATCGATCGCGAGGGCCTGGTCAAGGAGCGCACTGGCGCCCGCGGCATCGGAGGTGGCCGAGAACGCCTGCTCGTTGATCGTGAGCACGAGGTTCTTCTGGATCGAGACGTCGTTCGGCCGGATCTGCGCCGCGGCCTCGAACCGCTGCCGCGCTTCCTTCAGCTTCTTCTGGTTGTAGAGCGCCTTGCCCGCGAGCAGCAGTACGCCTGCGCGCTGCTCGGCCGGCGCCTTCGCGAGATCCGGGCTGGCGAGCAGGCGATCCGAGAGCGCCGTGGCCTTCGCGTCCTGTTTGCCCTCGAGGTACGCGCCGCCGAGCTCGATCGCGAGCTCCAGGCTCGTGGAGTTCGCCGAGTACGCCGCGTTGAGCTTGTCGATCGCGAGGGCGAGGTTCGGGTTGTTGCCGCTCGGCGGAGCCGGGAGGCGGCGGTAGGTCTTGCCGAGCTGGATCGAGAGCTGGACCTGGTCGTGCGCCTGGTTCGCTCGAAGCAGCTTCTCCGCGCGGAGGTACGCGTCGAGCGCGTTGGTCCAGTCGCGGTCCGCGAAGTACGTGTCGCCGATCAGCTTGAAGCCGCGCGCCTCGTTCTTGCGAAGGCGGGTGAACTCGTTGGCGGCGGTGCGGGCCTTCTTCGTCTGCTTGCGCGCGAGGTACGCGGTCCCGAGGTTGAACCACACGGCGCCGGTCGAATCGATGCGCTTCGGATCCTCGATCACGCGCTCGCACACGGTGACGGCCTGGTCGAACTGACCGAGGCCCGTGTACGCGGCACACAGACCGTTGTCGGCGTTGACCTGCGCGTTCGGCTTCTTGCCGAACTTGCGCGACACCGTCTCGAACTGGCCGACGGCCTTCTCGTAGAGGCCCTTCGCCTTGCCCTCGTCGCCGTCGTTCAGCGCCCCGCGCGCCGTGGCGAGCAGGGCGAAGCCGAGGCGGATGCGCGGCAGCACGTCGCCACCCTGGAGCTCGCCGGGGCGATTCGAGAGATACGCCTCGTAGGCGGCGACGGTGCGCGCGGGGTTGCGCGCGGCGTAGTACTCGCCGATCAGGCCCTGGTTCGTGAACGTCTGCGGCCGCGAGGCCACGACCTTCTCGGCGACCTTGATCGCCTCGTCTTTGTGGTCGGTCTCCCAGAGGAGCAGCGCTTCTTGCTCGCCGAGCTCGGCCGATCCGCTCAGCGCCGAGTTGCGCGCCTTCGCCTTCGCGATGAAGTCGAGGCCGCCCTTGTAGTCCTTGAGGATGATGAACACCGCGGCGCGCTTGCCGTAGGCCTCGGCGGGCACCTGACCGGGCGACTTGTCGATCGCGCGGTCATAGGAGACGGCGGCCTTCTGCCAGTTGCCGTCCTCGAAGTACTTGTCGCCGTCGCGGAGGTCATCCTCGATGGCGGCCTGAGCGCCCGTTGCGCTCGCGACGAGCATGACCGCGGTGATCGCGGTGGTTCCCCATGTCCTCACTGGATCCTCCCCACGATCATCGTGATGTCGTCTTTCCGCTGCGCCTGTCCGAAGAAGCTGGTGGCGTCCGCGACGATCGCGTCACGCATCTCACCGGCATCGAGCGAAGCGGACTTGCGAACGCTCGCGCGAAACCGCTTCTCGCCGTACTCCTCGCCGGTCTCGCTCTCGCACTCGACGATGCCGTCCGTGTACCAGATCAGCACGTCACCGCCGGCGAGCTCCGTGGTCTTGGCTTCGTACTTCGAGGCGCGGTCATCGCCGAGGCGATTGCCGCGGATCATCAGCGAGCCGAACTCGCCCTTACCCTCGTTCTGGCGGAACAGGTACGGGAAGTTGTGACCCGCGTTCGCGTACGTGATGGTGCGGAGCTTCGTATCGATGATCGACGCGAAGCAGGTCATCACGAACCGGCGCTGTGCGCTCTCGAAGATCGCGTGGTTCATGATCTCGAGCAGGCGGGTCACGGTGACGTCGTCGTTGTGGACGTGGCGCGCGACGTCGCACGCCGCCTTCGCCGCGGCGGTGATCATCGCGGACGGCACGCCGTGGCCGGTGACATCGCCGATCACGACGAGCACCTTGTCGCCGACGAGGTCGCTCCAGGTCCACCAGTCGCCACCGGTCTGCGCGGCGGGCTGGTAGTAGCCGGCGAACTTGAGCGTGCCCTTGTCGACGGGATCCGCGGTGGGGACCAGCGTCTCCTGGATGGTCCGTGCGACCTCCAGCTCCTGCTCGATGCGCGCCTTCTCGGCGGTCTGCAGCAGCAAGATGTTGATCTGGTCGGCCATGAAGTTGAAGTTCTCGCCGAGCGTGCCGATCTCGTCGTTCGACGTGATCTCCACGCGGGCCTCGAGGTCGCCGCGAGCGATCTGATCGGCCTTCCACGCGAGCTGCTTGATCGGCCGCGAGATCGAGAGGCCCTGGAAGATCGCGAGCACGGTGCCGATCAGCGCGAACAGGGCACCGACGGCGCCGGTGTAGAGCGCGGCGCGGGTGGAGGCGGCGGCCTTCTGCTCCGAGGCCTCCTCGGTGAACGTCTGGATCGGCGCGAGGTCGTAGCCGAGCACGACGTAGCCGAGCCGGGCATCGGGGACCTCGGAGGCCAGGGCGCCGGCGGCGGTGGCGGGGGTGCCCGCGACGAACACGGGGAACGCGAACACGCGGTGCTGCGAGCCCTGGGCGGTCAGATCGAAGCGGACGAGCGCCTCGCCCTTGCCGCTGGCCTTCCATGCATCGAGCGCCTGCTTCCAGCTATCCGCGGCGATCGGGCTGATCGCGGGCGACATCGGCTCGTGGTTGTCGATCGAGCACACGAGCTTCGCTTCCTCGTAGCAGTGGGCGATCACCTTCTGATTGAGGTCGAGGACGTAGGCCAGCTTGAGCCCGTAGTCCTTCTTGCCGTCGATGTCCTTCGTGTCCTGCTCGACGGTCTCCTTGACCACCGACAGGATGTCGGGGTCTCGGCCCTTGTCGAACAGGAGCTGGGAGACGGCGCGCGCGAACAGCGGCGTGCCGAACTCGCCGAGCGTCTCGCGACCCTTGCGAAAGATATCTATTTGACGTGTTCGCGATTCATCGAACGCCTTGCGGACGTTGATGACGTTGAGCACGCCTGAACCGACCACTGTCACCACGATCAAGATCGTGGTGGTCAGGATCATCTTGACCGAGAGGCTCGGACCCCCGCGCTTGGCCATCCCGTGCACGAGTTTATGACACGTGCGACGGAACTGCTACCATTCGACCCATGGTCGGGGACCGAGATTCTGTGGCGCCCGCGCTGGCGCAGTTTCTGGGCGAGTTCAAGCGCGTCGCCAGTGCGATCGTGGATAGCTACTTCATCGTCGACACGGAGCGTCGGATCGTCGATTTCAACCGCGCGTTCTTCGCCCTGCTGCCTCGCCAGCTGGCCCGCGGGCTGAAGGGAAAGCACTGCTTCGACGTCCTGGAGCTCAACATCTGCAAGTCCGAGTGCATCGCTCAGCAGTGCTGGGCAGATAACCGACACGTACGTCTCGACGAGATCTCCGGAAATATCCTCGGAGAGGCCCAGAAGCTGCGGTTCATCCTCTCGGCGGTGCCGATCACCGACGAGGGTGGCAACCATGTCGGTGCGCTGGAGATCCAGCGCAACGTCACCGACGAGGCCGTCGTGCAGGTCAAGTACCAGGAGATGCTGGAGACCGAGGCCCGCGAGCGCGAGCGCCTGGCCAACCAGGTCCGAGCCCGCACCAAGGAGTTGCTCGAGACCAACCAGTTGCTGCTCAAGACCCAGAAGGAGCTCCTCGCGTACAAGAAGGGGCTGACCGTCTGATCTGATATCCTTGAAGGGTGTGGGTGCGCCTCGGGCTCGTCAGCGTTGCCTCCTGGCTGGCCAGCGCCTGCTACCACCCCTCAGCACAGGTCGGTCTGCCGTGCTCTCCGAACCATACCTGTCCAGGCGATCAGGTCTGCGACCTCGCCCAGAGCCCGCCGACCTGCGTCGACGAGATCGGTGAAAGGGACGCCGGAATCGACGCCCCGATCGGCATCGCATGCGTCACGAGCGCGACGTGCGGGGTCGATACCCCGATCTGCGATCCGGAGGATCGCGTGTGCCGCGCGTGTGTCGCCGATAGCGAGTGCGACGGCGCGTGCCACGAGCTGACCGGGCGCTGCGTCGCCGAGGCGGCGGTCCTCTATGTGAGCCCGACGGGCGCCGACAATCTGGCCTGCGCGAAGACCCTTCCGTGCGCCACCGTCGCGACCGCGCTCCAGCGGGTGTCGACCTCGCGCTCGTTCATCCGCGTCGACGATGGCTCGTATCCCGACGACTGGAACGTGAAGTCGGGGCCCGGCAACAATCTCTCGATCATCATGTCGGGGACCGACGTCGATCCCAGCGGTGCGGTGTTCGCGCCATCCTCGGCGACCAGTGACCTCCAGACGGATCCCGGGACCACGCTCGTGATGGAAGGCATCTCGATCAGGAGCCCCGACGGCAACGGGCTGGTCGTGCGAGGGGCGGTGACCCTGGCGCACGTCCTGGTCGATGGCGCCGGCAACAACGGGTCGACGGGCGAGGGAGCGCGACCATCATCGTGCGCGATAGCCGTATCCAGGCCTCTCAGGGGCTCGGCGTCTCGAGCCCGAACGCCGTCGAGGTTCACCGCTCGCAGCTCCTCGGCAATCTCGGCGGCGGGATCTCCGCGAACGGCGCGTTCACGATCGAGAACACGGTGCTCGCGAACAACGGCACGCAGCCCGCCAGCGCCGTCAGCGGCGCGCGGCTCACGCCCACGCTCGGGAAGCCCGCCGTGTTCCGATTCAACACGGTAACGAAGAACAGCGGCGGCTCGATGGCGTCGGGTCTTCAGTGCAATTCGGCGGTCAACGTCGAGGACTCGATCATCTACAACAACATGACGTTCTTGTTCCCGGAGCTCGGCCCGAGCTGCATCCCGACGTACTGTTTGCTTGCAGCGGCGGCACCCGGTACGAACGTCCAAGGCAATCCGATGTTCGTGAACGCTGCATCCGACTTCCACCTGATGGCCAGCTCCCCCGCGATCGACATGGCCGATCCCGCGGCCACCGAGGTGGTCGACTTCGAAGGCGATGCCCGCCCGCGCGGCAACGCTCGTGACATCGGCGCCGACGAGACGCCATGATCCGCGTGCTCGTCGTGCTTTCCGTGGTCGCCGGGTGTGCGGCCACACCGAACCTCCCGGTGCGTCCGGATCCCGCGCTCCCCGCCGGCGTCACGGCGGAGGTGATCAAGGCGCGCGACGGCACCGAGCTGTATACGCGCCACTGGACGGCGGCCGCGGAGCCGAAGGCCGTGGTCGTGATCATGCACGGGCTCAAGGACTACGTGGGTCACTACGACGCATTCGCGGCGCGGCTCACCGCCGCGGGCTACGGCGTCTACGCGTTCGATCTGCGCGGCCACGGTCGCTCGGCCGGCAAGCGCGTCGCGCCGGAGAGGTGGCTCGATTACGTCGACGATCTCGATCGCTTCATCGAGCAGGTCGCGCAGAAGGAGCCGAACAAGCCGATGTTCTTGTTCGGGCACTCGATGGGCGGCGCGATCGCCACGCTGACCGCGATCCGCCACCGCGCCGCGCTCTCGGGGTTGATCCTGTCGGCGCCGGCGCTCGCGGTGGATGCCTCGCCGCTGCTGCTCGCGGCCACGCAGATGGCCGGAGCGCTGACACCCGGCGCGAAGGCGCTCGATCTGGCGAACGAGGATTTCTCTTCGGATCCCAACGCCGCGAAGGTGCTGGGTGCCGATCCGCTCGTCCATCAGGCGCCGGGCCCGGCGCGCACCGCCGCGGGGCTGATCAACGGCATGGAGCTGATCTGGGCGCACACCGATGGCCTGACCTTGCCGATCCTCGCGCTCCACGGCACGCGCGATGCGCTGACCGCACCGGCGGGGAGCCGCGCGATGATCCATGCCGCGCCCGCGACCGACAAGACGCTGAAGATCTACGAGGGCCTGTTCCACGATCTCCTGCACGAGCCGAAGGGCAAGCAGGTCGAGGACGACATCGTCGCGTGGCTCGACGCGCACACCGGCGGTGATCCGGTGAAGCCGGCGCTCGAGTACCGCGGTCGACTACGCGGCGATCCGGTCGGCTGGACGCAGGCGATCGAGCTCGGCGCGGGCATCGGCGAGGGTCTCGTGTTCGCCGGAACGGTCTCGGTGCAGATCGCACGGCCGCGGCCGCTCGGGTGGCACGGTGGCCTGACGGCGCAGTGGGTCGGCGACTACAAGGCCGTCTCGCTGCGGCCGCTCGGCTTCGCGGTTCGGCTCGGAGCGGCCGTCGCGGGCCTCTCCGCCGGTGGCAGTGCGATCACGGGCGGTCACTTCGCGGTGTCGGGCGCGGGTTGGTTCGAGATCCCCGTCGGGCCGGCGCACTTCGGCGGCCTCGTGATCCGCGAGCGCGGCGTCACGAACACGAACATGCATGGCCCGTTCGACGCGGATCTGTTCTGGACCAGCCTCTCCGCACGGTTCGGCAGTGATCGCTGGTACTGGCCACACACGCGCGCGGGCGTGGGGCCGGTCATCTCCGGCGCGCTTCAATGGGTAGGCAATCAGCCCGCCGCCTGGTCAGCGACGATCGGCCTGCAGCTCTACGGCGTGGACTGACGATCGTTGGCGGCGGCGATCACGACCATCAGGGCGCTGATCACCATCACGATGACGCCGCGGTACGGGCGGTCATGATCCATCACGAGCAACGCCGGTCCGATCAGCGCGCCGACGAACACGCCCACCAGCATCGCGCCACGCTCGGCTGAACCGGTCGAGATCAAACGCGATTGCGAGGGTCGTCGCATCTGGCTCTGGGTTGGTCGGACCATCCGGCCAGTCGTCTATCACAGCTCGTCAACCTTTCGCAATCACCTTGCAACAGCGGCGTACAAGCGGCACGACATCGTCCACGTGATGAAGGCCAGGCTGCTGTTGGGTGCGCTGGTGGTGGTGGCTGGCTGCGCGCAGTCGGCGAGCTCGCGCGCAGACGAGGCGTACAAGAAGCGCCGGTACCTCGAGGCGGCCGAGCTCTACGACCAGGTCGTGCGCACCGATCCGAAGGACGGCAAGGCGGCGCAGAAGCGCACGCAGGCGCGGACCGACGCGCTGCGCGAGCTGCTCGCGGCGACGGCGAGCGCGCGCGTGGCGGGCAAGCTCGACCAGGCAACGACCACGCTCGCGGAGCTTCTCGTGCGCCGCAACAGCTGGGCGATGAAGCTCGAGGGGCAGGCGGCGAAGGAGCTGACCGTCGAGATCGTGGCCGCGGGCTCCGCGATCGCCACCGCCGTGACGGCCACGGCGACCGGTCGCGGTCCGCTCTCGGCCGAGCTGCTCGCCGCGCACTATGCGCCGCTGCTCGCGCACGTGGACTTTCAGAACTGGCGCAGCGAGATCGAGGACTCGGTGCGCGGCGTCGGCCGCACCCGGTGCGATGCACTCGCGCCGCGGGCGACCACGCCGTACTGGAGCTGGGTCGTGGGGAGCTACTGCCGGCACTTCGGCGGTACCGAGGTGAAGCCGATCACGCGCCCGAACCTCCGGACCGGCCTTGTCGTCGAGGGATCGATCGTCGGCATCCCGGCGGAGGACTCGTCGCGCATTCGCACGACGATGACAGCGGCGTTCCGCGAGAGCGTGTGGTTCTCGACGGAGGCACCGAAGCAGGCGCATGCGCTCCTGGGCGGCAAGATGTCGGCGACCTTCGATTCGCGGACCGTGTCGAAGACCGCGACGTGGACCGAGCAGGTGCCGTACACCGCGTACGAGGACCAGCAGGAGTCCTACCAGGAGCCGTACAACGATCAGGAGAGCTACCAGGAGCAGGTGCCGCACACCGCATACCGCAGCGAGAGCAAGCCGTGCGGGACCTCCACCTGCAGCGAGAGCGTGCCGTACACCGACTACACGTCGGAGACCCGCTATCGCACCGTCACGAAGTACCGGACCGCGTATCGCACGGTGACCAAGCCCGTGACGCGCTACCGCGACGTGCCGCGCTCGTTCACCTATTCGGCGCTCGAGCGCTCGGGTCACTACGTGAGCGCGCTGCGCATCCGCTTCGATCGCGATTCGCCCGAGGTCTCCGCGGAGATCAAGAACGACTCGTTCGAGCACGGCTTCGATCACGACGTCACCAACTCCGACGCCGGTGTGAGCCCGCAGCGCGCGAACCTGCCGGCGCTCGCGGATCTGACGGCCCACGAGGAAGCGCGCCTCAAGGCCGAGGTCAAGGTCAAGCTCGACGGCGCGTACCGCGACGCGTACTGCAACGGTGCGCAGTTCACGCTCGAGGAGGCGGCGGCGTGCTCGTATCTCGCGCCGGCCGATGTGCCCGCGGGCGTCCACGCGGCGATGCGCGGCGCGTTCGGCGATGACGAGCCGCAGATCGCCGTCATCCTCGCGCGCTAGATGCGGCGGTGCGGCTGACCTCGCACATGCCCACACGATCGCGCGGGGCGCGGTCTCCGTGACTGCACACGACGGTGGGCCGTTCTACGCGGCGCGTCGACGGCGGATCGCGGGCTTGCGCCGCGAGCGCGGCTCACCTCGTGCTGACCACTGCGGGCACACCCGCTGCACTTGCTCGGGCGACATGAGAGCCATCCCGCTGCTGCTGCTGATCGTCACCACCGCCTCGTGCATGGTCGGTGACGAGGAAGAATTCGAGGGTGAGGGCGACGGGGACCACATCGAGGCCGCCCGCTACGTGACGGGCGTCAACGGAAACTTCTGCATCGCGAGCACGTTCAACTGCCGGTTCCACGAGGGCGGCTCGCGCGTGCTCACCAACTCGGGCGGCGAGACCTGGGGCGTCACGCCCGGCGCGCAGGTTCGAGACGGCAACGGGACGGCGCTCCACACCGAGACCGCGACCCGGCTGACGTTCAACTACGGTCAGACCCGCTACCTCGCGGGCAAGGCGCACGCGCTCGCGCTGGCCACCGCGAACGGCAGCGCTGGCTGGTATCCGATCGATGCGATCAAGGGCGAGGCCTCGTTCCGCCAGAAGATGGGCGAGGTCAACGGACGCGATCCGGGCCGCGGCAACATGGCCTGCTACCAGATCCGCAACTCGCACGATGCGAGCATCGAGCTCAAGAAGGTCGTGCGCGACTCGACCGCCACGCACGAGCGCGCGGGCGACTACCTGCCGCTGGTGCGCGCGAACGGCGTGCGCTCGGCGAACCTCGTGTTCAGCGTGCCCGGCTTCGGGCTCGGCGGTGCCACGACCGATCACTTTGTTGCGGGCACGAAGTTCCAGCGCGTCGACGTGCCGACGTTCGAGGGCAAGCCATCGATCACGGTGCCACTGTGGGTGAAGGCCGCGAACGGCCACTACACGAAGCAGTCGGGCGAGCTGCGGTTCTTCTACGGATACATCAAGGCGTCGGATGGCGCGAAGCGGTTCGGCTGGATGGCCGAGGACGCGCTCGCGGTTGCGACGGGCTGCTAGTAAGCGTCCTTGTAGACGGCGAGCGTGAGCCACTTGCCGCCCTGCAGCCGGTACGACTCGAGGGTTCGGGCGACATCCATCTCCCGTAGCCGGCGCCTCCGATGCGCCGCGGACGATTTCACCCAACGAGTCGACGCCGACTGCATGTATGACTCGTGACGTTGCACGATCCGGCTCACCTCCTCGATCACGCGGCCTGGCTGCGCTCGCTCGCCGCGAGCCTCGTCGGTGATCGCGCGACCGCGGACGATCTCGTCCAGGACACCTACGCGGCGGCGCTGCGCCGGCCGCCATCGCTCGATCGGCCGGTGAAGCCGTGGCTCGCGCGCGTGCTGCGCAACGCGGCGAAGTTCCGCTGGCGCAGCGAAGCGAATCGTTCGGCGCGCGAGATCTCGGCCGCGACGGTCGCGGAGCGCGAGACGCCGACGAGCGCCGAGCTGCTCGAGCGGCACGAGACGCAGCAGTTGCTCGCGCGGTTGGTCGGCGAGCTCGAGGAACCGTACCGCGAGGCGATCTTGCTGCGGTTCGCCGAGGGGCTCGCGCCAAAGGAGATCGCGCGCCAGCTCGGCGTTCCCGCGGGAACGGTCCGGTGGCGGATCAGCGAGGGCCTCGCGCGGCTGCGCACGCGCCTCGATGCGGCGCACGCCGGCGATCGGAAGGCGTGGCTCGCCGCGCTCGCGCCGCTCGTCGGGCGCGCGCCCGCGGTCGGGGTGCCGATCGCGATCGTGGCGGCACTCATCGCGATCGCGGCGATCGCGCTCGTGCTCGTGGTGCGTCGCCACGACGCGGACGTGCCGTCTGCCTCGCCGGTCGGGAGTCACAGCCCGCCGCACACGCCCGCGAGGTCCGCCGCGACGACGGCGATCGAGCGTTCGAACGGATGGCGCGCGCAGCCCGGTGTGCCGCGACGGAGAATCGCCGGCCGTGTTCTCGTCGACGGTTCGGCGCCCGCCGGTCCGCGCGATGGCGCGGAGCCCCGCAGCTCGACGCGGTCCAGCGGCGATGCGGCCGGAGCCGACGCGCCGGCGGCGGGCGCTCTCGTCACGCTGACGCAGGATGGCGCGAGCCGCGAGCAGCGCACCGATCACGACGGGCGCTTCGACTTCGGACCGGCCGATGCGACGGCGCTGACGCTGAGCGCGACGGCAGCGGGGAAGGTGGCGACGATCGTCCATGTCGAGCCGCGGGACCCGCGCGTCCACACCGACGATCTCGAGATCGCACTCACGCCGTGCGTGGCGTCGCTGTGGGGCTTCGTTCGCGATCCGGAGGGCGCGCCGATCGCGGGCGCGCGCGTGCTGCGCGAGGACGTGGTCGGTGCCGAGAGCGATGCGACGGGTGCGTACGAGGTGTGCGCGCTGCCGACGGCGACCGAGCTCGTGCAACTGCTGCTCACGGTGCGCGCCGATGGCTACGGCGCGATCCACGCGCTACCGGCGCCGAAGGGCCGCGTGCAGCGCGACTTCATCATGACGCCCGAGGCCATCATCACCGGGCGCGTGATCGCCGAGTCGGGCGAGCCGATCGCGAACGCTCGCGTGATGCTTGCCGCCGATTCGGACGGCACGCTCGCGTACGAGGACATGCCCGCGCCTGCGACCGCGACCACCGACGGTGCGGGCGCATTCCAGATCAGCGGCGTTCGCGGCGGGCGCGTGCGCCTGATCGCCGAGGCGCCGAACGCGATCAGCGCTCCGGTCTCGGTGCTCGCGACCTCCGGTGAGACCCGCGCGGTCACGCTGCGCGCACGGGCCACCGGCACGATTCGCGGGCGCGTTCTCGTCGGCGACCATCCCGCGCCCGGTGCGCGGGTGACCGCACGGGTCTCGGCGTTCGCTGCGGTGGCGCCGGGTTCGCCCGGGTTCGCGGTGGCGTCGGGCGTTCCCGATCTCGCCGCGGTCACGCAACCCGATGGCACGTTCGTGATCGCGCGCGTCCCTGCCGGGCGTGCCGATCTCGAGATCTCGGGCTATCGCGCGCTTGCGCCGTTGACGGTGGAGGTGCGCGCCGGCGCGGAAGCCGCCACCGACATCGCCGTCGCTCCGCTCGTCACCATGCGCGGCATCGTGCGCCGCGGCGGCGTGGTCGTACCGCATGCACGCGTCAGCATGAACGGACCGAGCAAGCTTGGCACCACCGCGGACGGCGCTGGTGCATACGCGATCACGGGCCTCGAGCCAGGCCACTACCACCTGCACTCCGACGACACGCGCATGGGCGCGTACCTCGATACGACGATCGATCTGCCGGATGTCGCGGAGCACGGGCACGACGTCGAGCTGTCGACCGGCGCGCAGGTGCGCGGCATCGTCGTCGACGCCGCCGGCGCACCGTTCGCGGGCGCGTTCGTCGCGCTGACCTTGCGGGGCACGCCCGCACCGACCTTGCCGGTCGGCGACCTCGCCGAGTGCGTCACCGCCGCCGACGGCCGCTTCGCGTGCGGCGAGATGGGCGGCGGTGGGGCGTACACCGCCGAGGTGTTCTCGACCGAGACGATGCGCATCCCGCTGCGCTTCGCCGTGCCGCCGCCGGCGATCGAGGTGCGCGATACGACCGCGGTCGTCGACGGTGTGCGACTGGTCGTCGAGCGATCGGACCTCGCGATCGCGGGCACGGTGGTCGACACCGCCGGCGCGCCCATCGGGGATGCAAGCGTCCAGCTCCATGTCGAGAAGCGCGACCTCCACCGCTGGGCCGCCATGCCGCAGTCGATCACGGGCGCGCGCGGCGCGTTCCGCATCGGCGGCCTCGCGCCGGGCACGTACACGATCGGCGTGCTGACCCAGGACGGCATCCGGCACGAGCAGCCGGCCGTCGTCGCCGGCGCGGCGGGCGTCACCATCGTCGTCGATCGCGCGACCTGCGATGGGGACGGAGCGGTCCGCGATCGTACACGCGCCGAGCCCACCGTCGCCGCGCGCCCGCCCGCGCCCGTGCGCTGGGACGATCGCGTCGAGCTGATCGGCTGGACGGTGCAGACCGACGAACAGGTCGAGCTCGCCGTGGTCTACCAGGTGCTGAAGCCGCTCGATCGTCCGTGGAAGACGTTCGTGCACCTCTTGGGCCCGGCGTGGGTCAACGCGGATCACGACCCGCTCGATGGTCGCTGCCCGACCACGACCTGGCGCCCGGGCGACTATCTCGTCGACCGCATCTCGCTCGAGGCCGCGAAGCCGGGCCGCTACGACGTGCTGATCGGCCTCTTCCGCGGCCCCGCGCCGCACTGGACGAACCTCCCGATCACGGCTGCGCCAGCGGCGATGCGCGCCGACGGCGATCAGCTCCGCATCACGACGATCGATGTTCGTTAGGGCGCGACCGGTGACACGCGCCAGATCTGGCTCGCGTACTCGCGGATCGAGCGGTCCGACGAGAACTTTCCGGCGCGCGCCACGTTGAGGATCGACGAGCGGACCCAGCCCGCCGGGTCGGCCCACGCGGCGTCGACGGTGCGCTGGCAGTCCGCGTAGGCACGGAAGTCAGCGAGAACCAGGAACGGATCGCGATCGACGAGGTCCTGCACGAGCGGCGCGAACAGGCCGCGGTCGCCCGGCGAGAACGCACCGGAGGCGAGCAGCTGCAGCACGTGGGCGAGCTCGGGATCCCTCGCGAGCTCGTCGGCCGGTTGGTAGCCGGCGCGCTTCTTCTCGGTCACCTCCTCGGCGGTCAGGCCGAACAGGAAGAACTCCTCGGCGCCCACGACCTCGCGGATCTCCACGTTCGCGCCATCGAGCGTGCCGATCGTGAGCGCGCCGTTGAGCGTGAACTTCATGTTGCCGGTGCCCGAGGCCTCCATGCCGGCGGTCGAGATCTGCTCCGAGAGATCGGCGGCGGGATAGATGCGCTGCGCGGTCTTCACGCTGAAGTCGGGCACGAAGATCACGCGGAGCTGATCGCGCGTGCGCGGATCGGCGGCGATCGCATCGGCCACGCCATGCGCGAGGCGGATGATCAGCTTCGCGGCGCGATACGCGGGCGCGGCCTTGCCGGCGAACACGAACGTCCGCGGAGCCCCGGGCGGCTCGCCGCGGCGGATCCGGTCCCACAGCGCGATCACGTGCAGGAGGTTCAGGTGCTGGCGCTTGTACTCGTGGATGCGCTTACAGTGCGCGTCGAACATCGTCGCCGGATCGCAGATCAGGCCGTGGTGGCTGCGCAACCAGCTCGCGAGGTCGGCCTTGTTCGCGTGCTTGACGGCGCGCCAATCGTCGCGGAACGCGGGCTCGTCCGCATACGGCTCGAGCTCGCGCAGGCGATCGAGGTCGCGTACCCAGCCGTCGCCGATCGCATCGGAGATCAGTTCGGCGAGACGCGGGTTCGAGAGGGCCATGAACCGGCGCGGCGTCACGCCGTTCGTCACGTTCGTGAACCGCTCGGGCCACAGCTCGGCAAAGTCGCGCAGCACGGTCTCGCGGAGCAGCCGCGAGTGCAGCTCGGCGACGCCGTTGATGTGGTGGCTCGCCACGGTCGCGAGGTTCGCCATCCGCACCTGCTTGTCGCCGTGCTCGCCGATCAGCGACATCCGCGCGAGCCGCGCTTCGTCGCCCGGGAACTTCGCGCGGACCTCGTCGAGGAACCGCCGGTTGATCTCGTAGATGATCTCGACGTGGCGCGGCAGCAGGCGCTGCATGAGCGGCAGCGGCCAGGTCTCGAGCGCCTCGGGCAGCAGCGTGTGGTTGGTGTACGCGACCGAGCGGCGGGTCAGGTCCCACGCCTCGTCCCAGCCGAGCTGGAACTCGTCGACGAACAGCCGCATCAGCTCGGCCACGGCGAGGGCAGGGTGCGTGTCGTTGAGCTGAAGCGCGAACGTATCGGGGAACTCGCGGATCGAGGCGCGCGAGGTGAGCAGGCGAATGCAGTCTTGTAGCGCGCACGACACGAAGAAGAACTGCTGCTCGAGCCGGAGCTGCTTGCCCGCCGGGCTCGAGTCATTCGGATAGAGCACCTTGGTGAGGTTCTCGCTGCGGATCTTCGCGTCGACGGCGCGCCAGTACTCGCCGACCTGAAACGCGTCGAGATCGAACTCCTCGTCTGCGACCGCGGACCACAGGCGCAGGAAGTTCGTGGTCTCGGTACCGTAACCGGCGACCGGCACGTCGTACGGCACGCCCTTGACCACGCGCTCGGGCACCCAGCGCACGCGCAGCCGGCCATGTGCGTCGGCGGTGTGCTCGGTGTGGCCGCCGAACTTCACCTTGTGCTCGATCTCGTAGCGCCGGACCTCCCACGGGTTCCCGTTGCGCAGCCAGCGGTCGGTGCGCTCGACCTGCCAGCCATCGCGGATGTCCTGGTCGAAGATGCCGAACTCGTAGCGCAGACCGTGACCGACGGCGGGAAGATCGAGGGTGGCGAGCGAGTCCATGTAGCAGGCGGCGAGCCGCCCGAGGCCGCCGTTGCCAAGCCCGGGCTCTTCCTCGTGTTCGATCAGCTCGTCGAGGGAGACGCCCATCTCGTCGAGCGCGGTGCGCGCTGCATCCTCGAGGCCGAGCGCGAGGAGGTTCGAGCCGAGCTGCGGTCCGATCAGGTATTCGGCGGAGAGATAGATCACCACGCGCCGGCGGTTCTCGAGCGTGGCGCGCGCCGAAGCGACCCAGCGATGGAGGAGCCGGTCGCGGACCGCGAACGAGAGCGCGAGGTAGTGGTCGTTGCGGGTCGCGACGCTCGGGAACTTCGCGAGCTCGACGTACAGCTTCGAGATGATGTCGTCACGCAGGCGGGGCGCCTCGGTCATCCGAGGAGCTTACTCACAGCACCGCGGCGAGGGCGCGCACACCGAACACGAAGTACGTGTGGCGCACACGCAACTTCGTCGGCGGCATGGCGCTAGGATCTACCCGTGGCGGAACATCACGCGACGATCACCTGGCAGGGCGCGGCAACCGCGGAGGACTTCCGGCGCGGGAAGTACTCTCGCGAGCACAGCTGGGAGTTCGATGGCGGGGTGACCGTTCCGGCATCGCCGTCACCGTCGGTGGTCCCGGTGCCGTGGTCCAACCCGGCGCACGTCGATCCGGAGGAGGCGTTCGTGGCGTCGGTGTCGAGCTGTCACATGCTGACGTTCCTGTACCTCGCCGCGAAGCAGGGGTTCGTGCTGACCAGTTACCGGGACGCGGCGATCGGCGTGATGACGAAGGGCGCGAACGGTGTGCCGTGGATCAGCACGATCACCCTCCACCCCGAGCTCGCATTCAGCGGCGACAAGCAGCCAACCGCCGACGAGCTGACCGCGCTGCACCACCACGCGCACGAACAGTGCTTCATCTCGAATTCGATCAAGACCGAGGTCGTGATCGCGTAGCCCTGGTGTGTCAGGATTGGCCCATGATCAAATGCGGTTCGACGCTCCTCGTGGTGCTCGCCACGGGGCTCCTTGCAACATCCAGCCACGCGGACAAGGCGCCGGCGCCCGAGCTCTCGGCGGCTGACACGGCGAAGCTCGTCGGCTTCTTCGACAAGCTCATCCCCGCGATGCTCGCCACGAAGGACGACTGCGCGAAGATGGCGACGGTCGTCGACAGTACGGTGACCGCGAACGCCGCGATGCTGAAGGCCGTGATGAAGGAGATGGCCGGCGGCAAGGTGATGCCCAAGGCCGCGGAGGAGAAGCTCTCCGCACGGATGACGAAGGACGCGGCGGCGCTCGACAAGTGCGCGTCGAACGCGGCGGTCGGCAACGCGATGAAGCGGATCGGCGATCCGGATCTGCCGGCGGCGGCACCGGCCTCGGTGCTCGCGGAGGTCGCCGCACCGGTGGCCGCGGATCTCGAGACCTACACCAAGGGCATCACCGGCAAGGGCGATCTGATCGCCACGATCAAGACCTCGGTCGGCACCGTTCGCTGCCAGCTGCTCGCCGACAAGGCGCCGATGACGGTCGCGAACTTCGTCGGCCTCGCCACGGGCAAGAAGCCTTGGCTCGACCCGAAGACCAACAAGCTGCAGAAGAACCGGCCGTACTACGACGGCCTCATCTTCCACCGCGTGATCCCCGACTTCATGATCCAGGGCGGAGATCCCACCGGCACGGGCAGCGGCGGCCCGGGATATCAGTTCGGCGACGAGACGTCTCCCGATGTCAAGATGGCGCCGGGCGTGCTCGCGATGGCGAATGCGGGTCCGAGCACCAACGGCAGCCAGTTCTTCATCACCGAGGGCACGCCGTCGTACCTCGACGGCAAGCACACGATCTTCGGCACCTGCAAGCCGCTCGACGTGGTGGGCAAGATCGCTCGCGTCAAGCGCGACGATAGCGATCGCCCGGCGACCGCGGTCAAGATGAAGATCACGATCAGCCGCGGCGCGCTCTAGCTCAGAAGTCCTGCGGGACCGTCGGGCAGATGAACGTCGCCGGGAACGGAGTACACGCCGCCGGAGCGGCCGCGATTCCGGCCTTCGCGGCGATCCAGCCGAGCAGGTAGTCGACGTCGGTGCCGCGCACGGCGTCGCGGTGCCCGGCGGCGCTGTTGTAGCAGTAGTCGATGGTGGTGGTCGTTCCGCCACCGGCCAGGTTCGCGTCGAACCGATTGCGTTCGCAGCTCGCGCGGCCGACGGTGATCAGCGTGTCGTTGCCGCCGAACATGACGAGCAGCGGGGCGCCGGTGGCATCCAGTGCCGGGCGGT
>JBBRED010000148.1:0-19178 GCA_038203335.1 Haliangiales bacterium | reverse complement strand
CGGTCATCACCGACTCGGTCAGCGGAAGGACAAGATCGAACGCACCAGCGATGCGCTCGAGGTGCGGCACGAGCGCGCCGCTCGCCACCGTGGGTGCGGACTGCCACGTCACCGATCGCCGCCGATAGGCCGCGGTCCCGCCGCTCGCGGTGCACACGGTGACGTGAAACCCGGCGCGCTCGAGGGCACGTGCGACGTAGATGGTCTGCACCCATCCTTCGTCGACCACCAGGATGCTCACGCCCACGCATCCACTGTATCGGAACCCCGGTGGCAAGGCCCGGCACCGGGCGATCGGCGTGACGGAAGTTGGCTCACACGGCGGTGGCCGTTGACGTCTCGGTGCATCGCGCCGACGATGACACCGGGGAATGAAGGCGTTCTGGATCATCGTCCATTCGCTGGCGATCGTCGTCTTCATCAACCGCTACCTCGGCGGCCTGGTGATGCGGTTGATCCGCGGCTCGTCGTGGGACCAGACCACGGACGACTTCGCGCCCACGGTGACGGTGATCATCCCGCTGTACAACGAGGGCGCCGCGATCCAGGAGACGTTGCGTAGCGTGCTCGCCTCCGACTATCCGCGGGACAAGTTCCGGATCGTCTGCGTCGATGACGCCTCGACCGACAGCAGCTACGCGCTCGCACAGGAGGTCGCCGAGACCTCGGATGGCGTGCTCGTGGTGCGGCGCAACCGCACGAACACCGGCAAGCGACGGTCGATCATCGAGGCGGTGCGCGCCTCCGAGAGCGAGATCATCGTCTCGGTCGACTCGGACGTCATCATCGAGCCCGATGCGATCCGCCAGCTCGTGCGCAGGTTCACGCGCGCCGAGATCGCGGCCGTCGGCGGCTGGGTCGACATCCGCAACAAGCACGACAACTGGCTGACGCGGATGCAGACCATCAAGTACTGGTATGCGTACTACGCGATGCGGAACATCGAGTGGGGCTTCAAGCGGATGCTCTGCCTCTCGGGATGCCTCACCGCGTACCGCCGCGCGGTGCTGATCGAGCTCGAACCGATCCTCGAGAGTCGTGCGCTCCTCGGCGTGCCGATCAAGTACGGCGAGGATCGCTTCCTCACCCGGCAGATCGTGAAGGCGGGGTACCTGACGACGATCACGCTCGCGGCCCGGTGCCGCACGTTCGTGCCGAACACGCTCGGCACGTACATCTCGCAGCAGCTGCGCTGGCGGCGCTCGAACCTCGTCGACTACACCGGTGGGTTCAGCCACGTGTGGCGGCTCAATCCGCTGATCGCGATCAACTACTTCGCGATGTTCGTGGTGCTCGTGGGGTATCCGATCGCCGTGGTCCGCGCCCTCGGATCGAGCGTGTTCCTGCCGGCGGTGGTCGGCCACTTCCACGTGCTCGTGCTGTTTGGCCTCTACTACCGCTGGCGTGTACGCAACTGGCCGGCGAAGGACCGCGTCGGTGCGCTGTCGTTCGTGCCGCAGGCGCTGGTCATGCCAGTCACCTACGCGCTGCTCACGCCGCTCGCCCTGATGACGCTCGATTCCGGGTCGTGGGAGACCCGGACCTAGGGATCGAGCACGATCGTGCCGAACGCATCCGGCACGTGGAAGTTCGGCTGCGGCGTCCGGGTCGGGAACGCGGCGAGGTAGCGCTTCGGGCTCTTGCCGTCCATGCGGTAGAGGCCGATCGGCAGCCGCGCCTCGGCGGCGAACGCGGCGATCAGCTCGGGCGCGGTGATCGCGAGCTCGATGGTCGCGTGCCGCTTCGCCGCGTCCTGGGTGGTGCCGATGGTCAGGCCGGCGGACCACGCGGCGTTCGAGCGGACCTTCTTCGTCGAGCGATCGATCCACAGATCGAACCAGTGGCCGAACGGACCCACCTCGATCTCGGCGTAGCGCTTGCGGTTCGCCGGATCGGGCGCGAGAAACACCTCGATCGCGTCCTCCTCGTAGAGGTCGACGCGCTCGGCGTCGATCGAGCGGGTGTGATCGGTCAGGAGGTCCGTGTCGCCGAGCTCCCACAGCATGTACAGCGCCGTCGGCGACCACAGCACGCGGACCTGCGTGACGACCGGCGTCGCCGCGCCGGACCAGTCGGAGTTGAACGCGAACGTGGGTGCGATGTCCCACGCGGGATCCACCTTGCCGTCGATCACCGGGGCGTCACCGGCGAGCTTCGCGGCGTGAACATCCTTGGTCGCGCCGTCGGGGATCTCGGCGGTGCACGCGCCGTCCGCGGTGACGCCCGGGCAGCCGATCTGGAAGCCGGCCATGCCGTGCAGGTGCGCCTTCTGCGGCGTGGCGAGCAGCGCCGCGCCATCGCCGGTGAGCTCGGGCGCGGTGATGTCGAGCCCGAAGCGCTTCGCGGCGACCTCCAGCAGTGGCGACGTACGATGACCACCGAGCTCCTTCGCGAGCTCCGCGCTGTCCCACAGCCCGAGGTACTGCGCGGCGACGCGGTCCACCATCACGGCGCTGGTGCCGCCGATCGCGACACTCTCGCGGCGCGGGTAGAGCTCGTCGAAGCCGTCGCCATCCATTGCGGGCGCGCCCTCGGCGAGCACGGCATCGGGCGCCTCGACCTCGAGCACGTCGACCATGCGCTCGGCGAACACCTCGAGCGCGTCCACGTAGAGCGCGCGGCCGTTCGCATCGCCGCGCTTGATCGCGGCCAGCGCCTTGCCGAGCTCCTTGTGCGAGCGGCCCTTCTGGTGGAACGCCGGTGACGCGTTCGAGTACATCACGGTGCCCTGCATGCCCTTGATCGCGACGGAGAACACGCTGAACCGGTGCGTCTTGATCTTCGGCAGCGACAGGAACATGCCCCGCTCGAGGTGGCGCGCGAGCAGCTTCGGCATGAGCAGCGTGGGGACGTGCGTCTTCTCCATGCCGTGGACCGCGAGCGGCTTGCCCGGCATGTCGCCCTGGACATCGAACACGCCGTCGTCGTCGAGCGCGACCAGCTCGACGCCCTCCTCCTTCGCCATCGCCGCGTAGCCGGAGATCTTGATCAGGCGTGTCCAGTCCGCGGCCTTGCCGGTGAAGCCATCCGCGATCGTGATCGCCGTGTGGCCGCGCGCCTTCAGGCACTTGACCACGCCTCGCGTGAACTCGGGGTCGGTGGTTCGGCCCTTCACGCCGTCGTCGCCGTGGTGCGTCTTCGGATCGTGGAACCAGTTGAAGCCGCCCATGTTCGGCTTGAGGAGGATCGGTGTCGCGGCGGGCCGCTTCGGCACCACCGCCTGGCACAGGCGCTCGCCGAGCTCGCCGGGCGTGCCGCCGCTCAGCACGCTGACGGGAGAGTGATCGGCGCCGAGCCGCGCGCGGTGCTTCGTGCGCAGCGCCGCGCCATCGACGCTCGGAGACTGCGCCTCGACGACCACGGCCGGACCATCCGGCTTCGCGGGCGATGCGGCGGTCACCGAGTCCGCGGTCGGGACCTTGGCCGTCGCGGCGGGCTTCGGGGGGGGCGTCGGCTTCGTCGCCGGAGCAGGAGGCGGCGACGGCGTCGCCTCCGGTGCTGACGTGCCGCACGCCGCCGCGAGCAGGACCGCGAACACCCCGAAGCGTGCCGACATGCCCGCTCGTAGCACGAACGGCGGTGGGTCACGCGCCGATGTCGGCGCGGATCGCAGCGGTCGAGACCGGCAGCTTGACCCACAGCCACTTCGCCGCGGCGTCGTAGAACCACCCGCTCGCGCCGGCGTCGAGCGCGGCGGCGTCGGCGACCATCGCGGCCGAACCACCCGCGATCGCGACGCTCGTCGGTGCCGCATCGCGACGGATCCGGAGATAGGTCGGGCGCAGCGCGCGAGACAGCTCGATGCTCGCGCTGCTCGCCTTGATCGTCGTGGGCGCATCGTCCTCGTCGACGAGGTCGAACCCGCTGGTCGTCGCGGCGGGCCAGGTGAGCACCGTGAGCGCGCCGCCGCGTGCGGCCGTGCCGAGGCCGGTGACCGCGGAGCCGACCGTCGCCGGGATGATCGCGCCCTCGCGTACGAACAGCGGGATCCGATCGCGCTCGGGCACCGCAAACGCCGCGAGCGTGCGGTTCCCGTCGAGCGGTGCGGCGCCCGGCTGCCACCAATCGAACCAGCGCCCGGCGGGGAGCGCGACATCGCGAACGCTCGTGGCATCGAGGATCGGAGCCACGAGCAGGTCGTCGCCGAGCGTGTAGCGGTAGTCACCGGTCCACGAGGCGAGGTCGCCGATCGGCCGCATGATCACGCCCTTCGGATCGCGCTGCGCCTTCTGCGCCATGCTGAACCACCACGGCAGGAGCTCGTCGTGCAGCGTGGCCCAGTAGCGATAGAGCGCGACCGTCTCGTCGACGTGATCGGGCACCGTCCACGGCGCGATGTTCGCGCGACCGTGGAGCTGCATCCACGGGTTCAGTGCGCCGAGCGCGGTCCAGCGCGCGAACACCAGCGTGTCGAACGGGATCGCCGGGCCGGCGAGCGCCTCGTCGTCGTGATCGAGGTAGCCGCCGATATCCGAGCCGAGCACCGCATAGCCCGCGGCCGCCGACCGGAACATCTCGTCGAGCGCATCGACGAGGCCGATCCAGTCGCGTCGCTGATCGCCGACCCAGCCGACCGGTGCGTGCTCGCGGCGCGCGTAGAACCGGCCCGGGAATCCATACGAGCGATCGTACGGCCGGACCATCGTGACGAAGTCCTTGATGCCGCGCCGGCTCGCGCCGTACGCGTAGAAGTCCGCGTAGTACGCCTCCGAGTACGCCTGGCGATCCAGCACGCCCGCCGCCGTCTCGACCGTGTCGGCGAGGTACTCCTCGCCGAAATCGAGCTTCCATCCGTCGATCTTCGCATCCGTCAGCAGCGCGTCCTGCTGGCGATGCCACCACGCGACCGCCTCGGGGTTGAAGAAGTCCACGCCGGCGCCGAACCCCTTCCACCACAGCACGTCGCCGCCCTGATCCACGAAGAAGCCGCAGCGCTTGCCCTCCTCGAAGTTCGGCGATGGGCCGACGTACGTGTCGCCGCCGGTCTCGATGTCGAAGCCCGTGCGGTTGACCATCTGCGTCGTCCACAGCACCACGCGGATGTCCTGCGCATGCAGCTCGTCCACCATCGCGGGGAACGCCGGGTACCGGCTCTCGTTGACGACGAACGTGTTGTAGTGCGTCTCCCACGGCGAATCGATGACCACGACGCCGACGGGAATCCCGCGCTCGCGGAACCCCGCCACGAACTCGCGCGTATCGGCGCCGCTCGAGATGTCCTTCGAGATCCAGGGGCGGAACGCCCAGCGCGGCGTCGACAGCGGCGGCGGCGTCACATCATCGGCGGCCGTACGAAACACGCACGGATCCGGCTCGGGATCACCGCAGGCCGCGAGCGCGAACACCAGGACCGCGAGGAGTCGCATCGCGCGCACCGTAGTGCGGCGCTCGCTCGCCGTGCAAGCACGTTCTCCCGCGCGCCCGCGCTCGACGCGCCATCGCAGCGACAGAACGCGCCAATCCGCACGCAAGGCCTCCCGGTTTCATCGCCGGTTACGCTCGATGGCAACTGCGCTCGACCTCGCGCGCACGTCACTTGTCCGTCTTGAGCTTCGCGCGGGGCGACAGCAGCCCCCACGCCTTCGCCCGGTCCGCGAACGTGGACTTCGCCATCCCGAGGTGACTCGCCGCCGCGCGGATCGTGCCGTGCGTGGCGAGCGCCTGCTCCATCGCGCCGCGCAGCATCTGCTGGTACGGCACGAGCGGCAGCATCGCGTCCGGCGGCAAGCCCGGCACCGTGCGGCCGAACCGCAGCTCGGGGAAGAAGTCCGTCGGCCCGAGCTCCCCGGTGCCGAGCGTGACGGCGCGCGCGACCGCGTGCCGGAGCTCGCGCACGTTTCCCGGCCACGTGTACGCGAGGAGCGCGCGCCACCCGTGGTCGCTGACCACCAGCTCGCCGTGCTCGGGCGCCATCTCCGCGAGCATCGCGCCCACCAGCTCGGGCACGTCCATCATGCGGTCGCGCAGCGGCGGCAGCAGCAGCACCACCGTGGCGAGGCGGTGATACAGGTCGGTGCGCAGCCGTGATGACTCGGTGCCGAGCCCATCGGTGCGATTCGTCGCGGCGATGATGCGCGTATCCACCACGCGCTCGCTCGTACCACCCACGCGCCGCACGCGCCGCGTCTCGAGCGCCCGCAGCAGGTGCGGCTGCATCTCGATCGGCAGCTCGCCGATCTCGTCGAGGAACAGCGTGCCGCAGTGGCTCTCCACGAAGTAGCCATCCCGATCCGAGAGCGCCCCGGTGAACGCGCCCTTCTCGTGCCCGAACAGCTCCGATCCAATGAGCTCGCGCGGAATCGCGCCGCAGTTCACCGCGACGAACTTCCCCGCCGCGCGCCGCGACGCCTCGTGCACCGCGCGCGCGATCAGGTCCTTGCCCGTGCCTGTCTCGCCGACCACCAGCACGTTGCAGTCCGTCTGCGCCGCCTTGAGCGCCTGGTCGATCGTGGCGCGCAGCCCCGGATCCTTGCCGCGCAGCAGCGACAGCGCGCTCGCCCCCATGCCTCCGACCGCCGCGACCGCGACCAGCGTGGTGCGCCCGATCGCGAGGAACGATCCCACGCGCAGCTCCGCGGCCTCGACCACGTTGCCGTCGATCATCGTCCCGTTGCGCGACGGTCGATCGCGCACCAGCAGCACGCCGCCCGGCCGGCGCTCGAGCACGCAGTGCAGCGCCGACACGAACGGATCTTCGATCACGATGTCGCAGCTCTCGGCGCTGCCGATCACCCAGCGCCGAGCATCGGTGCCGAGCGGGTACTCCGTGCCGGAGTCGATCGATCGCAGTGCGACCACCACCCCCGAGCGGCGGCCGTCAGCGGGCATCGAGTGAGTGCTGGTGTCTCGTTCATTGAAGTGCATCATTGGCGCTGGCTCCTCCCAGAGTTGAAACTGGGCTATCGGTGGTCGAGGCGTACGGTTGCGTCCTCTACGCGAGGTTCGTGCCGCGCCAACTGCGCAGAACCTCGTCGCACCTTGTCCGGAGTGTCCGGAGTACGGTCACGCACCGGACAGACTGCCGACCCCAGCAGCGATTTGTTACGGCTTGCGCTCGAACGCGCCGAGGTCGAGCCGGGTGCCCTGGGGCCGTGCCGTGCCCTCGATGTCCGTGGAAAGACCTGCGGCCGGATCGGCGGCGTCGATCGCGGGGCTGCCCGCCAACAGGTGAAAGTCCTTGTTCGGGAGGCTCGTCAGCAGCGGATCAACGTTCCGGAGCACGTGATCCCATCCCGTATAAACCATCGCCTGAGGATTCATCAGGGAGTAGTGGACCGGGCATACCGAACCAGTCTGGTAGAGGACGTCGCTAGCATTCGTCCCGAACATGATGTTGTTTGCGAGAGTGATCGAAGCTGATGCGTTGCATGTGACCACGGCATTCACCAGCGTCGAGAACGCGATCGTGCCCGTCACTCCTTCAAATGCCAACCCGATACCGAAGTCGGTGACAGCTCCGTCCATCACGGAGTTCACGATGTTCACGACATTGCCGGCGCCGGTCGCCGTAATCCCTGCCCCCCGAAACGTACAGCGATCGATGGACACGTTCGAGTAGACACTCGGAGATGTCGACACGTTGATCCCGGTTCCGCCCTGCGGTAGCGGCGCAATCCAGGTCGAATTGGTGGCGACGATCGTACAGGGGTCTGCTGTGATCCCAGGAAGATTCACGTTCCCAAGTCGCACCTCGGGAACGAAGGTCGTGTTGGTGTAACAGTTGATCGATGACGTCAGCGTGACGTCCTGGAGAGAGAGATGCGCCCCATCTCTCACGGTGAAGATCCGCTGCCCCGGCGGAGACGCGGGTACACGTAGGGTCGAGCCGGATCCGAGGACAGTTGCGATCTTGTTGCTCGTGAGGTCGAGTTCGGTGAACGTGTAGTCCCCCTTCTCGAGCTTGATCACGCTTTTGACGGCATCAGCATGCGCGACCGCTGTAGGCAGGTCGCACGGCATCTGCTGTGTGCCGCAGCCGCCCGCGGAACTCCCGGTGGGCGAGGCATAGATGAGCGTCGAAGGATCGACGCAAGTCCCGGCGGTCGTCGAACATACGTTGCTCGAGCATTCGGCATCAGCTTCGCAACCCCGGCACTCGTGCGTCGTTGCATCGCAATGCGGGACGGCCGCCGAGCATTCGGTATCGGTCATGCACCCCACGCAGCCCAGCACCGGATCGCATCCGTGCTCGCAGCTCTTGAGATCGTAGTTGGTGCCGGCAGCGTTGCAGACAACCGCTGTCTTGCCGCGGCAGGCCTGCACCTCGTTTGGTGTGCAGTCACCCGCGACACAGGTGCCAGCCGTCCCACTCAAAGCTCCGTCCTCATCACAGAACGGAAGTGACGGATCAGTACAGCTTCCATCCGCGCAGCTTCGAGGATTGGGAGAAGTGCACGCCGCCACCACGAACGCCAGGCCAATCAATCGCCTCATCGTGTCGATGATCGGCGATCACGAGACAAAACAAAAGGGCCGGCTTGGTAGCCGGCCCCTTCAAAGCGAACGTTGTCGCTCGCTACTACAACTCGGTCAGTTGAACTGGTGGCGAGCCATCGGCACGGCGCCAGAGTCATCGAGGATCACGCTCGGAAGAACCATCCCCTGCATGAGGTTCGCGACGTTGATCTTTCCGTCCTTGCTCGCGGTCTTGAACGCGGGCGGGACCTTCTGGCACTGGAAGTCCATCGCATCATCACCCGCGCCGGGGGTGCCGAGATCCGTGCCCGCAGCGGCACGACGCTTCGGCAGCAGGTTGCACGGCATCGCGGGCATCGTCGCTCCGGCCTGATAGTCATCGCCCGCGTCGATCGCGCCGCTCGCGTTCGAGTCCCACTTGTAATACTTCGGATCGAAGCACACACCCATGGTGTCGATGGTGTCGGTGACGGCGAGCTCGCCGGCCTGGGTGACGCGGTAGGGCCAGAGGAACTTGCACACCGACGCCGGCTCCTTGCCCCGCTTGCCGGGATTGCACGTCGCCTCGCCAGTCGCGGGTGCGGCCGCGGTCGGGGCCTTCGCGAGCACGGTCGCGTCGCCCTTCATGCGTGCCGGTGCAGTGTTCGCCGCAGTGTTATCCGACTCGAGCGCAGCGCAGAGGCCATTGCACACGCCGGTGGTGACGCCGGTCTCGGCGATCAGGATGGGCATGAAGCCCGGGGCGCAGGAGTTCGAGTAGGCGCCGGCCGGGGTCGCGCGGTCAGTGAGCGCGAGGGCGGCCGCGTTCGGCAGCTTGTGGTTCGCCGCGTCGAACGGAGCGACGCGCGAGCAGCTGTACTTCTCGTAGCCGTAGCAGCCCTTGGTCGGAGCGGTCTGCGAGACCGAGCCGCACGCGTCGGGGTTCGCGCCGATCTTGGCCTTCTGGGTCCACGGATCGCAGAGGACGTTGCAGACGCCGGCGACGGTCGCCGAGCCGCTGATGAAGAGGCTCTGGTACTGCACGCAGGCGTGGTCGCCGTCGCACGAGCCGGTCGCGTTGGCGGCGGCCTGCTGGTCGCAGATCTTGCGGCAGTAGCCGGAGACGCACTCGTGACCGAGACCGCAGTTCTCGGCGCCGACGGGCGGCGAGCCATCGGGATCGCTGCACTGCTGGTCGGTCCCGAGCGGCGCGGCCGGGACGGGCTCGCAGCCGATGTGGCCAACGCGCACCACGTCGGGCATCGCGTCGGTCTCGACCTGGTCGTAGATCCAGTTGCACTTCTGACCGGGGTTACAGCCGGTCTGCATGATCGGATTGCAGACGCCGGTTTCCACACCTGCGTCGACGAACGTCGGCGGGGTCTTCTTCCCGTCGCTGCACGCCACCAGGCCCAAGAACATCGTCGCAAAAGCTAGCTTCTTCATCTCCCGACTCCTTCGCTTCCTACCCAGGAAGTACGTTCAAAAATGCTGCGGCAACCTACTGAGGTTGCTTCCGGGGGTCAAGCTGATTCCAAGGCCTGGCCATCCGCACTCCGGCCTCGCTGGAGTAGAAGCTCACGGCGATTTCTCGACGATGATTCAGATCACGTTGGGGTCGGGACCGGGCTAACAGCCGCTCTGCTGGTGAGGTGCAGGGTCGCGTCGACGTCTCAGGGGCTCACGGAGATGGATCCTGGGGGGAGCGACCCGGGATCGGGCCCTCGAGTCGCAGCGACAGCGACCCCGGTCACACCTGCCGCGACGACGGCGACGCCCGCGTAGACGTACCAGTGATTGTACCAGGCGCGTCGTTGCGAGGCCTCGGCACCGCCGGCCGCGAGCGCGATCTCGAGCGGAGCATCGGGGGCCGCGATGCGCGCCACCGCGGCTCCGCCGGCGTCTCGGGCCTCGACGTAGTACTCGAGCACGTACGGCTTCGTCGACGGGTCGGGCAGGATGCGCGCGCGCCAGCGACCATCGCCGCGAGGGAGCGCGGTCGCGATCTTGTAGCCGAGCTCGCCGCGACGGCGGGTCGCGATCACGAGCTCGAACACACGTTCGCCGCCGCGGGTGGCGCGTGCCTCGATCTCGAGGCTCTTGCCGGCATTGCCGGCGGTGGGTGCGGCGTGCTCGAGATCGGCGCCCGCGGTGGGATCGAAGCCCGGGATGAGCTGCTTCTTCAGCGCCTCGAAGAACGAGCGGATCTTCGGCGAGCCGGAGGTATCGCGCAGCTGGTAACCGGGATCGATGTCGAGGATGCGCTCGAAGGTCGCGCGCGCCGCGCCCTCGTCGTTGCGGATGAAGTGCGCGAGCGCGATCAGCTCGAGCGCGCGAAGGCGCTGCGCGCGGGTGGCGCGGGCATCGCGGGTGACGGGCGAGAGCGACTGGATCGCGCCCGCGTACTCCTGCTCGTCGAACAGCTTCTGCCCGCGTGCGAGGTGGGTCTCGATCGCCTGCGGCCCGACGGGCTCGTCCGCGCGGGCGACGGAGACGAACGCGAGGAGCAGGATGATCAGCGCGCGAGCCACGTGACTCCTTGCGCACCGGCGATCAGTGCATCGAGATCGCCGTCGTCGTCGATGTCGGCGAGCACCACGTCGCCGCCGGGCGGAGCCGCGGCCTCGGAGGTGAACGCGCCGGTGGGCGTGCCGCGCAGCGATGGACCACCGGTGGGGCTCGCGATGATCGCATCGGGCTCGCAGCCATCGTCCCATCCGCCGATCGCGATCGCGGTGGCCCGCGGCGGCGGCTGCGGCAAGCGCACGAACGATTGATCCTCGAGCCGCCCCTCGCGATCGACGTAGAGACGCATCGCGGCGCCTTTCACGGCGACGGCCAGATCCGGATCGAAGTCACCATCGGCGTCGGCGAGCGACAGCCGCACCACATCGAGCGGTACGGGCGGCACCGCTGCATCGGCGGGGAGAAAGCTGCCGGTGCCCCCGGGCTCGCCGAGCCACGCGCGCAGCGGCGCGCCGGCCTGCCCGACGACGAGCTCCGGGTTGCCGTCACCGTCGAGATCGCCGAGCGCGAGCGCGCTGACCGCGGTGACCCGACCATTCGCCGCGAGCGCCGCCGCATCGGTCGCGAACGTGCCGCCACCATCGTTGCGCCAGAGCGTGAGCGTGCCACCGCCGCCGGTGACGAGATCGAGGTCTCCATCGCGATCCACATCCGCGGCCGCGATCGCCGCGATCGCCGTGTTGCCCAGCGATCCGACCTCGGTGAACGTCACGCCATCGCGCCGCCACAGCGCGGGCGCGGCGCCCGTGGTCGCGACGATCACGTCGTCATCGCAGTCGCCGTCGAGATCGGCGGCGACCAGCGCCACGATCGTCCCCGCACGCGGCGCGGGCGCGTCCAGCTCGACGAGCGCGCCGCTCTTCGCATCGATCGCGCTCGCCGTGGCGCCGACCGCGAGCACGAGCGTTCCGCCCGCGCCGTGCGAGACCGCGAGCCGCGCGTTCGCCGGCCCGGTCGCGACGCCGATCACGGCGGGCGCGCCGCCCGGCCCGCGCTGGCACTTGTCGAGCGAGAGCGTGACATCGCCGCCGAAATCGAGCGATGCGCCGACGGTCAGCGCGGTCAGCCCGCCGCGATCACCCCGCACCCACGCGTACGCGCTATCGGCGCCACCGGCTTCGACGCGCAGGGTCTGCGGCAACCTGGCGAGCTCGCCCTCGAGGCGATACGCGCGGCCGAAGTGCCCGCCCAAGAGCGATGCATCGGCGACGCCGACGCAGATCGCATCGAGCCCGGTCGGCACGGGTCGATCACCGGCGATCTCGAGCGTGATCTGGTCGCTACAGCCCGCGCACAGCGCGGCGGCGACGACGAGACGCGACAACACCGAGGAGCAGCATCGCACAGGCGGTGCCGACCGAACCACCCCCGGTGGCCGAGCACCCGCTGCTGTCGCCCTTCGGGGTGACGGAGAACACCACGTGCATCTCGGGACCGAACCAGGTCGAGGTGTCCTGCACGAGCTGAAAGCCCTCGTCCATGACCTGCGTCTCGCGAACCTCGGGCGCCACGATCTCGAACGTGAACGTGCCGGTCTCGCCGGGCGCGACGCGCGCATCGACGGCGGTGGCGCGGGTCGGGGACAGCCAGTCTCCATCGAGGAACACGGCCGATTCGCGATCCTGCGGCAACGCGGTGCCGACGCGGGTCAGATCGAGATCCCAGGCGACGTTGCCGTTGTTCGTGATCGTGATCGTGACCGTGCCGGTCTCGCCCGAGACGAGCGCGGCCGGCGCATCGATCGTCGCATCGCCGGCGAGGAACGTGGGCGCGCCGCCGGTCTTCACGAGATCGATGTAGTGCGCCCAGTCCCAGCCCGGCCCAGGATCGCTGTGATCGGAGCAATCGGGCGCCTCGCCGTGACCGACGATGAAGCCGTGCTCCTTCGGGATGCCGTACTTGTCGGCGAGGTACGCGGACAGCTTCGCCGACGCGATGTACATCGGCTCGGTGAACCACTGGTCCGGGTGGGCCGCGTAGCCCTCGTGCTCGATGCCGACGGTGGTCGCGTTGAAACACGCGTCGTGCCACGCGACGTCCTTCTCCTTGACCATCTGCGTGATCGCGCCGGTGCTCGACTTGATCACGTAGTGTGCGGAGACCTTCGCGGCGGGATCCTTGAACCAGCTGATCGAGCCGGCGTAGCTGCCCTCGGTGTCGTGGATGACGATGTGGTCGACGGCCGTGCGATTACCGACGGCGAAGTTACCCGAGTACGCCGGCGACCAGGTCGCCGGACCGTAGTCCGCGCTGCCGAGGGCCTGCTGCGTGCTGCCGAGGCCGGCATTGCTGTCGAGCTCGGGGCGCGCGGCGATCGAGACCTTGTTGCCGCTCGCGTCGCGGCCATCGACGCCGCGCACGAGCGCCTCGGTCAGCGCGGTGCGCTCGTCGTCATCGAACAGCGAGAGAAACTCGGTGAGGGTATGCGCCGAAGGATCGCGGCTCTTGAGGAGCGCGGCGCCAGCGCGAACCGAGGCCTCGGGCTCCGTGGCCGCCGCGCGATCGGTGACACCGGCGAGGGCGGCCCCCGCGGCGAGATCCTCGGGCGACATGCCGAGCAGGCCGAGCGTGGTGCGGCCGTGCTCCGTGGCCGAGACGAACCGCAGCCGCGTACCGACGTACGACATCGTGGCGAGCAACTCGGGAGGAACGCCGGTCTCGGTGCCGACGCGAGAGAACAACCCGACGAGCGCGGAGGATCCGCCGACCGCGACCCGCGGGGCGCTCGACTCCGAGAGCGGTGCCACGCAGGCGCCGCTCAATAGCAATGCCAGCGCGATGCCGGATCCCGTTCGCATGGGCGCATCGTAGATCATCTGACTTCGACCCCGCGACGGAAATCCCGCGGAGATTCGAGTGCAAACACGAGTGGGCAGCCGCCGAGCCCCGACGCGGTGCACAACGAAGGTAAGATGTGCGGGTGTCCGCGTCCGCCGACGGCGGCATCCGCTTCGGTCAGTACGTCCTGTTGCGGCGCATCGCGCGCGGCGGGATGGCGGAGGTGTTCCTTGCCCAGCAGAAAGGGCTCGAGGGATTCGACCGCCGCGTGGCCGTCAAGCGGATCCTCCCGCACCTGGTCGACGCCCCCGACTTCGTGAAGATGTTCCTCGGCGAGGCCAAGCTCGCCGCGCAGCTCACGCACCCGAACGTCGTCCACATCTACGACTTCGGAAAGGTCGACACCGACTACTTCATCGCCATGGAGTTCGTGGACGGCGTCCACGCCGGCCATCTGTTCAAGTACGGCGTCGAGAAGGAGCGACTGCCGCCGACCATGGTGGCCCGTATCGGCGCCGACGCCGCATCCGCGCTCCACTACGCGCACGAGGTCCGCGCCGCGAGCGGCCAGCAGCTCGGCCTCGTTCACCGCGATGTCTCGCCCGCGAACATCATGGTGTCGTTCGACGGCATCGTGAAGCTGTGCGACTTCGGCATCGCGAAGGCCGCGATGGCCGGCGACCAGCTCACCAACCCCGGTCAGGTGAAGGGCAAGTACGCGTACATGTCGCCCGAGCAGACGATCGCCGCGCCGCTCGACGGCCGCAGCGACGTGTTCTCGCTCGGCATCGTGCTGTGGGAGCTGCTCGCCGGGAAGACCATCGTCGGCCGCGGTGATGCGGTGGACGCGATGCGCTCGATCCGCGATGGCAAGCTGCCGCCGATCCTCTCCGTCGCGCCCCGCACGCCGCCGGCGCTCGCGAAGGCGATCACGTGGGCGCTGCAGACGCGCCGCGAGATCCGCGCGACCGCGCTCGACTTCGCGCAGGCGCTCGAACAGTTCATCAAGTCGTCACCGGAGCTCGCGGGCCCGATGCAGCTCGGCGGCTGGGTCCGCCAGCGCTTCGTGCGCGAGGGTACCGCCGAGCACAACGCCCTGCCCCTCAAGGGCTCGGGCCCGCGCGCGATGCCGGGCACGAAGGTGGCGGCCGAGATGCCCGATCCCGGCACCGCGGTCTCGATCGGAACGCAGGCCGGCACCGTGACGCCCGCGTCGCCGCTGATCGCCGCGTCGGTGGTGCTCGACGGCGATGACCTGCTCGAGTCCGCCGAGACCGTCGCGGTCACCGGCGAGGAGCTGCGCGGCTCGACGAACGAGAAGCGGAGCGGCGGGAACACCACGATGATCGATCCGGACGCGCGGGCGGCCGCGGAGTCGACCGATCGCACGACCACCGCGGTGATCATTCCCGAGACCGCGGTGCGGGCGGCGATGGAGAGCACCGACCGCTCGTCACGCGCGGCGATCGAGTCCACCCAGCGCGATGGCGAGTCGGTGTTCGCGAGCGACACCGTCAACGAGACGAACATGCGGAGCGGCCACTTCAAGCCGCAGGTCGCGGGCGGTCCCGCCGCGCTGCCGACCATGATCGATCAGCGCGGGATCGAACCCGCGCGCGGAATGTTCGATCAGACCGGCCAGCGCACGGGCGGGATCGACCGCACGGGTGGTCGCCGCCGCCCGAACCCGCGGCTGCTCGCGATCGCCGGGCTCGGCGCGCTCGCGGTCCTCAGCTTCGTGATCGCGATCGCCGCGCGCACCTGCTCGTCGGGCGCCACGGCGACGCCACCCGATGCGCGGCCCGATGCTCCGCGCGTGATCGCGGTGGACGCCGCGCCGCCCGTCGATGCCCCGGCCGACCCGCCGCCCGACGTGTTCGAACCGACGATCCGCCCCGACGCCGCCGAGGAGCTGACCTACCTCGAGATCCGGACCAGCCCGAGCGGCGGCAACGTCACCGTCAACGGCGAGACCCGCGCCGACCCCGCGCGGTTCTCGCTCGTCCCCGGTCACTACATGATCACCGCCGAGCTCGAGGGCTATCAGCCCGAGAAGCGCGAGGTCGATCTCGATCGCGGTGTCGACCGCGTGCAGGACATCGCGTTCGACAAGAAGATCAGCGGCGGCTCGCGGCCGAATGCGTCGACCGGCAAGCTGACGGTGCGCACCACGCCGTACTCGATCGTGTTCGCCGGTGGCCGAAAGCTCGGCGAGACGCCATTCGCGGAGGTCGAGATGGCGGCCGGCAATTACACGCTGACGTTCAAGAACCCGACGCACGCGCCGATCACCCGCAAGGTGACCATCACCGCGGGCAAGACGACGAAGATCTCGGTCGTGATCCCGTAGTCAGCAGGCGACCGATCCGACCCAGAACATCGCACGAACCGTGATCTCGGGACGATCACCTGCGAAACGGCATCTCAGGGCTCGAGGCCGGTGGCCCACGAGTTCTTCGGCTTGGTATTGAAGTGGTGCGTGGCGTTGATGACGCGCACGGTGCCGGTCTTCGACCGCATCACGATCGATTCGGTCTTCGCGCTGTCGCCAAAGAACCGCACGCCGTCGAGCAGATAGCCCTTGGTCACGCCGGTCGCGGCGAACATCACGTCGCCCTTCGCGAGATCCTCGATGTCGTAGATCGTGTCCTCGGGGCGTACGCCCATCCGCTTGGCGCGGGCGCGCTCCTCGTCGTTGCGGAACCGCAGGCGGGCCTGCAGCGCGCCGCCCACGCACTTCAGCGCCGCCGCGGCGATCACGCCCACGGGCGCGCCGCCGGTACCGAACAGGACGTCCACGCCCGACTCGGGATTCGCGGTCATCACCGCGCCGGAGACATCGCCGTCGCCGATCAGGCGAATGCGCGCGCCGGCCTGCCGAACCTCGCCGATGAGATCGGTGTGGCGATCACGATCGAGGATGACGGCCGTGCAATCGGCGACCTGCTTGCCCTTCGCCTTTGCGATGCGCTCGAGGTTCCAGGTCGGCGACTCGCGGAGATCGATGACGTGGCGGGCCTCGGGGCCGACCGCGATCTTCTGCATGTACGTATCGGGCGCGTTGAGGAACTGGCCGTCGTCGGCGATCGCGATGACGCTGATCGCATCCGGCGCGCCGACGGCACACAGGTTCGTGCCCTCGAGCGGATCGACCGCGATGTCGACCTTCGGCGAGTTGTCGCCCGAGGCCCAGCCGGCGCCGACGGTCTCGCCGATGAACAGCATCGGCGCCTCGTCGCGCTCGCCCTCGCCGATCACCACGGTGCCGCGGAAGTCGATCGCATCGAACGCCTTGCGCATCGCCTCGACGGCGACGTGATCGGCGAGCTTGCGGTCCCCGCGCCCCATCAGCCGTGCGGACGCGAGTGCAGCGGCCTCGGTGATGCGGACGACTTCCAGCGCGAGGTTACGGTCTTGCATGGCGCAAGGTGTACCGCTGCGGCGCCTCCTCGATCAATGATGTGGAGGTGAGGACACGAGGCATTGCGTTCGTGGTGATGATGGCCTGCCGCCCGCGGGCGTCCGCGGCGACCTGACGATCACCTGGTAGCGGGCAGCGGCGGAATCGCGGCGCGGAGCTGGTCGGGCAGCCGGCGCGGGCGGCCATCGGTGCCGACGATCGCATGGCGCGTGTGGCCGGTGGCGAGCAGATCCTCGCCGCGCGTGACGCGATACCCGAACCGCACCGAGGCGGCGCGGACCTCGATCACATCGACGTCGACGATCAGCAGATCCTCGTAGAACGCGGGGCGCTTGTACTCGCAGTGCGCCTCCACCACGGGCATCGCCACGCCCCACTCGACGAGGTCCTTGTAGCTCCGGCCGAGATCGCGCCAGTAGGCGGCGCGCGCGCTCTCGAAGAACCGCAGGTAGTTCGCGTAGTAGACGATACCCATCTGGTCGGTGTCGCCGAAGATGATGCGGATCTCGTGCTTCATGACCCGGCGATCCTGATCACACGCGCGGGCTCGCGCACGATCGGGAGTGCGTCGATCTCTGCGAGCGCGGTGCGCATGTCGCCCTCGCGCGCGGAGTGCGTGAGCACCACGACCCACACCGGATCATCGGTGTTGCGCCGGCCCGGTGCGCCGTCCTGCACGACCTGCGCGATCGACACCGCGTGCGCGCCGAGGATGGTCATCAGCTGACCGAGCACGCCGGGCTGATCGTGCACGCCGAACCGCAGGTAGTACGACGAGCGTAGATCCGCGACCGGCACCATCGGGCGCGCCACGGCGGGCCGCGGGCGGGGCGCCTGCGAGCCGGCGCGCGCGAACATGTTTCGCGCGATCTCGATCATGTCGGAGACCACCGACATCGCGGTCGGCAGCATGCCTGCCCCCGCGCCGTAGTACATCGACGGGCCAAGCGCGTAGCTCTGCACGTACACGGCGTTCTTCGCGCCGGAGACGTCGGCGAGCAGCCAGTTCGCGGGGATCAGCGCCGGGTGCACGCGCGCCTCGATGCTCTCGCCGTGCTCGCGCGCGACCGCGAGCGGCTTGATCACGTATCCGAACTTCTCGGCGTACGCGAGGTCGATCGGATCGACGACATCGATGCCGTCGGTCGTGATCGCCGCGATGTCGATCGTGGTGCCGAAGCAGAGGTTCACGAGGATCGCGAGCTTGTGGGCAGCGTCGCCACCCCCGACATCGAGCGTGGGATCCGCCTCCGCGTACCCGAGCTCCTGCGCCTCGCGGAGGACCTCGGCGAACGGGCGCCGGGTCTCGGTCATCGTCGACAGGATGTAGTTCGACGTGCCGTTGACGATGCCGATGATCGACTCGACGCGATCGGACGCCAGACCCTCGCGCAGCACGCGGATGATCGGGATGCCGCCGCACACCGCGGCCTCGTAGTAGACGTCGACGCCGGCCTTCTCCGCCGCGCCGAACACCTCGCCCCAGTGCTCGGCGAGCAGTGCCTTGTTCGCGGTGACGACGTGGCGCTTCGCGGCGATCGCGGAGAGCACCGCCGACTTCGCGAGCGTGGTGCCGCCCATCAACTCGCACACGATCTCGACGTCATCGCGATGGATCGCGGCGTCGACATCGGTGGTGAGCAGCGCGCGGTCGACGTTGACCACGCGGTCGTGCTTCTCGGGATCGCGGACCGCGATCGCGCGAACCTCGAGCCGTGCGCCGAGCCGCGCTTCGATCGCGGCCGCGTTGTCCTCGAGCAGCTTGATGACGCCGCCGCCCACATTCCCCAGCCCGAGCAGGGCCACTCCGATGGTGCGCGGTGCCGTCATGTCAGGGCCGCTTGTACGAGTAGTGCTCGGAGCTGATCACCCAGCCGTCGCCCGTGCGACGCACGACCAGGGTCAGCGTGCCGTTCTCGGTCACCGTGGTGCTGCCGTCGGTCAGCTCGCGCGTCATCGTGGCGACCACGGACGCCGCCTCGAGGCCGAGCGCGATCACCGAGACATCCTTCAGCCGGATATGGATCTGACCGGCGCGGGCGATCCGATCCTTGAGGTA
>JBBRED010000147.1:0-19261 GCA_038203335.1 Haliangiales bacterium | reverse complement strand
GACGTACGCGAGCGTGCGGCCGAACCGGTCCTCGCACTCCACGTCGTAGGACAGATCGACCATCTTGTTCAGCACGAGGTCGGTGTTGGCGGTCACGGCCTGGGCGCCGTAGCAATCGTTGTGGCCGCTCGTGGTCTCGGGCGCGTTGATCATCAAATAGCGGATCTTGACCCCGGTCTCGAGCTCGATCGTGTCGCCATCGACGATGCGCGTCACCAGCCCGGAGCTCGGCCCGCACTCCGAGCCGCCATCGCAGCCCGCCACGAGCGCGAGGAGCGCGAGCGCACGACCTAGGGACATTGCGGGTTCTGCGCCTTCGGCGTGCCCATGTTCGACATGTCACCGTAGCCGCCAACGCCCGCACAGAAGTTCGTCGGAGTGTCATTGCCCGTCGCCGTCTCGGAGTCCGGATCGAGCGCCTTCGACACGCCGGAGGTCACCGACGGGTACGTGATGACGTCGAGCACGGTCGCGCCGTCGCGAACCTCGATGGTGCCGGCGCTGTCGACCATGCTGAACGTGAACGTGGCATCGACCGGGGGGAGCATCGCGTTGACCGCGGGATCGTTCGAGCGGGCGAACAGCGCGAACGCGCCGGCCGCGACCGGCTTGCACGACGTGGCGAGGATGACGTTCGCGGTGCCGCCGGTGCGCGCGAGGCCGAGCTCGTTGAGATCGAACGACGTGGTGCCCGTGTTCTTGATCTCGAACCACTCTCTCTGCGCATCGGTGAAGCCGGTGACGTTCGCGGGGTTCGCGAGGAACTCCGTGATCACGAGCTGACCCGCGGCCGGCTTCACGATCGCGCGGAGCGTGCCGTTGTCGTCGCACATGCCGGCGGTGGAGCCCGCGCACTGGCCGTTCGCAGCGCCCGGCGTGCCGAGGTCGCCCATGCCGAACGGCGTGGCGCCGTCGCAGAAGTTCGATTCGCTGTCGTTGTCGCTCGCGTTCGTGAAGTCCGGATCGAGCGAGTGCGACTTCGCGCTGCGCGAGCTGGTCCAGGTCACGGCGTCGATCACGTTCGTGCCGGCCATCAGGCGAACGTCGCCGGGCGCGGCGGCGGTACCGTCGATCAGGGAGAAGTTGAACGTGGCCGCGATCGGGTTCGGGATGCCGCCGTTCATCCCCATGTCGGTGTTCTTCGCGAACACCGCGTAGCTGTTCGCGGCCATGTGCACGCAGGTCGGGCTGGTGATCACGTTCGGGTTCGCGGTGTCACCGGCGCGATCGAGGCCGAGGCCGTTGAGGTCGATCGCGGCGAGCGCCTTGACCTCGAACCACTCGCCGACCGTGTCGCTGACGGCGCCGGGGTTCGGCATCACCTCGGTGATCACGAGATCGCCGGGCATCGGGCTGACCGCGTCGCGCATCGTGCCGCCGTCGCTGCACTGGCCGACCACGACCGGAGCGCAGTCGCTATCGGCGCCGGGCGTGCCGAAGTTGCCGGCCTCGAACTCGCTGTCGTCGGCCTGGCACCAGCTCAGCGGATCGTCATTGAGCGTGTAGTCGGGCGGCTGCGCGTTCGTGAGCTGGCGCGCGTGGCCTTCCTTGACGCTCTCGTAGGTCGCGGCGTCGATCTCCGTCTTGCCGCACGCGAGCACGAGCTTTCCGCCGTCGGTGTTGAAGAAGTCTCCGAGGTCGGAGCTGTAGCCGTAGTCGACGTACGCGGGGACCAGGTCCTGCGTGGTGTTGCCGAGGGTCAGGAACTGCCCGGGCGCCACGGTCTGCGCGTCCATCGTGTGGGAGCTCGCCTTGTCCCCGGTCGGGCGGCTGTGCGTGATCGTCATGCCCTTGAGCTCGACCGGGCGATCCGACGCGTTGTAGATCTCGAACCACTCCTTGCCCTCGTCGGTGCCGCTGCCGCCCGGGGGCGCCTTGGCATCCGCGAACACCTCGGTGATCACGAGATCACCGGGGAGCAGCTTGTCCTTGCACCCGTCGCTGTTCGAATCCGGTCCGCAGGCGGCGGTGGTGGCGACGAGGCCGGCGACGACGAATACACGCATGGGGGTTCCTCGGAGTATCACTTGGTCGCCGCCGCCGTGGGGATAGAAAGACCGGGCACCGGGGAGAGCGTGATCTGGCTCGCGCGATCGACCTGGATCTGGAGCTGCTTCTTGTGGTTGTACTTGTTCTCGTACAGCGTCGGCGTGCCGGTCACGACGACGAACTCGCCCTTCCACTCCGAGATGCCCGACGTGCCGAGCACGTCGCGATCGAAGAACACGAGCGGGAAGTCCGCGAACAGGCGGCGCGACAGCGTGACCCGGGTGGGACCCTTCTCGCCGATCCGCACGTCACCGACGGTGCCGAGCAGGTGGACTTCCTTGCCGATGTTCGCCTCGAGCTGCTCGAGTGCATCCCAGTGCGTGATGTCGATGTAGTTCGCCTTGCCCTCGCCCTCGGCGCGGAACGCCGCGACGAAGTCGCCGCGCGCGGTCCACCACGCCTCGCGCTCGGGGTAGTCCGGATAACCCGGCGCGCCGGGCGCCCAGATGCCGCGCTTCGCGGCCTTCGCCTCGGCCTGCGCGGCGAGAAACTCGGTGTGGAACCGGCGCGAGTTGCCGTATTTCGGGAAGTACGGCGAGAACCCCGCGCGCACGACCTCGACGTTGTAGTTCATCCACGTGCCGCCCTTGTTCGCGAGCACGTACGCGAGATAGCGGTTGTAGCGATCGCGGATCTCGGCCGGGTGGTCGCGCTCGATGCGCACCTTGTCGACGCCGGCGAACCACTCCTTCGCGAACACCTTCGCCTGCTCGCCCATCGGCGTGGCGATCTTGACCGGCCTCGACGAGTTGCCGCGCTTGGCCTTCATGTACTGCTCGAGGCCGGCCTCGGCGCCGCGGCGATCCGCCTCGTTCTTGAACGTCTCTTCCGTGTCGTCTCCGAGGAGGCGCAGCGAGCTATCGAGGCCATCCACCTTCACCGTGTCGCCGTCGATCACCTTCGTGACGTGGAACTCGCCGACGACGATGCCGGGTTGCTCGAGCTTGGCGAGTGACTTCTGCGCCTGCTTGCGCGCATACCGCTTGCCGCCGACGGGCGCGCACGCCGCCGTCGTGCCGAACGCGGCAACCAGGATCAATGCAAGCGCTCGGCGAGTCATGGGCATGCGGTGTTTGCCCTCTGCGGCGTGCCGGGGAAGCTACCGGCGGTGGTCGTGGTGTCGGTGCACCACATCGCGGGGAGGTCATTCGCCGTCGCCGTGGGGGGGCGGGTGCCGAGGGAGTACGTGCCGGTGCGCGGCAGCGAGCTGTACTGGACGCGATCGATCCGGAGGTTGCAGACCTCGACATCGACCGCGGCCGCGCTCGGCCAGCTCGCGTGGAAGTCGGCCTGGATGCCGTAGTCGATGTAGGGCTCGAGCGCCATATCGTCGTCGAGCCCGAGCACCACGTAGTCGCCGGCGGCGACGGTCAGCGAGCGCCGCACGATCGTATCGGTCTCGTCGCTGCCATCCGGGCGGCGGAACCGGACCTTGACGCCGAGCAGATCCGCCGAGGCGCCGCTCGCGTTGTACAGCTCGATCCACGGCTGCAGCGTATCGAAGCCGGTCTGCGGGCCCCCGATCTCGGTGATGACGAGGTCGCCCTCGCCGAGGGGAGGGCATACCGAGTCCGCCGGGTCGCGCACGCAGCCGACCAGGCCGAGCCCGAGGACGATCAGAGCTGCGCCGCGCACGACGCTATCGTAGCTCAGCCTCGGGGTGGCATGCTGTAGAGGTGGGCCGCGAGTTGCGCATCGCCGGTGAGATCGCTCCCGAGCGTGCCGCGCTCGTCGCACACGCGTCACAGCTCGCGACGCTCGAGGACGTCCTCGGCTACGGCCTCGTGCGTCACTGGGACGTCGCGGAGGTCGTCGTCCAGGACGAATACACGCACGACGTGATCGTCGCCACGCCGCACGCGCTGGTCCTCGTGTTCGACACCACCTGACTCGGCGGCGTCCAAGCGGTCTCCGTGTGGGACCATCGCCCGACCGCCGACGAGCTGCTCGACGATCGCATCCAGCGCGGGTGGGTCGCGACGCCGACCGGTACCGTCGATGGCCCCGTCGTCCTCGGCCACGCCGCCTGCCGATTCACCGCGTCGTGATGTAGACGTCCTTGGTGCCGCTGATGTTCGAGACGAACACGAACGTGCGGCCATCGGACGACATCCACGGATCTTCTTGCGCGCCGCCGATGCCGGCGAAGTCGGTGACCACGGTCGGCGGCTGCCACGCGGCGGCGAGCGACGTGCGATGCGCCGTGTAGATCAAGAACGCGCCGCTGCGCGCCGACGCGAAGTAGGTGGTCAGGCAATCCGAACTGAGAAACGCACCGGTCTCGGCCGCGGGGGAGCTCAGCTCCGCGACGACGGTGGGCGCCGCGCCGCCGGAGGTGCCGGTCGCGATCTCGGATCCGGCGATGACGAGGTAGTCGGTGTTGACCGCGCACGGCATGAACCACTTCTCGACGAGCGCGGTGTTCGGCCCGGCGACGAGGACCGGGGTGCCCCACGCACCGCCGATGGTGGCGCGCGTGGTTCGATAGATATCGAGCAGGCCCGGGCCACCGGCGCGATCGGACGCGAAGTACAGCGTCTTGTCGTCCGTGGAGAACCGCGGTGTCTCCTCGCTCGTGCCGAGCGCGCTGAACCCGAGCTTGTTCGGCGTGCCGAACGGGACCGCGGTGCTGCCGCGCGTGGCGATGTAGAGATCCTTGCGATTCGCGTCGGCGGCGTTCGCGAGCGCGAACACCAGCTCGAGGCCCGACGAGCTCACCGTGCCGTCGTCTTGATCACCGGCGCCGCTCGCACCGGGCACCATCATCGGCGTAGTCCACGGACCGAACGCGACGGCGTCCGCCGGGGGATCGACTCCTGAGTCGGCGTTGGGGTTAAACAACGCGTCGGGATTCGTGTTGTTTGGATCCATCAGCTCCGCTTTGCACGCGCTGCCGAGCAGCACGAGCACGAGCAGATGACGCCCCATCACCTGAGGGTACCGCACATCGATGTCGGGTCGCCACCCACGACATTTGCGCGCCAGGCGAACGTCAGACGCGCCGCAACGCGGAGCGTCGGGAAGGGCAAAATCGAGGCATACTGCCCGGTGTGGTGTGAAATCCACAGGCCGCGCGAATACGATCGTGCTCGTCGGGCCTCGTAACCACGTGGTGCGCCACGGCATTCGGGATGGTCTCTCGTTTGCTCAGAGTGACGTCACCCTGAGGAGGATTGCGAAGATGAAGCTGATAAATGCACTCGGTAGCTTTGCCCTGGTCGCGGCTGTCGCGGCGGGGTCTGTTGGTTGCGTCGTACGTGCTCACGGTCACGTGGGTGCGCCCGTCGCCGTCGTCGAAGTCGAGGAGGAGCCGCCGCCGCCGCGCGCGGTCGTCGTCGAGACGCGCGCCGGCTTCCTGTTCGTGCAGGGCCGCTGGACGCGGCAGAACCGCCAGTGGGTCTGGCGCGATGGCTACTGGGAGCGCGAGCGAGCCGGCTACAGCTGGGACGAGGGACGCTGGGAGCGCCGCGGTCGCGGTCACGTCTACGTCGAGGGCCGGTGGCGCTCGGGTGGGGGTGGTGGTCCGCGCAACGAGGACAATGGTCCGCGCGTCCGCGATCACCGCAGCGATCCGCCGCCTCCGCCGCCGTCGGGTCCGGTCGTTCGCGACCACCGGTAGTCGCGCCGCCGCCAGGCGATGGCATAGTCCACAGCGTGAGAGCGCTGTGGATTGTTCTTTTGGTGGCGTGCAACTCGAACGCTGCACCGCCGACCGGCACCAGTGATCCGGCGCCGAAGCCCGCACCGGTGAAGCCGCCGGTCGCGACGCCCGCGCCGCCGAAGCCCGCGCCGACTCCAATGCCGATGATCGGCGATCCGAGCAAGCTCGCCGCGCCCGAGCTGTACGCCGGCCTGTGCGCGCCGTGCCACGGCAAGCAGATGGAGGGCTACTCCGCCGATCACGCGCCGTCGCTCGTCACCGCGTCGTTCCTCGAGAGCGTGACGGACGAGTATCTGACGAACTCGATCGTCACCGGGCGGCCGGGGACGTCGATGGCGGCCTACGGCAAGCAGCTCGGCGGTCCACTCGATGGCCCGGCGGTCGCGAAGCTCGTCGCGTACGTGCGCGAGACCGGAAAGGTCGAGACCAAGCCGCTCGTACCCGTCGCTGCGGGCGGCGATGCGAAGGCAGGCATGGCGCTCTACGATGCGAGCTGCAAGACCTGCCACGGCGATACGGGATCGCGCGGCGAGGCCGTGCACCTCGCGAACGCGGCGTTCCTGCAGCAGGCGAGCGATCCGTTCCTTCGCCACGCGATCCTCAACGGGCGCGCGGGCACGAAGATGGAGGCGTTCAAAGGGAAGCTCACCGAGGCACAGGTCGCGGATCTGATCGCGCGGATCCGTGCGTTCGCGAACCCCGGCGGGCAGGTGATCTCGCAGCTTCCGGCGCCGACCGGCAAGGAGCCGCTCGTGATCTTCTCGAAGGGCAAGGAGCCCGACTGGACGTTGCGCGAGGATCGGTTCGTCCCCGTCGACGTGGTCAAGGATGCCTACGCGAAGAAGCGGAAGTTCATCATCATCGATGCGCGGCCGCCGTCGGAGTGGATGCGCGCGCACATCACGGGCGCGGTCTCGATCCCGTATCACGACCTGACGCGGCTCAAGGAGATCCCGAAGGACACGTGGGTCATCGCGTACTGCGCGTGCCCGCATCACCTCTCGGGTGAGGTGGTCGATGCGCTGCGCGCGGTGGGCCACACGAAGTCGGCGATCCTCGACGAGGGCATCAACGACTGGCACCGCAAGGGCTACCCGATGACGGTCGCCGAGGGCGTCGAGAAGCCCGCGGCCGAGCCGGTCGCACCCGCGGGTCAGATCCGCTAGAGCAACTCGGGCTGCTCGCTGACGAGCTCGACCACGGCGACGACGGCGTCGAGGATGTTGTCGGAGTCGCGGCGGATGATCGGCAACGTGAAGCCCAGGCCCGCGAGCAGCGCGGCTTCGTCGTGCGAGGCGATGAGCGCACGCACGCCCGGACCCTTCGCGGCGCGCTGCGCGGCCTCGAGATCGGGGAGCGAGGCAGGCGCGAAGCCGGCCTCGGCGAGCACGGCCGCCAGCTTGCCATCGCGATCACCGCCGGGGAGCAGCAGGATCATGCCCTGCGGCGAATCCGGCGGAGACAGCCGGCGGAGATCATCGACCTCGGAGCCGAGCCGCGTCAGCGCCTTCTCGATCGACACCACGTACGCGGACACGTCCTCGCCGCGACCGGCGCGCCGTCGGAGCAAGGCGAGGCTGCCGGCGATCGCCTGCAGCAGGTTGTTGAGCTCGTGCGCGGTGCCGCCGGCGAGCGAGCTGACCGCGCGCAGCCGGCTCGACGTCGTGCGCTCGAGCGAGAGGGCGCGCTCTTTCTCCTCGCCGACCGCGACCGCATCGAGGTAGGCGTCCTCGGCGCGCTCGCCGGTCCACATGCGGAGGCCGACGAAGCCGGCGGCGCAGACCACGGCGATCGCGACGATCGTCCACTCCATGCCGCCCTCGAGCCGGCGCAGCGCATCCGCGGACAGGGTGGCCACGGCGATCAGCGCGATCGCGCCGACGATCGCGTTCCAGCTCGGCGTCTTCTCCGCTTCGATCTGCATGCGCGGCGCATCGATCAGCGCGCGCTCCTCGGCGGCGGCCCAGCACATCGCGACGAAGCCGAGGATCCACAGCGTGTCCTCGATCCCGGTCTGGTACACGTCGACGAGCACGTTCGCGCCGTAGAGCACGTCGACCGCCGCGAACGCGAGGTTCGCCCAGATCAGGATCCCGAGCACGATGCGGCGCGGGCCCCACGAACCGCGACCGAGCGACGCGAGCGCGACGAGCACGACGGCGAGGTAGAAGCCCGGGTAGCCGATCGCGAGCAGCACGTAGGGCGTGAACCCGCTATGCCGCAGCGACGGTGCAAACAGCAGCGTGCCGGCGATCGCGAGGACCGCCGAGAGCAGACCGAGATCAGCGATCTGGCGAAGCTGCAGCGCGCGCGAGGGACGCTGCCGCCGGTAGAACACGAGCGCGAGCGCGAACGACGGCGCGAGGAAGTAGAACGGCGCGTGCATCCAGGTCGGCGCCGGCGCCGAGTCACCCAGGCCGAGCTCGCGAACGCTCCACACGCTCGCGGCGACGAGCCAGCTCGCCGTGCCCGCGGTGATCGCGAGCCACGCGATCCGGTTGTGCCGCTCGCGCTGCTTGCGCGCGGTGGTGAACGCGCTGTAGGTCGCCACCGCGCTCGCGAGCATGGTGCCGAGATCCGTCCACCACAGCGCGGGCGTGGTGCCCACACCGAGCGCGTGACTCACGACGAAGTGGAGCAGGCCCGCGCCGACCACCACCAGCATCCACTTCGTGCGCGCCACGGAGAGCCTCAGCTGTACTTCACGGCGAGGGCGTCCTCGGCGAGCTCGTCGAACGTCATCGTCTGCGCGCGCGCCAGCTCGGCGGGCGTGAACAGGATCCGGGCGGCGCGATCCTCGGCGCCGAGCGCGCGGAGCAGGAAGCGACCGAACAGCTTGCCGATCACCGGATGGTTGTAGAGCTCCTGCGACTTGATCATGAACCGCGAGAACGGCGTCCGCGCCACGGTGGGCTTGCGGATCACGAGCTGGATCCGCTTGAACGCCTCGCGGACCCGGTGGCCCGTGGGATCCGTACGGTCCATCGGCTTCAAGAACACCTGCTCGAGGAACGGCTTCGCGTGCCACATCATCGTGGCGAGCACGCGCGCCATGCGGAGCATCTCGCGGACCGGCGGGCGCGGGCGCTTCGCCACCTCCGCGAGGTACTCGTCGGAGCAGTAGTACTCCGTCATGTGGAAGTCGATCGCGATGTGGCGCGACTCGTCGCGGTTGATCAGGTGCATGGCCTGGTGGCTCATGTCATCGGCGACGTAGTCATCGAGCGAGCGAAGCAGCGCGACATCGAGGATCAACTCTCCCGAGGTGATGTACGCGTTCGCGATCTCGGGCGAGGTGTCACGCACGAGCGCGAGGAAGTGCGGGCGGAACTTCGTGAGCGCGGCGCTCTCGGTGTACGTGCGGAGCTTGTTGACGTCGTAGTGCTCGGAGAGCCGCTGCGCGACTGCCGCGTGGCGCTTCTCGTCCGCGACGAACGTGGAGAAGATCTTCTGGAGCGTCGGATCCGCGGTCTTCTCGCGCTGCGCTTCGAACAGCGCGCCGGCGAGGCGCTCGATGCCGGCCATGTCGAGGAATGCCTGGACGATCATCTCCTCCTTGTCGCGGCTCATCGCCGGTGGAGGCACTGTCCAGTCGAGGTCCGTGATCGACCACTGGTCACGAACGCACTTGTCGAGCATGCGCCCCAGATCCATGCCCCGATGGTAGCGTAGGCGCGCGTGACCCGGGGGTTCCTACTGGTACTGGCGGCGGCGTGTGCGCTCGCGGGATGTGGGAACAGCACGGACCCCACGGGGCAGACGCTCGCCGGGATCAAGCAACGCGGCGAGATCACATGGGGCGCCGACATCCAGGGCGGCGAGCCCTACGTCTATGAAGATCCTTCGAATCCGAAGGAGCTGATCGGCTTCGAGGTCGACATCATGAACGCCATCGCCCGCCGCCTCGGGGTGAAGGCGCGGATGGTCCAGTACAACTGGTCAAACCTCGTGCAGTCGCTCGAGCGGGGCGACTTCGACGTGGTGACGAATGGTCTCGAGTCGACGGCTGAGCGACGCGAGCGGATTCTTCTGAGCGATCCGTACTACGTGTACGCGGAGACGCTCACGGTGCGCGTGGGAGATCCGTATCGATCGCTGTTCGATCTGGCGGGCAAGCGCGTCGGCACGCTGAACCAGACCGTCGCGAACGATATCTTGAGCTCGGTCACCGGCATCGACGTCAAGGTCTACGAAGGCAACGAGGAGCCGTATCGCGATCTCGAGCTCGGCCGCAGCGACGCGGTGTTGCTCGACAACATCATCGCGGACCGCTACGGCTGCATCAACAAGGCGCTGCGCTGCCTGCCGTACGACGTGGCGCGCGGCATCTACGTGATCGGCATGCGCAAGGGCGATGCGGATCTCAAGGCCGCGATCGACGGCGCGCTCGCCGACATGCGCAAGGACGGCGAGCTCAAGGGCATCCTCGACAAGGCGAAGCTGTGGGACGACCGCCAGAACGAGGAGCAGACCTCCACGGGCGTGAAGCACACCACGCGCGGCTTCGACAGCTCCATGCTGATGCAGTTCCTCTCGGCCGCGCTGGTCACGCTGAAGATCAGCGTGCTCGCGTTCTTCCTCGCGGTGCCGCTCGGCATGCTGCTCGCGGTTGCGCGCGTGTATGGCGCACTGCCGATGCGGATCGCGGCGCGCGTGTACATCGAGCTGTTCCGCGGCACGCCCGTGCTGCTCCAGCTGTTCGTCCTCTATTACGGGCTCGCCGGGTACATCAACCTCGGCCCGGTGCAGGCCGCGGTGCTCGGGCTCGGCCTCAACTACGCGGCGTACGAGGCGGAGGTGTATCGCGGCGCGCTGCTCGCGATCCCGCGCGGCCAGAGCGAGGCGTCGCGCGCGCTCGGCATGGGACCGTGGCAGACCCTGCGCCACGTGATGATCCCGCAGGCGCTGCGCCTCGCGCTGCCGCCGATGACGAACGACTTCGTCTCGCTGCTCAAGGACTCCTCGCTGGTCAGCGTGATCACCGTGATCGAGCTGACCAAGCGGATGACGATCGCCGCGGTCGACATGCGCGGCTGGTTGATCCCGGGCCTCGCGTGCGCCGCCCTCTACCTCGCGCTCAGCTTTCCGCTCTCGGAGCTGGCGCGTCGCCTCGAAAGGAAGCTGGCGCGTGATCAGCGTCCGCACACTCTCTAAGCGCCACGGCGACCGCGTCGTCCTGAAGAACGTCTCCGCCGACGTGGCGAAGGGCGAGACCATCGCGATCGTCGGTCCGTCGGGCGGCGGCAAGTCCACGCTGCTGCGCTGCCTCAACTACCTCGAGACGTTCGACGAGGGCACGGTGGAGATCGCCGGCTTCAAGCTGCGGCCGGGCATGCGCGGCGGCGATGCGAAGACGCTGCGCGAGATGCGCGCGCGCGTGGGCATGGTGTTCCAGTCGTTCAATCTGTTCCCGCATCTGTGCGCGCTGGACAACATCACGCTCGCGCCGACGGTGGTGAAGAAGGAGCTGCGCCTCGCCGCCGAGAAGCGCGGGGCCGAGCTGCTCGCGAAGGTCGGGCTCGCCGATCGTGCCGGCGCGTTCCCGCACGAGCTCTCCGGCGGCCAGCAGCAGCGCGTGGCGATCGCGCGGGCACTCGCGCAGCAGCCCGACGTGATGCTGTTCGACGAGCCGACCAGCGCGCTCGATCCCGAGATGCGGGACGACGTGATGCAGGTGATGAAGGACCTCGCGGCGGGCGGCATGACCATGCTCGTGGTCACGCACGAGATGCAGTTCGCCCACGACATCGCATCGCGCGTGTGGGTGATCGACAAGGGCACGATCGCGGAGGACGGCCCGCCGTCGCAGGTCGTCGACCATCCGCAGACCGACGTGGCGCGCGAGTTCTTCGGGCGGATCCGGACGTGATCGGCGCACCTGGTAATGGGGTCGGACCCCATTACCGGACAGGCTAGTCGAGCGCGAGACGCGGGTGCATCGCGAGGCCACCGTCACGGGGCGCGAGGCGCGCACCTGCGGGCGGGGCGCCGCACTTGTTCGCGTCCGTGCAGATCGAGGCGATGTTCGAGCACTCGAAGTCGTTTCCGCAGGTGGCCCCGTCGGCGATCTTGCCGGTGAACACCGCATCGCACGCATCGGGGAACGCGGGACCATCGTTCCAGAACGTCGTGCACACGGGTGCGGCGAGGGCCGATAGACCGGTGACACACGTGCTGGCCGCGCTCGCATCGAACGTGATCTTGCCCGCGGTGATCGAGGCCTGGACGGCCGTCGCGTCGTAGTAGGTCGCCGCGTCCGCGTAACACGCGGCGGCGTTCGCGCCGTACGCCTCGGCGAACGTCGCGCCGGCGGTGGTCGGGAAGCTCGCCTTGCAGGTGAACGCCTGATCGCACTCGACCATGCCGAACTTGTCGAGCACCTGCGATGCCGTCGCCGTGCCTCCACCGCCGCCTCCGCCTCCACCACCGCCGCCGGTCATGTCTCCGCCGCCGCCGTTGCCACCGTTGCCGCTACCGTCGGGGGCGGGAGCCGCGCATGCGGCGAGCGCGACGAACAGGATCGAAGACAGCGTGCGGATCGACATCGTGATGCTCCTTGGAACTGCGTTCCGGTTGGTGACCGGAGGCAGTGCAACCAATCGGCCACACGTCGATTCGTGGTCGACGACCGCGATCGCGCACGTTCGGCGACGATCGCTGCTCGGTTCGAGCAACCGCGTGCGCAACTTCACCATGCAACCACGACTGGGACGATTCCCCCGTGAGGGCAGATCCTCATGGCTAGTCCCGGAGCCACGCGTGAATTGTCAGTCGAACAACGTTCCTTGCACGGACACATCGACGGGCGTGTCGATCGGATCGATCAGCGTGGGATCATCGACCTGCGCGCTGTTCACGCGGATCGACACGGGCTCGAGGATCCAGTCGCCGATCGGAGGAACGCCGAGGAGGGCACGCGCGGCGGTCGCATCGAGCGCGGGATCGAGCCACGCCGCGTACGCCGCGGGATCGAGGACCATCGGCATCCGATCGTGGATCGGCTTCACCAGATCGTTGGGCGGGCCGGTGATGATCGTGAAGCTGAGGTGCTCGCCCGCATCGGTGCGGTTCCGCGCCCACAGGCCCGCGAACGCCACGGTACGACGCGGCTGCGGATGGATGTACATCGGCTGCGGCTTCGCCTTCGTCTGCTTCGGATCGCGCTTCCATTCGAAGAAGCCATCGGCGGGCACCAGGCAGCGCCTGCGCGCGAGCGCGTCGCGGAACACCGGTTTGTCGGCCAGGCCTTCGACGCGCGCGTTGATCATCAAGGGTGGCTTCGCGCCAGACTTGCCGGCCCAGTGCGGCACCAGGCCCCAGCGCATCAGCTCGACCATGCGCATGCCATCGCGCAGCAACACCACCGGCGCCGGTTGCGTGGGCGCCACGTTGAACCGCGGCTTCCACCACTCGCCCTGGACCGAGTCGCCGAGCGATGCCTGGAGATCCTCGATCAGATCTTCCTGGCGGGTGAGCGTGTAGCGGCCGCACATCGCAGGGGCTACTGTGCCACCGTGAGCCCAACCCGCAAGGGCCTGCTCCACGGCGTCGCTGCCTACGGGCTGTGGGGGCTCGTCCCCGCGTACTGGAAGCTGCTGAAGACGGTGAATGCGGTCGAGCTGATCGCTCATCGCGCGGTCTGGGGCCTCGGTGCGTTCGCCGTGCTGACGATGGCGGCGGGGCAGGGTGCGGCGCTGCGGGCGGCGCTGCGCGATCGCAAGACCGTCGCCGTGATGCTTCTGTCGGCGACGTTGCTCGCCGTCAACTGGTCGGTGTTCGTGTGGTCCACGATCAGCGGCCACCTGCTCGATGCGAGCCTCGGCTATTTCATCAACCCGCTCGTCTCGGTCGGGCTCGGCACGTTCGTGCTGCGCGAGAAGCTGCGCCGGCTACAGTGGATCGCGATCGCGTGCGCGGCGGGCGGCGTGGCCGTGCTGACCTGGCGCGCAGGCCAGGTGCCGTGGATCGCGCTCGTGCTCGCGAGCACGTTCGGATCGTACGGGCTCGTGCGCAAGGTCGCGAAGGTCGAGGCGCTCGTCGGTTCGACGATCGAGACCATCGTCATGGTGCCGGTCGCGATCGTCTACCTGTGCGTGATCGGCGGCGGTGCGCTGGTCCACGACGGCGGCACCACCGTGTCGCTGCTGATCGGCACCGGGGTGATCACGGCGGTCCCGCTGGTCCTGTTCACGAGTGCGGCGCGGCTACTACCGCTGTCGACCGTGGGGTTCCTGCAGTACCTCGCGCCCACCGGGCAGTTCGTCCTCGCGGTGACGATGTTCGGCGAGCCGCTCGCGAACGAGAAGCTCGCCGCGTTCTCGCTGATCTGGGTCGGGCTGGCGGTGTTCTCGGTGGACCTGTGGCGTGCCGCTCACAACCTGAGTGCGGCGCGCGTCAGCACGTCGTCATCGGAGTAGGCCATGGCGCGCTCCGCGGCGTTGCGCAGCTCGCGCACTGACAGGTCGATCGGCGCTACGCGGGCTCGAAGAGCTGACCGTTCTTCGATAGCTCGGGATCGGTGCACGCGGCGAGGTTGAAACAGCACGGCCGGCGCTTCCCGCTGCGCAGCTTCGAGACACTCACCTCGATGCGCTTGGTTCGGGTGTCTGGGTTCTTGGTCGCGTTGACCCATCGAACCCACTCCCAGCGCGCCATGGGTGTGATCGTCTGCCAGAGCTCACGGATCGACTGCGGCGCACTGTCGAGCGCCTTCCTCAGGTCCGCCGGCACGCGAGGTTCCGGCCAGTCCTTGGTGGGCTCGACCTCGACGCGAGCGAGCTCGGCGGCGTCGAGGCCAGCCGCTTTCTGCAGCTTCTTGTCGACGCTGATCCAATGACCGAAGTCGCCGTCGGGCTCGACGACCGTCTGGAACTTGTGCCCGTTGAGCGTTCCGTTCACCGCCACCTGCCCCCGTGACGGGAGCTTCTTGCTCGCCGCCTTCGGCAAGCGGAGGATCGCGCGACCGGCGGTGGTTTCGACGGACGCGTCGAAGCGGATCGTCGCCATGTCGAGTGTCGTAGCACCAACGCGCGACCGGGTCAGCCACATCTCGGACTCGTCCGTGCTCGATCCCGAAGACCGCGTATCAACCCCGGGCCGGATCTCCCGACCCGGGCCGGATCTCCCAGAATTCGCGAGCGCGGAGCTGCGCGAGCGTTGGGGACTTGGACTTGGGCTTGGACATACGACGTCAGCTCGACCGCTTCGCCAGTGCGTGATGTCCATGCCGCGGTGACGCCGCTCCGAGTACCAGGCAACCACAAGTTGTTGAGAACGCAGCAAGTGATGAAGCTGCTGGCGTCGGCATGAGGATGTTCTTGTTCCGCGGCCCCGCACGGTCCGCTTCGATCTCCCTTCGGCGCGGAGCTATGATAGGTGCGTGAGTCGCGACGACAAGCAAGCTGGTGTGCGCCTTGGCGCTGCTGATCTCGAGCACGTCACCGCTCGCACGCTCGCCCACTACGACGGCTCGGCGCTGTCGTTTTGGGAAGGCACGCGCCATCACGACGTGTCGCAGAACTACGCGGCCCTGCTCGATGCGATCGAAGCGCCGCCGCCGTTCACGTTGCTCGACTTCGGCTGTGGCCCCGGTCGAGATCTCCTCTACTTTCGGTCGCAGGGTCACGAGGCGATCGGACTCGATGGGGCCGCACGGTTCGTCGACATGGCGCGCGCGAACACTGGCTGCGAGGTCTGGCACCAGAATTTCCTGAAGCTCTCGCTGCCCGGTGCGCGATTCCAAGGCGTGTTCGCCAACGCGTCGCTGTTTCACGTCCCGGACCAGGAGCTTCCCCGCGTGCTGAGCGAGCTGCGCGCCACCCTCGCCGAGCGCGGCGTCCTGTTCTGCTCGAATCCTCGGGGACAGGACACCGAGGGCTTCTCCGGCGATCGCTACGGCGCCTTCCACTGTCTCGAGACGTGGCGGGCTCGGATGATCGCGGCCGGGTTTACCGAGCTTGCCCACTACCTTCGGCCCGAAGGAAAGCCACGAAACGAGCAGCCCTGGCTCGCCACGGTGTGGCGAAAGCAGACGCTGTAGAGCGACCTCAATCGACGATCACGATGGGATTCGGCGGGAGCGTCTTCCATGCGACCGGCGCGGATCGCGAGCTCTCGTGCGGTGTCGTCATGAGGTCTTCACTTTGTCCTCGATCTAGACGGTGCCGACAAACAGTTCGTGGCGCAGCGAAGGGACGACGCCGGCACAGGCGATCGCCCACTGCGAGTGGGTCTCATCGGCCTCAGCTTTCTGCCCTCGTGCCCAACGTTGTGGGCTCGGAATCAGCGGACGTTTGCGTTGGCTCGTTGGGCGTCAACCCGCGTAGCAAATTGATGCACGCCTCCGGACAACAACCCGCGGTCCGCGGCGGAGCGTGGCGCGTTGTCTCGACGCCCGCCTCCGGCAATCTTCGCTCGGCACGCAAAACCGCCGCGGCGCCCGCGTCAGTAGGGTATGAGCCGCTACTTCGCCGCGTTCCTGGCCGTCGCCGCCTGCGCCACCAACTCGGAATCACCGAACCCTCCCGACGCCGGGGCGGGCCCCGCGAGCTGTGAAGCGCTCGTCGTCCATCTCGGGCCCGGTGTCACCATTGACGTGTCGAGCAGCGCCGCCGGCAATCCCGCGCGCGTCTACTGCATGATGGTGCCGGACGGCTCGTCGCAGATCCGCCTGGATCTCACCGGCGGCACGTGCGCGTCGGGCGCGTGCCTCGGGGACGACGTGAACATGTATCTGAAGCGAGGCGAGGTGCCCGACGCCTTCGATCCGGACTCCTCGACGACGGCATGGACGTACACACCCGATCCGAACGGCTTCGGGACGTTCGTGAAGGTCGCGCAAGCGGGACCCTGGTATCTCTCGATCATCGACGACCAGAACACGCTCGGGTATCACGGCGTCAAGATGACGCTGGCGTTGCCGTGACTAGGGAGTCGATCGCAACAGGCTCTCGAAGCTGATCTCGAGGCTCGCCACGTGACCGAGCAAGCTATCCAGGGACGCTTCGCTATGCCGCTTCTCGACCAGCGCGGCCCGCGTGTGGGCCAGGATCTCGGCACGCGCCTTGGCCAGCCAGCGCGACACGCTCGAGGCGTGGACGTTGTACACGCGACCGATGTCTTCGACGCCGCGGTTGTCGGCGTAGTACATGCGCATGACCGCCCGGATACGCGATGGCTGGGCCGCGACCGCGGCGCGAAGCGTGTCGCGCAGGTCGCTGCCGACCTCGCGCGCGATCACGCGGATCTCGGCGTTCGGTGCCAGGTCGAGGACGGCATCGAGCTCGTCGTCGAGCGCGAGCTCCGGTTGTCGTTGACGGCGCAGCGACAGCGCGGTGCGCATCGCCGCGACGCGCAGCCACGCGCCGAGAGCGCCGTGACCGGAGTACGACTCGATCTTCGTCTCGCCATCGCGCGTGACGAGGATCTTCTCGCGCAACCGCTGCAGGACCTCGTCGATGAAGTCCGGGCGCGAATCGAGCGTGGACAGCGCGGCACGCAGGTTGCCGCCGTAGGCGTCCTCGAGCGCGACGAGGGCGGCGCCCACCCCGCGGACGCACGCGCATGCGAGGTACAAGTCGCCGACCGCGAGCTCGCCGATGGCCGCGGCAAGAGGCTGCGCCGGATCGACACGACGACCGAGGTAGTGACCGAAGTCGCCGGGCTCGAGCCACGCGGGCCAGCGAGCGATCGCGGCGGCGATTCCGAGATCGGCGATGTCGCGGTCGGGGTGACCGAGCTCCTCGAGTAAGCCGCGCACGAGCTCGCGTTCCACCGAACTATCCTGCCATCGCGATTTGCAAATGGGGTGATCTACGACAGTGTAGTGGAGCCGTGGCATGCCTCGACGAACCGACCGTGGTCGCTTTCGTCGCCGGGCGGCTCGCGGGCCTCGATGTCGAGACGATCGACGATCACCTCGCGGATTGCCGGAGCTGTCGAGATCTGGTCGTGTGGGCCGCGGCGACCACGCTCGCGCTCGGCTCGAGCCGCGGCGCCCCCGAAGCCGTGGACTCCGAGCCGGAGGCAGGACCGGATCGCTACACGATCAACGAGCTGATCGGCACCGGAGGGCAGGGCCTGGTGTATGCGGCGACCGATACCGTGCTCGCGCGAACGGTGGCGCTCAAGGTGCTGCGTCATCGCGATGATCAGATCCTGACCGAGGCACGGCTCGTCGCACGGCTCAATCATCCGAACATCGTCGCGGTCTATGACGCGGGCACCACGCGAGATGGCGTGATCTATCTCGCGATGGAGTGGGTCGCGGAGACGCTCTCCGCGTGGCGCACGGGCAAGTCGCCGCGCGAGATCCTGCGTGCATGTGCGGATGCGGGCAACGGTCTCGCCGCCGCGCACGAGGCGGGCATCGTTCACCGCGATATCAAGCCGTCCAACATCCTGGTCGGAGATGGTCGTGCGCGCGTGACCGATTTCGGTCTCGCCCTCCAGGCGGGTGACACGCGCGGTGGCGGGCTTGCAGGCACGCTCGCATACATGGCGCCCGAACAGCAGAGTGGCGTGGCCACGGTGGCGAGCGATCAGTTCTCCCTCGCGGTGACGATCTGGGAGTCGCTCACCGGCGAGCTGCCGTTCGCCGGGCTGGATCGCACGCGCGCACCCGAGCCCACGTCGCTACCTCGCCATGTCGACGTGGCGCTGCGTCGTGCACTGGCGTTCGATCCGGCGGAGCGATTCTCGGATGTCACGGCGCTGGTCGCGGCCCTCGGGGTGGATCCTGACGGTCGCCGGAACCGGCGGCTGCTGATCGGTGGCACGGTCGCGGCGCTGGGCGTATCGGTGGTGGCGATCGCGTTCGCGAGCACCCGCACCGCGCCTTCGTGCCAGCTCGACGACGCCCTGGCCGGCGTGTGGGACGCGTCCGCGCGCACGACGATGGCGCGGGGGTTCGCGGCGCGGCCCGAGCCGTATGCGGCACGCGCCGGGACCGCCGCCCAGGAGGCACTCGATCACTACGCGAAGGCGTGGATCGATCAACGGACCCGCTCGTGCGAGCGCCACGAGAGCGAGGCCATCTACGCGCTGCGCACGCAGTGCCTGGACGAGCGCCGAACCGCGCTCTCGCTCGCGATCAAGACCCTCGCCGCGCCGGATGCCGAGATCGCGCGGCATGCCCTCGAGATCGCGGACGGGCTCCCGTCCCTCGCACCGTGCGACGACACCGCCTGGCTCGTCCAGCGCGTGCGGCCCCCCACGGATGCGTCGGTGATCGCGAAGGTCGCCGCCATCGAGTCCGTGCTCGCGGAGAGCTCGATCGCGATGCGCGCGGGAAAGATCAAGGCGTCGATCGCGCTCGCCGAGCGCGCGGCCGCCGAGAGCGCCACGGTCGATCATGCGCCGACCCGGGCGCGTGCCGAGCTCGCTCTGGGTGAAGCGCACGCGCATCTCCCCGACAACGCAGCGGCCGAGGCGGCCCTCGAGCGAGCCACGCAATGGGCCCAGCACGCGCGCGACGATCGCATCGGGGCCGAGGCGTTCATCGAGCTCGTCAAGGTGGAGGGGCACGGCTTCGGTCACTACGACGAGGCTCTG
>JBBRED010000146.1:0-19267 GCA_038203335.1 Haliangiales bacterium | reverse complement strand
ACCAGTAATCACGATGGGTTTGGAGGGCTCCGAGACGCGACCGAGCTCGTCGACCCAGGTGATGACCACGCGCATGCCGGGTCGGGGCTGCACGAGGCCCGCGATGGTCGGCACGCACGTCTGCGGCGTACGCCAGACCACGAGCGAGGCCGGATCCGTGACCTGCACGAACGACCACGCGAGCGGCGTGAGCTTCGCGCCATCGACACGCGAGATCACGGCGGCGACCACGGTGCCCGGCAACGTCGCCACCGACAGCGTCACGGCGGCCTGCGCGAGCGCACCGGTCGCGACGATCGAGCGGACGACCGGCGGCTCGGGCACCGGATCGATCGTGCCCAGCGTGAGCTCCGTGCGCTCGACGACCTGATGCGCGATGTCCTCGAGCACCACGTCGACGCCGGCGAGCGGGCGCGGCGGGTGATAGATCGCGAGGCCGGGCGCGAGCTGCGAGACCACGGGACGAAGGAGCGTGTTGACGATGCGGAACCGCCAGTCGGGCATCGCGTCACCGCTCGCGACGATCACGCCGCCGGAGCCCGCGATCTTGAGACGCTGGCCGTGCGCCACGCGCGGCGACATCGGCCCCATATCGCAGCGCGGGACGGCACGCGCGGGTGCAGCGAGGATCGCGACGAGTACGAGCGCCGCGCGGGTCACTTCGGTGTCTTCGCGCGCGCGACGGTGAGCGCCTTCGACGGTCCGGAGACGCGGCCGAGGTCATCGACCCACAGCACCTCGATCGCCTCGCCCGGTTTCGGCGGCACCATCGAGGAGACACTCTGTTCGCAGGCGAACGGCGTGTGCCAGATCTTGACCGACGTCGCGCCGACCTGGACCTGACTCCACGCCAGGGGGATGCGCTTTGCACCGTCGATGCGCGAGATCACCGCGATCAGCGCACCTTTCGGTATGGCGTCGGTGAAGTACACCATGGCGGACGACTGCCGCGCCTTGACGTTCTCGGTGAACGCGATGCTCTTGACCGCCGGCGCACCGAGGGGCGGATCCGCCTTCAGCACGCGCTGCTTGCGAACGCGTGCGCCGTGGTTCGTGTCCTCGAGCGTGACGTCGGCGTCGGCGAGTGGCGGCGGATGATAGATGGCGAGCCCGGGAGCGACGGTGGTGACGCGCGGTCGTACGACGCGGTTGAGATCGCGGAACCGCCAGTCGGGCAGGGTGTTCCCCGCGACGATGACGCCACCGGAGCCGGCCACCTTGGTCTGGTTGAAGAAGCCCTGCTGCCGGAGCGGGCCCTGCTCGCACATCATCTCGGCATGCGCGGGCGAGGCCACCGCGACCAGAGCGAGAACGAGGGCGCGCCGCATCCCTGGATCGTACGTTCGAGCGGGTGCGAGGTTCTATGGATTCTCGCGGCCTAGCCGCCGGTGTCGTTGGTCTTACCGGCGACGGTCAGCACCTTGGAGGCGGGCGATACCCGGCCGCTCTGGTCGACCCAGAACACCTTCACCTTGTCGCCGCTCTTCGATTCGATGGTGTCGTTCGGGACCACACCGCAGCGCGAGTGCTCGTAGACGGTCACCTCGGTCCCCGGGCCTTCGACGAGGCCGAACGAGCGCGCTGTACCCTTCGCATCGGTGAGCACCATCGCGATCGCACCGGCGGGTGGAGCGGCGTCGAGCGTGACCTTCGTGTACGCGCTCGCGCGCCGGCCGAGCATCTTGTCGTGGCGGATGCCCTTCACCTTCGGAGCGGCGAGCGTGGCGGGGTTGCTCTTGGTCGCCGTCACCCTGCCGAGCACGGTCTTGCCGGCGACCAGCGCGACGTCGCCGGCCATCGGTACGCGGTAGACCACGAGGCCCGGTGCGAGCGTGTCGATCGCCGGGGCGGACTGCGCGCCGCCGGCCTCGAGCTTCCAGGTCGGCTGCATCGCATCGCCCTCGTCCGTCACGTCGTAGGGGACCTGGTCGGTCGCAACCACGAAGCCGCCGCCCGCGACGATCGTGCCGGTGGTCACGACCTTCGGGCGCAGGTGGCGCATCGCGCACTTCGCATCGACCGGAGACGACGCGAGCGCGAGCACGGAGAACAGCGAGGCGAAGCGGATCATGGAGATCCAACGTACCGCGCACCCCCGAGGTCTGAGGCAAAACGCCTCCGAGCCGGGGGCCCTCCACCATCGGCTGGTCGGGGCAGGCGAGGCGGTTCAGCGCTGCTGCGCCGCGCACCAGTCGATCACGGCGGCGGCGGCGCCCGGCTTCGCGAGCGACTTCATCGTCGCGCCCATCGCGGCGCGCTTGTCGGCGTCGGCGACGAGCGGGGTCAGCGCGGCGAGCAGCTTGTCGGCGGTCAGGTCCGCCTGGCGGAACATCAACGCGGCGCCGGCGTCGGCCATCTCGCGCGCGTTGATCTCCTGGTGGTTGTCGGCCGCGAACGGGTACGGGATGAAGATCGCGGGCTTGCCGGCGATCGCGAGCTCGGCGACGGTGGTCGCACCGGCGCGGCCGATCACGAGATCCGCGGCGAGGTACGCCGTGGCCATGTCCTTGATGAACGCGCGGCACTCGGCGGTGACCCCGGCGTCGGCGTAGCGCTTCGTCGTGGCGACGAGATCCTTCTCGCCGGTCTGGTGCGTGATCGTGATCGCCGTGGTCTTCGAGAGCGCGATCAGGGCCTGCGCGGCGAGCTCGTTGACCGCGACGGCGCCGAGCGATCCACCGGAGACCAGGATGTGCACCCGATCGCCGGCGGCCGGAGGGGCGGCGAGCAGCCTCTGGACCAGCTCGCGGCGCACCGGGTTTCCGGTGAGCTGGACCTTCTTCGGCGTGAAGAAGCGGGCGCTCTCCTGGAACGAGAGGAACACCGCGCGCACGACGCGACCGAGGATCTTGTTGGTCAGGCCCGGGATCGAGTTCTGCTCGCAGATCGCCGTCGGGATGCCTCGCAGCCGAGCCATCAGCACGACGGGGCCGGAAGCGTAGCCGCCGACGCCGATCACCGCATCGGGCTTGAACGCTTTGACCACCCTGCGCGCCTGCCACAGCGCCTTTGGCAGGCGGAACATGCCGCGGATCGCGCCGAGCGCGCCGACGGTCTTGAGTCCCGAGACCTCGATCGTCTCGAGCGTCCAGCCGAGATCCGGTAGCACGCGGGCCTCGATGCCGCGCTTCGTGCCGACGAACGTGATCGCCGCGTCGGGCTCGCGCGCGCGCAGCTCCTCGGCCACGGCGACGCCGGGAAATAGATGGCCGCCCGTGCCACCCCCGGCGATCAGGAGGCGCATGCCGAGCTTCCGCCCGTGGTCAGGACACGAACCCGCATCCGCTTACGACGCGCGAGCTCGCGCGATTGTTCCGCCACCGCCGTGCGCCGCTCGGGACGCCGCCCCACGTTGAGCAACAGGCCGATGAGGAACATCGTGATCACGAGCGAGCTGCCACCGTAGCTGACGAGCGGCAGCGTGATGCCCTTGTTCGGGACGACGCCGAGCACCACGCCCACGTTGAACAGCACCTGGACGCCGAACATGATCGTGATGCCGAACGCGAGGTAGCCGCCGAACACGTCGCGGGCGCCGAGCGCCGCGCGGATCCCGCGCCACACGAGGATGCCGAACAGCAGGAGCACCATCGCCACGCCGACGTAGCCGAGCTCTTCGCCGATCGGGGCGAGGATGAAGTCGTTGTGCGCCTCCGGCATGTAGCCGAGCGCCTGATGGCCATCGCCGAGACCGGCGCCGAACAGCCCGCCCGAGCCCATCGCGAGCCGCGCCTGGAGGAACTGATAGGCCTGGCCGCTCGCGTACGCCTCGGGATTGAAGAACGCGAGCACGCGCTGCAGGCGCCACGGCGTACCGACGACGAAGTGATACGCGACGGGCGCGGCGCCGAGGAGCGCGAGCATGATGTACGAGACCCGCGTGCCGGCCATGAACAGCATGCCGAGCGTGGTCAGGCCGATCACGATCGACGAGCCGAGGTCCGGCTGCTTGAGCAGCAGCACCATCATGATGCCGCACACGACGAGGTGCGGGACGAAGCCCACCGTGAACGTCTTGACGCGATCGGCTTTGCGGGCGAGCGAGTACGCGAGATACGTGATGAGGCCGAGCTTCGCGATCTCGACGGGCTGGAACGTCAACGGTCCCATCGGCAGCCAGCGCGAGGCGCCGTTGCGCGACGGTGCGAGCAGCACCGCGGCGAGCAAGCCGATCGAGAGCAGCAGCAGCGGATACGTCCACTGGCGGAGGCGGCGATAGTCGATGCGCGCGCCGACCCACATCGCGACCCCGCCGATCGAGACGAACATCATCTGCCGCTCGAGGAAGTACATCGCGTCGGAGTGCTGGGTCAGACCATCGGCGGCGGTCGCCGCATAGATCTCGATGGTGCCGACTCCGAGCAGACCGAGCACCGCCGCGAGCAGCCACAGATCGTACGGGCGCTCGGGCAAGGTCGCGCTCGGGTGCTGCACCGCGATCAGCTGTGCGGCGGCGGGCAGCGTGGGATCCACCACCGGCTCGGCAGCCGCGCGGCGCGCGCGCAGCTTCGCGATTGCTCCGCCCAGCCACGCCGCCACCTTGTTGGGCGGCGGGTGAGCGATGCGGCGGGGCGCTGGCATCCGGTCATCCTCGTCAGGTGCCCGTTCATGCGCCAGTTTTCGGCATCGGGCTGGTAGGCTGATGTGTGGCCGATCCCACTGCGAAGGACGCACCGAAGCGCCAGAACATGGAGGCCCGGTTCGACGTGGCCCCACCGGAGGTTCAGGGCCCGACCGAGAGCCCGGGCTCCACGCTGTATTCGGATGCCGGCGACAAGCCGCCGGTGACCGACGGACCGGCGAAGCCTGGCGCGAAGGCCGGCACGAAGAGTGTTTCGGAGCTCGCGTACGGCTCCGTCGAGCCGGAAGGTGCGCTCGCCGCGCGCACGGCCCTCACGCGCGACAACGGCGGTGCCGATACCGTCGCGCGGATCCTCGCCGACCATCCTCGGGACCGCGCGGCGATCCTCCGGGAGGCGGAGCAGCTTCGCGGAGCCGGCTTCACGGCCGACGTTCGCCGGATCGAACAGAAGGCGACCGAGAAGCCCCGCGACGACCGGGCATTCGCCGTCGACGCCGATGCGTCGCAGATCGCCGAGCCGAAGAAGGTCGACGAGCGCGGCACCGCGGTCCAGACCGGCGAAGCCACGCAGCAGGCCGGCGAGACCGAGGCGGCCGCCGAGGCGGGCGTGACGCAGACGCAGCAGGTCGATACGCAGATGACCGAGTAGTCACTCGACACGCCACCAGGTCAGCGTGTCGCTCTCGACAAGGTAGGTCCCCGATCGACACGAAGCGTGGTGTCGCCGTGGGGCGTCACTTCTTCGCGAGCCGCTTCTGCTGGGTGACGTACGCGACGACCGCGCAGATCGCGCCGAGCACGCCGATGCCCTGGCCGATCTTCTGCCCGCGTGCGTACGGCTCGTTAGCGAGGCGGCCGTTGATGCCGAGGATCCCGAACGAGATGATGGTGCCGATGAGGACCACCGCGCCGAACGTCATCAGCGCGACGCGAAGCGGTGACCGAGGGGGCGATGTCGACGGATCGCGCGGCACGTCGCGATCTTGCCAGATTCCGGGCGATCAGGGTGCAACGCCGCGCCCATGGAAGCGACGTCAGACGTCGAGTCGCTTCGCGCCGACCGCCGACACGGCCTCGCGAAACACGCGGCCGCGGTGGCCGAAGTTCTGGAACATGTCGTAGCTCGCGCACGCAGGCGACAGCACCACCGCATCGCCAAAGATGCACAGCGAGGTCGCGGTGGCGACGGCCTCGTGCATGTCGGTCGCGTCGAGCACGGGATAATCCGCGCCGTGCGCCGAGGCGGCGGCGCGGATCAGCGGGGCGGCCTTGCCGATCAGCACGATGCCCTTGCACACGCCATCGAGCGCCTCGAGCATCGGTTCGTACGAGCCGCCCTTGTCGACGCCGCCGGCGATCAGCACGAGCGGCCGCGGGAAGCCGCGCACGCTGGCGGCGACCGACGCGACGTTCGTGCCCTTGCTGTCGTCGTAGTAGTAGACGTTGTCGCGATCGCCGACGAGCTCCATGCGGTGAGGGAGCGGACGATACGCGCGCGCGCCGGCGCGGATCGCATCGACGTGCAGGCCCACGCCGCGCGCCGCGAGGTACGCGCACATCGCGTTCTCGAGGTTGTGATTGCCGACGATCACCAGATCGCTGACCGGGTAGTGCTCCTTGCCCGAGGGCATGCGCAGCACGATGTCCTGGCGATTCTCGGAGATCACGGCGCCGCGATCGGCCGTGGCACCGGGTCGCGAGTCGAACGTGTAGAGCTGGGAGGGGATGGTCTCGGCCTCCTTCATCACCCACGGATCGGCGGCGTTGCCGATCGCGAGATCGTTCCAGCGCTGGAAGTCCCAGATCCGGCCCTTCATCTCGGCGTAGCGCTCCATCGTGCCGAAGCGATCGAGATGATCCTCGGTGATGTTCGTGAGCACGCCGGTCTTGCCGCGGAACGTGCTGCAGTTCTCGAGCATGAACGCCGCGACCTCGACGACGACCAGGCCGCCGGCCACGTTCGCCGGATGATCGACCGCGTCGATCATTGGCATGTTGCCGAGGTTGCCGCCGCAGAACGTGGGGCGGCCCGAGGCCTCGCACAGCTTGCCGGTCAGCGCGGTGGTGGTGGACTTGCCGTTGGTGCCGGTGATCGCGAGCACCTGCGCCTCGGGGTGCAAGAAGCGATACGCGAGCTCGATCTCCGCGATCACCGGGATGCCGGCGGCGGCCGCGGCGCGCGTCTCGGGAAGCGACGGCACGCCGGGCGACATCACGATCAGCTCGGCCGCGAGGTACGTGGTGAGGTCATGGCCGCCGAGCGAGAACCGCACGGGCACGCCCTCGAGCTGCTGGATCTGCTCGGCGAGCTTGTCGGCCGGCTTGCCATCGGTGATGACCACGCGCGCGCCGCGCTTCGCGCAGAACTTCGCCACGGCGATGCCGGTCTGCGCGAGGCCGACGACGATCACGGTCTTTCCGTCGAGGTCCATCATCAGCGCATCTTGAGCGTGCCGAGCGCCACGAGCGCGAGCAGCGCGGAGATCAGCCAGAACCGGACGATGATCTTCGGCTCGTCCCAGCCCTTCATCTCGTAGTGGTGATGGATCGGCGCCATGCGGAACATGCGCTTGCCCTCCATCTTTCCGGTCGCGGGATTCAGCTTCTTCGTCGCCTTGAACACGCTGGTCTGGATGATCACCGACAGGGCTTCCATCACGAACAGACCGCCGACGACGAGCAGCACGAACTCGTTCTTCGTCAGCACGGCGAGCATGCCGATGGCGCCGCCGATCCCGAGCGATCCGACATCGCCCATGAACACCTGCGCGGGGTACGTGTTGTACCAGAGGAAGCCGATGCCGGCGCCGAACAGCGCGGCCGCGAACACGGCGAGCTCCTCGATGCCGGGGATGCGCGCGACGTGGAGGTACTCGGCGATCGTGACCTCGGCGCCGCCGTGCACGACGAGCGTGGTGCTGACGCCCGCGATGTATGCGAACACCATGAACGTGCCCGCGTTCATGATCGACGGACCGATCGCGAGGCCGTCGAGACCGTCGGTGAGGTTGACGGCATTCGCCGTTCCGACCACGACGAACGCGCCGAACGTGACGTACATCCACGCCGGCATCGAGAGATCGGACGTGTAGAAGTTCGTGAACGGGAGCTGCAGGCGGAGACGGATCTCCTCGGGCATCACGTTCGAGTAGAACAGCCACGCCATCGCGCCGCCGGCGATCGCGAACTCGAGGAACAGGCGCAGCTTGCCGCTGATGCCCTTCTTGTTCTTCTTCGCGACCTTCTCGTAGTCGTCGGCAAAGCCGATCGCACCGAACGCGATGGTCACGGTGAGCGCGAGCCACACGAACTGGTTGCGGAGGTCGCACCACAACAGTGCCGACATCGCGAGGCAGAACAGGATCAGCGAGCCGCCCATCGTGGGCGTGCCGGCCTTCTTCTTGTGGGTCTGCGGCCCGTCGGCGCGGATGGTCTCGCCGATCTGGCGCGACTTGAGCCTATCGATGAACCACGGGCCGATCACGAACGAGAGCAGCAGTGCGGTGATCGCCGCCGCGAGGATGCGCGTCGACGGATACCGGAACACGCGCAGCCAGCCGACCTTGTCGCCGAGAACTCCGAACAGCAGGTGAAACAGCACTTAGCGGGTAGCCTCCCGGAGGGCATCGAGGACGCGTTCGAGCCGCATGCCGCGCGACGCCTTCAGGAGCAGCCAGTCACCCGGCGCGGTGCGTGCGAGCGCCTTCGCCGCGGCGGCCGCGGGATCTGCGACCTGCTCCGCGTTCGCACCGGCGGCCTTGACCACCGTGGGTGCCTGCTCGCCGAGCGCGATCACGCCAATCGACAGCTGCTGCGCGAGTGCGCCGATCTCCGCGTGCGCGGCGGGCGCATGCGTGCCGAGCTCGAGCATGTCGCCGACCACCGCGATCGCGGTGTGACCGTGAGCGCGTTCGGCCAGGGCGCGCATCGCGGCCGCCATCGACGCCGGGTTCGCGTTGTAGCAATCGACGATGATCTTGCGCCCGGCGAGCTCCACCACCTCGCCGCGCATCGCCGGCGGACGGGCGCGGATGAGGCCATCGAGCGCCTCCGCGATCGAAGCACCGGCGGCGTGCGCGGCGGCGATCGCGGCGCACGCATCGATCGCGGCGTGGCGACCGACCAGCGCGAGCTCGAGATCGTGGCGCGCACCGAAGATGTCGAGGACGAGCTTGCCGCCGGCGTCGAGCGGTTCGTAGCTGACGAGGCGCACATCGGCCTCGCCCTCGCCGAACGTGACGTGGCGCGCGTGCGGGCGGTGCGCGCGCGCGAGGCGCTCGAGGCGCTCGTCGTCGACGGGCAGCACGACCGTGCCGCCCTCGCGCAGGCCGAGCCAGATCTCCGCCTTCGCGGCGGCGATCGCATCGGTCGACCCGAGCAGCTCGATGTGCGCGGTGCCGGCGTTGACCACCACCGCGACGTCGGGCTCGGCGATCTTCGTGAGGTACTCGATCTGCCCGGCGCCGCGCATGCCCATCTCGATCACGCCGTACATGTGAAACAGGCGGAGCGCGAGCAGCGTCTGTGGCACACCGGTCTCGTTGTTGAGCGAGCCCTCCGCGGCAACGGTGGGACCCGACGCGGCGAGCGCGGCGCGCGTCAGCTCCTTCGTGGTGGTCTTGCCCGCGGAGCCGGTGATCGCGACGATCTTCCGACCCTCGGATGCCCACGCACGGCGGTGCGCGCGCGCGAGCTTGCCGATCGCGATCCGCGTATCCGGAACCACGATCTGCGGCACGCCGATCTCGACGACGCGCTCGACCATCACCGCCACCGCGCCGGTCTCGACCGCCTGCGCGCAGAACGCGTGACCATCGTGCTGCTCGCCCTTGATCGCGACGTACAGCGCGCCGGGCAGCGCCTTGCGCGAATCGATCACCACGCGACCGATCGTGATCGGCGACGGGCTCGGCGCTACGCCGGGCTCGGTGCCGGCGCGCTTGCCACCCGGCACGGCGATCTCGCCGCTCGCATCGCGCGCGAGCCCAGCAAGCAGCCGCGTCTCGCGCAGCTCGCACGCCTCGTGCGCCTGCTCGCGGTCGTCGAAGTGGTGCTTCGTGGTGCCGACGATCTGGTAGTCCTCGTGGCCCTTGCCGGCGATGCACACCACGTCGCCGGGCACGGCCTCGGCGATCGCAGCGCGGATCGCGATCGCGCGATCGGTCTCGACGAGGAACGGCCTCGGTACACCGGGAAGGATCTGGTCGATGATCACGCGCGCGTTCTCGGTGCGCGGGTTATCGCTGGTCACCACCGCGAGATCTGCGAGCTCGGCGACCGCGGCACCCATCTTCGGCCGCTTCGTGGGATCGCGATCACCGCCACACCCGAACACGCAGATCAGCCGGCGCCTGGTCAGCGGGCGCAGCGCCTGGAGCACGTTGCGCAGGGCATCGGGCGTGTGCGCGTAGTCGACGAAGATGTCGAGGTCCGCCTTGTTCGCGACGCGCTCGACGCGGCCGGGCACGCCGGGGAGCTTCGCGATGCCGGCCACGATCGCCTCGTGCGCGACGCCGAGCGCCTCGCAGATCCCGACGGCGAGCGCGAGGTTATCGACGTTGTAGCGGCCGATCAGCGGCTTCGCCTCGAGCGCGATCTCGCCGCGCGGCGTGGCGAACGTGGCGCGGATGCCGCGCACCGTGGACTCCTGGCTGACGACGCGAAGATCCGCGGGGTTGCCGTCGGCGCTGACCCGGATCACGCGGCCCGGCGCACCGGCGGCCATGCCGAGGCCCTCGGGATCATCGACGTTGACCACGGCCGTACCGCCGTGGAGGTGGCGGCTGAACAGGAGGCGCTTCGCATCGCGATACGCCTCCATCGAGCCGTGCACGTCGAGATGATCCTGCGTGAGGTTCGAGAACGCGGCGACCGCGAAGTCGATCCCGGCGAGCCGGTCGGTGGAGATCGCGATCGACGATGCCTCCATCACGACGTGCGTGACGCCCTCGGCGCGCATCTTCCCGAACGTCTCGTGCAGCACGCGCGGGGTGGGCGTGGTGTACGGCGCATCGAACGAGGTGGTGCCCCAGCGATAGGTGACCGTGCCGATCACGCCGACGGTGTGCCCCGCGGCGACGAGGATGCTCTCGATGAGATACGTGGTCGTGGTCTTGCCGTTCGTGCCCGTGATCGCGATCAGCGTCATCGCCTTCGCCGGATCGCCGAGCTCCTTCGCGGTGAGCACGCCGAGCGCGGCGGCGGCGGACGACACGATGACCTGCGGGATCGCGAGGCCGGGCTGCTCGTGCTCGACCACCACGGCGGCGGCGCCCTTCTCGATCGCAGTGGAGATGAACGCGTGGCCATCGCTGCGCATTCCCTTGACGGCGACGAACACGTCACCCGGTCCGACCTCGCGCGAATCGCTCGTGACCTTGCCCACCTCGACCGCCGCGTCACCGACGGTGCGCGCGCCAGGCAGGCCGTGGATGAGGTCGTGGAGCGTCATACCGATCGAACGCGCAGCCTCCCCGATTTCGTGCAGGGAGGCAAGGCGTCAGGGAGTCGCGGGTCCGTCGGAGAACGTCAGCGAGATCCGGACCGGAGCGGCCACCGATCCGGGAACCGGATCCTGGTTCACGACGCGTCCCGATCCGATCACGTCGACCGGGAGGTGTGACTCGCGCGCGAGATCGAGGGCGCGCGCCACGCCGAGGCCGCGGAAGTCGGGGATCACGATTCCGTTCTCTACCGGGGACGGCGCGGGGGCGGCCGCATCGACGGTCGGCGCCAGGTCGGCCACCGCGGGCTTCGCGGCCGGGGACGACTTCGGCGCGGGCGTGGCCGGGATGCAGGACCTCACGGAGGTATCGAGGAGCGCGTTGTGGCCCGGCGGGTTCGCGGGACACACGAGCGCGTTCCCGGGGACGCCGAGGTAGCGCAGCGACTCGCTCGCGATCTTCGCGAACACCGGTCCGGCGACCAGGCCACCGAAGTAATCACCGCCGGTGGGCTCGTCGATCATCACCACGATCGCGAGGCGCGGATTGTCGATCGGAGCGAGGCCTGCGAACGAGCCGAGGTGGCGATCGGCGGCGTACCGCTTCGTCTCGTGATCGTACTTGTGCGCGGTGCCGGTCTTCCCACCGCAGATGAAGCCGGGGACGACGATGTCCTTCGCGGTGCCGCCGTCCTTGCCGCGCTCGAACACGGTCGCGAGCATCTTGCGCATCGCGGCCGCGGTCTGCGGCTTCACCATCTGCCTGGTCTCGCCCATCGGTCGGTACAGCACCGTGCCGTCGGGATCCGTGATGCGGTCGATGATCCGTGGCGCGTGGTAGACGCCGTTGTTGCCGATCGCGGCGAGGCCCGCGGCGATCTGCAGCGGCGTGACCGTGAGGCCCATGCCGAACGCGATCGTCGCCAGCTCGATATCGCGCCAGTCGGCGCCGTTGCGCAGCCGACCCATCTGCTCGCCGGGAAGCTCGATTCCGGTGCGGCCGCCGAAGCCGTACGACTTGAGCGCGGCGTACAGCTTCTCGCGGCCGAGTCGCATCGCGATCTTCGCCGCGCCGATGTTCGACGAGTGCTTGAGGATGTCGCTGACGCTCAGATACTTGTAAGCGTGAACGTCGGTGATCGCCTTCGGGCCGATCACGAGGCCCTGCACGTCGAACTCCGTCGACGAGCTGACCGTCCCCTCGTCGATCGCGGCCGCGATGGAGAAGATCTTCATCACCGACCCCGACTCGTAGGTGTCGGTGACGGGGCGATTGCGCGCCGCGCCGTGCGCCTCGTTCGAGTTCGGATCGTAGGTCGGATAGCTCGACATCGCGATCACGCGCCCGGTCGCGACCTCGAGCACCACGCCGACGCCGTTCTTCGCCTTGTTCGTGATCACCGAGTCGGCGAGCGCCTGATCCGCGATCGCCTGGATGCTGCGATCGAGCGAGAGCTGCACGGTGGCGCCGGGCTCGGGCTGCGCGAGACCGTCCGCGAACATCTTGCGGCCGCGCGCGTCGCGCACCGCCTGGCCTTCGCCGTGGGAACCGATCAGCACGTCGTTCATCGAGAGCTCGATACCTTCGAGACCCCGGCTATCGATATCCGCGCGGCCGATCACCGGGCCGGCGATCGTCTTGCCGGGGTACCAGCGGCGCGGCTCCTTCGCGACCTCGATCCCCGGCAGCTTCGCCGCGCGCACCGCGGTCGCGACCTCGCGCGAGACCTGGCGCTGGATCCACACGAACTTCCGGTCGCCGCCGAGCTTTGCCTCGAGCGCGCCGGGATCGCTGCCGATCAGCTTCGCGAGCTTGTCGGCGGTATCGGTGACGTCGCGGATCTCGCGCGGGTTCGCCCAGATCGAATCGGCATCGGCGCTGACCGCGAGCGGCCGGCCGACCGCATCGATCACGTCGCCGCGCGGCGCCGGGATGTCCACGTTCATCGCGTGCTGGCGCTCGGCGAGCTCGCGGTAGTGATCGGCCTCGTTGACCTGCAGCGCGTACGCGCGCCACGCCACGCCGCACAGGCCGGCGGTGATCACGGCACCTGCAAGGTAGGCACGCACGCGCGCCGAGTGCGGCACGCCGGGCGTCATCGGCTTGATCGTGGACTTCATCGCTGCGTGACCTCCGCGCGTCGCGCGTACGAGCCGGGGGCCGGCGCCTGCTGGGCGATCGGCGACCGCGGTGCGGTCACGATGATCCGGATCTTGTCGGGCGCGACCGTGGTCATCCCGAGCTGCGTGGCGAGCCGGCGGATCCGATCCGGCGCGCTCAGCGTGGCGAGCTCGAGCTCGAGGTTTCTGCGGGTCTCGCGCAACTTGCGCACATCCTCCGACTGCTTGGACAGGTCGAGTCCAAGGCGCAGCACCTCGTGCTGACGGGTCACCCGGATCACGCCGACGGCGGTGACCAGCAGGGCGAGCATCACCATCGCCACGATGACGATGCGGACCGAAGGCGCCTCTCCGTCGGGCCGCCGGAACATCCGATACATCGAAACGGGCCCCATGCGCGTCGTCTCACTACACGCGTGCACCCCATCGGACGCAATTTTTTCACCTCTGCTTTCGAGGGCCAATTCGATCCATGCTTCACCCATGCGTGGACTCGCCCTCACGCTCGCGCTCGCGAGCTGCACGCACGCGCAGGCACCGAAGGCCCGACTCGCCGGCGAGGTGATGTCGCTCTCGGGTGTGGCCACCCTCGTGCTCGGTGTGCTGACGAGCAAGTACTCGGGCGATCACCTGCCCGAGGTCATGGGGGTCGGGTCGGTCGTGTCGGCAGTCGGGATCACGCTGTTCGCCGTCGGTGATCTGACCGATCCGATGCGAGGTCCGAAGCCGGAGAGCGAGGCGCAGAAGTTCCAGCGGTGGGCGAAGATCCTGACCGAGCGCGCCGGTGGTGCCGCGCGCGAGGGCCGATGCCCGCGGGTGCGCCGGCTCGAGAAGCGCGTGAACCTCTACAGCCGCGAGATCCACGACTTCGTGTTCATGAGAGACCCCGCGATCCTCACGTGCCTCGAGGCTCCCGTCGAGCCGCCACCCGCCGTCGAAGCTCCGTGATTGCCAGCGGTTGCCGGCCGTTCACGCCCTGTTCACGGCGCGCGCCCTGCGATCTCACGCCCGTCGACCGCACGGTAGAGACATGCACCGAGTCGCTCACGGCTTTCGGCCCTCGGTGGTCACCATGCTCGGCGGCCTGTTCATGGCCGGCGGCTCGGTGATCTACCTGCACGACTCCGCGCCGAAGCTCCGCAACATGCACACCATGCTGTGGCCGGCGCTGGCGATGATGGCGATCGGCGCGATCGTCGCGTTCTGCGGCGCGGTGTTCGTCGATCGTCGCGACGCGTGAGCGATACTGCGCCATGGTCCGCTGGCTGATCCCGCTCGCGCTCGTGGCATGCACGCCATCGCGGGCGCAGATCGTGCGAACGCTCGGCTACGGCGTGGTGATCGAGGGCGGTGCCGTGTTCACGGCGACCTACGTGGGGCAGAGCCCGCGCGATGGCATCGGCGACGCCGCGAAGATCGCCGCGCCGCTCGTGGTCGCGGGCATCGTGGCGATCGTGCTCGGCCGCACCTGGCCGCAGCGGCCCGAGCCACCGCGGTATCCGTCGGCGTCACGCTAGCGGTGGCGCCGATCTTGGCTGATCGGCGGTACCCGCGTCGCGGGCACGTTCGGGGCGGCGGTGCGCTCGCAGACACGCAGGCGAGCGGAGCGGGCGCGGGCGTTGCGAGCGATCTCCTCGTCGCCGGCGACCACGGCCTTGCGGGTGATGAGATCGCACACGGCGTCGGAGCGCTCGCCATCGGCGTCGGCGAGGTGGCGTGGCAGCGAGCTGGTCCACGCGAGGTCGCGAAACCGCTGCTTGACCAGCCGGTCCTCGAGCGAATGGAAGCTGATGATCGAGCAGCGCCCGCCCACCGTGAGCAGATCCGGGAACGCGGTGAGCAGGCGCTCGAGCTGCTCGAGCTCGCCGTTGACCGCGATGCGCAGCGCCTGGAACGTGCGCGTCGCCGGATGGATCTTGGACTTGCGCTGCTCCACGATCGGGATCCCCGATGCGACCACCGTGGCGAGGTCGGTGGTCGTGGAGATCGCGTTCGCGGCCAGCGCCTCCTTGATCAGGCGTGCGATCTTCTTGGAGTGTCGCTCTTCACCGAGATCGAAGATCACGTTCGCGAGTGACTCGGGATCGAGCGCCTCGATCAGCTCGAGCGCGGTCCGGCCTCGGGTCGGGTCCATCCGCATGTCGAGCGGACCCTCCTTCATGAACGAGAACCCGCGGTCGGCGTGATCGAGCTGGGGCGAGGAGACGCCGAGGTCGAGCAGGATGCCGTCGACCTGAGCAATCTTCAGATCGGCCAAGATCGTTGGAATGTCAGCGTATTCGCCGTGAACGAGCCGCGCGCGGTCGCCGAACGGTGCCAGCCGCTCACCGGCGGCGGCCAGCGCGGCGGGGTCGCGGTCGATCCCGATCAATGTAGCGGTCGTAAGACGCTCGAGAAGGGCGGCCGAATGGCCTGCTCCACCCAGCGTTCCGTCGACATAAACCCCATGATCACGATGACCTAGATGCTCGATGACCTCTGCGGTGAGGACCGAAGCATGGTCGAACCCGGACACATGGTTTCGTTACCACGACGCAGCGCAACGCTGCAGAAATCTTGCGATCTCGGTGAAACCATGTGCAATTGCGTGTAAGGCAATTGCCCACGTTTGCTTGACGATCCGGATGGTGTCTCGTAGACTCCATCGGTTCCAAACCCGGCAGGATAACAGGTGCTTAGGTACAAAGAAACCGAAGACATCGACGCTCGCTTCTCCGAAGTCGAGCGGATCGTTACCGCGTGGCGCGCCCGCGTGGTCACGGCGAATCCTGTCGCGCGCACGGAGTTCAACAACCGGCTCCGCATCTCGTTGATCCACCACGATGCAGCACTCGAAGGCGAAGTGCTCTCGTACAGCGAGATCAAGGCCGCGGTCGATCCGAGCATCATCAGTGATCCATCGCTGATCCCTTCGTACGAAGAGATCCGACGGTTCGATGACAGCTGCAACTTCGCCGCCGAGCAGGCCGCGAACGCCAAGAAGAAGCCGTTCAAGCTCGATACGGTCCGCGAGATCTATTCGATTCTCGCGCCCGAAGAGAAGGCGAAGGGGCTGCCGTTCCGCAAGGAGAACCCCCTCCACCGGCTCTACTACCACGACATCGCGGCGCCCGAGAAAATCCTCCCCGCGATGCGCAAGCTGAGCGAGTGGATCGATGATCCGGCGACCAAGCACCTCCACGTGATCGAGAAGGTCGCGACCCTTCACTCGAAGTTCATGCAGATCTTCCCGTGGGCCAAGGAGTCCGGTCGCACGATCCGCGTCGCCTCGAACCTCCTCCTCCAGGAGGGCGGCTATCCGATCGCGATCGTTCACTCGATCGATCGCCAGCGGTATTACGAGTCGCTGCGCAACGATCACCTCGGCCTCACCTCGCTGTACCTCGAGGCCGTGCAGACCACCGCCGAGACCGAGATGCGCGTGTACGACGAGGCGCAGAAGGGTCCGACGAAGCGGCGCTCGAAGAAGTCCAGCGGCAGCGGCCAGACCTAGGAAGGTCGGTCGTGCCATGCAGGACATCGTCGTCACGCCTCGGCTGACGATCCCGGCTGGTGAGCTGGTGATGTCGTTCGCGCGCTCGGGCGGCTCGGGCGGGCAGAACGTCAACAAGGTGTCGAGCAAGGTCGACCTGCGCTGGAACATCGAGTCCTCGCAGGTGCTGCACGCCGAGGATCGCGTGTGGTTGCTCCAGCAGCTGCGCTCGAAGCTGACCAGCGACGGCACGCTGATCGTGACCTCCACGCTCACGCGCGATCAGCTCAAGAACCGCGACGACGCCGAGAGCAAGCTCGCGCTGATCGTCCGCACCGCGCTCGATCGCCCGCGCCCGCGCAAGCCGACCAAGGTGTCGAAGGGTGCGAAGCGCCGGCGTGTGGCCGACAAGCGCAAGCACTCCGAGAAGAAGGCGAACCGCAGCGGAAGCGTCGGCGACTGAGCGGTCGCACCGAGGCGCGAGCTCGCCGCGACGCGCGTCCATACGGACCCGGTAGGTCCGGACTTCGGGTGGCCGTGGACCCGATCCGCGGCGACATCTCGCGAACTTGGCGTGGCGCGGCGGTTGCTCGATGGGTGCTCAACATGAAACCCATCAAGATCGTCATCGCCGCCGCCGGCCTCATCGGGCTCCTGGCCGTGTTCGCGCTCCCGTACATCTCCGCCGGCGAGATGTCGCTCAAGTTCTGGGACTTCCGCGCGATGCCCTCGAGCATCTCGAGCGGCCTCCTCAACGGACCGAAGCAGGTGTACGTCGCGCTCGCCGGCTTCCTCGTGCTGCTCGGCGCGGGCGGTGCGGGCCTCGCGATGAAGCGACTGCCGCGCGGCGCCGCGATCGCGGGCGCGGTTGGCGCGTTGCTCTGCCTCGCCACCGAGGGCGTGCGCAAGGGCCTGATGGGCGGCGGCGAAGGCATGAGCACCGCGATCGGCGGCAAGCTGCTGTTCCTCGCGGCGGTCACGGGTCTCGTCGCGTCGATCATCGGCGCCGCGAAGCCGGAGCAGGCCTGAAGAGCGGTTACCGCGCGTACGTGACGCCACGGTGAGGTTGTTTGCGCCGGACCGCACCGCGATGCGACCGTTGCGGTGGGGGATTTCATGCGCGCAGTTTGTGTGCTCGTTCTCGTAGGCATATTCGGATGCGGTGATGATGGTGGCGATTCGGTCTCGCTCGACGAGGCCAGCGATCTCTTCCGCTCCGAATACTGTCGCTACCTCGCGCGGTGCGGTGACGTGCCGGATGAAGCGACGTGTCTCGAGATGAACCTCGGGATCAGCAACAACATCGACCCGAGCCTGCGCGCCGCGATCGACGCGGGCAAGGTCACGTACAGCGGCTCGAACCTCAGCAGCTGCTATCACGCGATCGGATCGATGTCGTGCGACCGTACCGACGGCACCGTGCGCGCGTTCGGCGGCGATGCATGTGCGGACACCGTCACGGGGACCGTCGCCGACGGTGGACAGTGCGCCATCGACGCGGAGTGCATCTCGGAGATCTGCGACGTGCCGACCTGCCCGGATCAATGCTGCCAGGGCACGTGCGCCGCTGGATCGCCGGGCCCCGGCGAGATCGGGGAGGCGTGCGCGACCAACGATGGCTGCCGAGAAGGCGTGTATTGCGATCAGGCCGCGCATGCGTGCGCCGCGCTCAAGGCCGCGGGCACCGCGTGCCAGCAACTGAGCGAGTGCGCGTACAACCTCGGTTGCGCCGGCACGCCGCGCACGTGTCAGCCGCTGCCGACGCTCGGCCAGGCGTGCCCCGATAACCAGTGCCGCGATGCCGGCACGTACTGCACGGCGGCCAAGGTGTGCGCGAAGGTCGGCCTCCCGGGCGACGCGTGCACCACGCGCATGGACTGTTCGTTCTACTACGTCTGCGACGCGACGAATCACTGCGCCGTCGGGCCGCACGTCGGCGAGAGCTGTGCAGTCAACACGCGGTGCGCCGACGTCGACAACTTCTGCGACCCCACGTCGAAGGTCTGCAAGGCTCCGCAGGCCGATGGCGCGAGCTGCACGACGAGGAGCCAGTGCGAGAGCCACTACTGCGACGGCCCGACCTCCACGTCGATGACGTGTCAGGTCGAGCCGATCTGCATCTGACTAGTAGCGGTAGTGGTCGGGCTTGAACGGACCATCGACGGGGACGCCGAGGTACTCGGCCTGGACCTTGGAGAGCGTGGTCAGCTTGACGCCGACCTTCTCGAGGTGGAGGCGGGCGACCTTCTCGTCGAGCTTCTTGGGCAGGACGTAGACCTTGCCGGCATCGAACTTCATGCCGGTCATGTCGTCCTTGCCCTTGGTCGCGTTCGCCCACAGCGCCATCTGCGCCATCACCTGGTTGGTGAAGGAGTTCGACATCACGAACGACGGGTGGCCGGTCGCGCAGCCGAGGTTCACCAGGCGACCGCGCGCGAGCAGCGTGATGCGCTTGCCGGTCGGGAAGATGAACTGGTCGACCTGCGGCTTGATGTTCTCCTCCTTGATCTCCTTGTTGCCCTCGAGCCACGAGACCTGGATCTCGCTGTCGAAGTGACCGATGTTGGAGAGGATCGCCTCGTCCTTCATGACGAGCATGTGCTCGCCACGGAGGACGTCCATGCAGCCGGTCGCGGTGACGAAGATGTCG
>JBBRED010000145.1:0-19452 GCA_038203335.1 Haliangiales bacterium | reverse complement strand
TATGGACTTCTAGTCCACCCACCTGCTCGCTCTCGATGCGGCGCCCACGTGGGCGCCGTTTCTATTTCCGGACGATGGCTCTGGGCAGGCCGCGATCGCGCGCGAGCTGCTCCGCCTCGGTCTCGAACAGCGCCGTCGCAGCCGCGAGCACCGTCTCCACGATCCACCACAGGACCGCGCCGCCGGTGATGAACAGCGCGCCGCGGAAGAACCGCGGCCACTCGTCCGTCAGAGCCGAGAGCAGGGCCGGCGAAAGGACCATCGCGATCCCGATCGCGACCACGCGGCGGTAGCGATCGAGCCAGCGCACCCGAGCGGCCAGCTGGTCGATGCGCTCGGGACCCTGCGTCACCCGTCCAGTCTACTGGAGATCCTCGATGCAGTCGTACTGAGCTTGCGCACTCGGTTGGGTGGCACGACCGGTGGCCGGATCGCACATGAAGTGGTCGACGATGCAGGCGTAGGTCTGCTGGTTCGTGGCCGTGCCCGCGGCGCCCTCGTCCTCGACGTGCGGGACCTCGGCCAGACACTGGTCGCGCCCCGCGCCTTGGACGCTCTCGCAACATTCCTCGAGCGCGTTCGTCCCCTTGGCATAGGTGTCGGTCCGGGATCCGCCGCCGCACCCGGCCAGGATCAGAGCGATCCACCAATGCGTGACGCCAGCACCACGCCGCGTGGTGCGCTGTTCACGCACGGCGGCGGCGATCACCTGCTTCCCCTCCTGCAGCGCTCGCAAGTGCCCGTTGCCTGGTCGTTCCGACTCGGTCATGTCCCTGGCTCCCTGCTTGCTCCATGCCGAAGGGAGATGCGGCTTCCCCTCGTGCTCGCGATGGCTCTGATGTCGGCGTGCGCTGGCCGATATCACACCGAGCCCACCGGCGACGGGCTGCAGGCCCGGCTCGACATCGCGCTGCGCACGCGCGCACAGCTCTCGTACTACCTCGTCCAGCAGGGTGCGGTCGCGCGCCCGCCGAGGCCCGTGCAGATCGCGGAGGCGCGCGGCGTCGCACCGTTCGATGGCGCCGAGTGGATCGCCGGCACGTGGGCGTGGGCCAACGGTCGGTGGGAGTGGCGCGCTGGCTACTGGAGCGAGCCCGACGTGTTCACCGCGATGGGGCCGTCGGTCGCGTTCGGAGGCGATGTCGAGAGCGAGTCGATGTCGTACGACGACGGCCTCGCGAACCTGCCGATCGGCGACGGTCCGAAGCTGCGCGACCACCGCACGCACCGCAACACGTCGGCGTGGACGTCGAGCTCGTCGCCCGACGCGAACGTGCGCGATCACCGCACGCTGTCGTCGTCGTCCTGGAAGTCGAGCTCGTCGGACGACGCGAAGGTCCGCGACCATCGCTCCGACGACACCAAGGACAGCAAGAAGGACGACGACGACAAGAAGGACTACGGCGGCGGACGGTTCGTCCGCGACCACCGCTAGCGGATCAGTTCACGCACTTCTTCGCTTCGGCCGCCGTCTTCGAGTTCGACATGCAATCGGTCTGCGTGGTGTTGTTCGCCGACGTGCACTGGTTGATGCACGTGTCGACGCCGTTCTCGAGGATGGAAGAGAACTCGCCGAGCTTGCGCTTGCGCATGACATCGCGCTCCGCCGCGGGCGCGGCCTGGATCGCCTGATCGGCGATGTCCCAGTAGAGGAGCGTCCCGTAGTTCCGGCACGCCTTCTCGCACTTCTCGTGATCGCCCTTGCAGGCGGCGACGAGGCCGAGGACGGCGATCACGAGGGCGCGGCGCATGGGGGCTGCGTACCACGAGAGCAGATGGGATACCCTGCGACCATGCGTCGCGCAGGTGTGACCGCGACCTGCCTCGTGCTCGGGCTCGGGCACGGGCTCGCATCGGCGGCGCCGTGGAACCTCAACTTCGAGGCCGGCGCCGAGGAGGACACGAACGTTCAGCGCGTCGAGACCGGACCCGGGCTCGACACGCATCGCGTCGCGGCCGGCGTCGCGCGCATCGGCGCGAAGGTCGATCGCCGCGATCGGCTCGTCGGCGGAACGTACTCCCTCCTGGTCTCGGCGCTCGCGCGTGCGGTCGCATCGGACGAGGCGAGCAGCGAGAACGTGGTGCTGATGACCGGCGAGCTGCGCTACATGCACCCCGTCCAGGATCGTCCCGTCTCGGTCGGCGTCGGGCTCGCCGGCGTCAACGCGGTGCCGATCACGAACGAGGTCGGCGCGCGCACGTTCACGAACCTCGCGGTGGATTCGCTGATGGTGCTCGATGGCGGCGAGGACCGTCACCTGACCGTGGGCGTCGGCTGGCGCGACTTCGCGTACAAGGAGAACCACGACTTCGACTGGAGCGGCCCGTCGGTGAGCGCGCGGCTCGACCTCAACCTGTGGGCCACCTCCGGCGGGACGCGGAGCCTCGAGCTCGCGGCGATCGCGGGGTTTGAATCGCGCGCGTACAACTCGACCGCGCTGGCCAACGCGTGCCCACCCGATGCCGCGCCGAGCGATAGCTGCTCCGCGGGGACATCGCGCACCCGACGCGATCGCTCGCAGCGGATCGGCGTCGAGGTGACGTACACGGGCCGCGTGGTCGCCACGATCGGCTACCAGCTCACCGTGATCGACTCGAACAGCTTCGGTCAGTCGCTGATCCGCCATCGCACCACGATCTCGGGGACACGCAGCCTGCGGTGGGGCCTGTACGCGACCGCGCTCGCGATCGTGCAGATCGATCAGTTCGTCGACGGCCTCGTGGTGAAGAAGGACCTTCAGCGATCGGAGTTCACCAGCCTCGAGGACGAGAACCGCAGCTCGCTCCAGCTCCGACTCGGCAAGGCGATGTCAGCGAGCTGGTCGATCGAGACGCGCGGGGCGATCTGGCGCGATCTAGGGGGAACCATGGAGTCTTCGTTCCGCCGCGCGTCGCTGTACGCCGGCGTCATCTACGCCCGCTGAGCTCGCGCAGCGGCTATGGTCCGCGCATGTTGCATCGCATCGCGATCGCCCTCCTCGTGGTCTCGTGCTCGTCGCCGGCCGCCCGCCCCGCACCGGTCGCCGTCGCTCCACCGCCCGGCGATGCGCCGGCGACGCGCCCGGAGCCCGTCGTGCCCACGCCGCCCTCGCTGCGCTTGCCAACGACCGTGCGGCCGACCTCGAACGTCGTCGATCTGACGATCGATCCGGCGAGCGAGGACTTCACCGGATCGATCACGAGCGCGATCGTCGTCGATACACCGACGTCCGTGATCTGGCTCAACGGTGAGGAGATCGACATCTCCCGGGCGACCGTCACGATCGGCGGCGCGGCGCAGACCGCGGTGGTCACGGCGCCGAAGAAGGGCTACCTCGCGCTGTCGTTCGCGTCGCCGCTCGCAACGGGTACCGGCACGCTCGCGATCGCCTATCGCGGCAAGATGCATCGCAGCGATGGCGACGGCATCTACACCGCGCAGGAGAACGGCGACTGGTACGCGTACACGCAGTTCGAGTCGACCGATGCGCGTCAGGCGATGCCCACGTTCGACGAGCCGTCGTTCAAGTCGACCTGGAAGCTGACGCTCCACACCAAGCAGCCACTCGTCGCGCTGTCGAACACGCCGATCGTCACCGAGCGCCCCGAGGCGAACGGGATGAAGGCGGTCGAGTTCGCCGAGACCAAGCCGCTGCCGGCGTACCTCGTCGCGTTCACCGTGGGCCCGTACGACATCGTCGAGGCAGGCAAGACGAAGAGCGGGATCCCGGTGCGCATCGTCGTGCCGCGCGGTCGGTCCGCCGATGCCGCGTACGCGGCGAAGGTCACCGTCGAGCTGCTGGAGCGCACCGAGCAGTACTTCGGCACGCCGTTCCCCTACCCCAAGCTCGACCTCGTCGCGTTCTCGGTGTTCAACGCCGGCGCGATGGAGAACGCGGGGCTGATCACGTACCGCCAGGGCGTCCTCCTGACCAAGCCCGCGGAGATGACGCGCGGCAAGGAGCAGCGGTTCGCGACCGTGACGGCGCACGAGATCGCGCATCAGTGGTTCGGCGACTACGTCACGCTCGCGTGGTGGGACGACACCTGGCTCAACGAATCGTTCGCGAGCTGGATGGAGACGAAGATCGTCTCCGCCTGGCAGCCGACGTGGGACCTCGGGATCGACGCGGTGAGCGGCATGTCAGGCGTGATGGGCCAGGACAGCCTCGACTCGGCGCGCGCGATCCGCCAGCCGGTGAACACGGAGCAGGACATCGAGAGCTCGTTCGACGGCATCACGTACGGAAAGGGCGAGGCGGTGCTCGCGATGATCGAGCGCACGCTGGGCGCCGACGTGTTCCAGCGCGGCGTGCGCGCGTACCTCGCGAAGCACGCATGGGGCAACGCGACCTACGATGACTTCGTCGCGGCGATGAGCGAGGCCGCCGGCAAGGATCTGAGGCCGCTGTTCGAATCGTTCGTCAAGCAGTCGGGCGTGCCGCTCGTCGAGGTCAAGCTCGCGTGCGTCGCTGGCCAGCCGCCGAAGCTCGCACTGACCCAGCGCCGCTACGCCCCCGAGGGCTCGAAGATCGACCCCAAGCGGACGTGGACGCTGCCGATGTGCGTGCGCTGGGGCGCGGGCTCGAAGACCGGGCGCGATTGCACGGAGCTGTCCGCAGCGTCGGGCGAGCTCGCGCTTTCGGCGCCGGCCTGCCCCGACTGGATCGCACCCAACGCCGGCGGCGGAGGCTACTACCGCTCGCAGCTCGAGCCGGCCCTCCTGACCAAGCTCCTCGGGCGCGCCCGAAAGGTGCTCGATGTCGCCGAACGCGTTGGCCTGATCAGCGACATCGACGCGCTGGTCGCGAGCGGCGCCGTCAGCAAGGGCGTCGCGCTCGCGCTGGTCGCGGACCTCGCGAAGGATCCGAGCCGGCACATCGTCGACGTGTCGATCGGCATCGTCGCCGGCATCGACGACATGGTCGGCGACAAGCTGCGCCCGAGCTACCAGCGGTTCATCAAGAGGCTCTACCTCGCGCGCGCGAGACAGCTCGGGTGGCAGCCGAAGCCCGGCGAGGGCACCGACGCGAAGGAGCTGCGGCCCGAGCTGCTCTCGCTGGTCGCCGGCACCGGCAACGATCCGGCGCTGGTCGCCGAGGCGACGAAGCTCGCGTGGAAGTGGCTCGACGATCGCACCGCGGTCGATCCGACGGTCGCGCCGTCCGTGCTCGGCGTCGCCGCGCGCTACGGCAACCAGGCGCTGTTCGATCGCCTCCACGCGGAGGCGAAGAAGGTCACCGACCGGCCCGAGCGCTCGCGGATCCTCGGGGCGATCGGCGCGTTCGCCGATCCGAAGCTCGTCGAGCAGGCGCTCGCGCTGATGCTCACCGACGAGTTCGACCTGCGCGAGGCCGGAGGTCTGTCGCGCGGTGCGATGTCGGACCCGCGCACGCGGCTGGTCGCGTACGCGTTCCTCAAGCAGCACTTCGACGACATCTCGGCGAAGCTGCCTCCCGCGTATCGCGTGTACATGGCGTACTTCGCGCTGCCGCTGTGCGACGACTCGTTCAAGCCCGAGCTCGAGGCCTTCCTCACCCCGCGGATCTCGAAGCTCGATGGCGGGCCGCGCGCGCTGGCCCAGGCGATGGAAGCGCTCTCACTCTGCTCGGTCGGCCGCAAGGCGCAGACGCCGGCCGTCGAAGCGTTCCTGTCCAAGCAATAAGCCGCTCTACGCGTAAGTTTGGTAAGCCAGCCCCCCTGGTCGGACCACATTCTGCGCCGGTTGTTGACCTTCGTTCAATTAGTGATTGACGCACAGCGCCGCGATCGCCGATGACTCTCCCGCGTCATCAGGGGGGAACCTGTGCGGCACAAATTGATCGTTCTCGCCGGCCTCACGGCGGCACTCGCGAGCTGTACCGACCTGGGTCTCGACCCGAATGCGAAGTTGATCCACGCGCGGTTCGATCCCGACGCGCGCGTCATTCCGATGCCCACGGACGTGCTGCGCGATGCCGCGGCGAAGCATCTCGAGCTGCCGAACGACACCGATGCCGAGCGCGCGAAGCTGACGCCCGCCGAGTCGGAGTTCTTCCACTACCTCGAGACGCTCGACGGCTGGTCGACCTTGATGTCGGCCACGGTCGACTTCACCGGCGCGATCGATCCCGCCACGGTCGCCGACGGCACCCTGCAAGTCTGGCACTGGGGCGCGATCCCGCAGCAAGTACGCGACGTCCGCATCAGCGTGGCCGCCGATGGCAAGAAGATCACGATCGATCCGCCGCGCACCGGCTGGGAGAAGGGCGAGCGCTACGTCGCCGTGCTTCGCGGCGGTGCGAACGGCGTGAAGGGCCTCGCCGGCGAGAAGGTCGATTGCGATGCGGCGTTCTACTTTCTGCGCCAGACCACGGCGCTCGACACCGCCGATCACGAGCACGCGTTCCCCGGCGTCACCCAGGCGGAGCGCCAGGACAACGCGAGGAAGCTCGAGGACATCCGCAAGGACCTCGCCCCCGCGTTCGAGGCGTTCGAATCCGGGCTCGGGGGTCGCAGCACGTTCGGTCCCCTGCCCCGCGCCGAGGTCGCGGCCCTGTGGGCGTTCACGGTGACCACGCGCACCGAGCTCGCGATGGATCAGCCGTCGCAGCGCATGCCGCTGCCGATCGACCTGATGATCGATCCGGCCACCGGCAAGATCGATGCGCCGATCGCGCCGTGGGACACCGCGGTCGAGGGCGAGGCGAAGGGCCGGCTCAAGGAGTTCGATGGCTTCGGTCTGTCGTCGAGCCAGCTGTTCGAGCTGACCGCGCCGATGAACGGGGCGTCGATCACCGAGACGTCGGTCAAGGTCTACGAGATCGGCGGCGCCACGCCGGTGCTCGTGCCGGCGACCGTCGAGCTGCTCGCGGACAAGACCCACCTCGTCGTCACTCCGAAGGCGGGTCGCCTCACCGAGAAGACCCACTACGCGCTCGTGGTCGCGGACTCCGTACGCGACGCCGGTGGCCTCGTGCCGACGATCATGCCGGTCGGTCACTTCCTCAAGGCGAAGGCGCCGATCCTGGTCGACGGCAAGAGCGAGATTCCCGCCGTGCCCGATAGCGACGCGCGCAAGGTCGAGAATTCACGCATCGAGCTCGCCGTCGCGCTCGACGCGCTCGGCCGCGATCACATCCTCGCCGCGTGGCCGTTCACCACGATGAGCATCTCGAAGCCGCTCGGCGACTTCCGCCGCGCCGCCGAGACGTTCGCCGTGTCGCCGGATCCCGCGGGTGTCACGCACATGACGCCGGGTCAGGCGCTGCTCGACTTTCCGATCGGCATCGGCTCGATCCTGAACGTCGGCGATGTCTACAACGGCACCATCGAGTCGCCGGTGTTCCTCGATCCGGTCACCCGTGCGTGGCGCGCCGATGGCTCGCATGTCGTCGAGAAGCTGAAGTGGACGATGACGGTGCCGAAGAACCCGAAGCCCGGCCCGATCCCCGTCGTCATCTTCGGCCACGGCCTCATCACCGAGCGCCGCTTCGTGCTCGCCGTCGGAGACTCGCTCGCGGCCAAGGGCTACGCGGTGATCTCGGTCGACTTCCCGTACCACGGTGATCGCACGTACTGCGCGAAGGGCGGCCCGATCAGCGTCGTCGATCCCACCGACGGCAGCCTGACCTCGCTCGAGCCGTGCCAGAGCGGCTCGACCTGCAACGACATCGGCAAGTGCGTCGACGCGCAAGGCAACGGCAACCACCTCGCGAAGTTCCCGATCCTCGACATGCCGGTCGCATCGGGCGCGATGTTCCTCGAGATCGATCACATCGCGAACAGCAAGGATCACTTCCAGCAGGCGCTGATCGACCTCGGCGCGCTCGACCGCTCGTTGCGCACCGGCAACTGGCAGGCCGTCATGGGCCGCGCCGTCGACACCGCGCACATCATGTACGCCGGTCAATCGCTCGGCGGGATCATGGGCGCGGTGTTCCTCGGAACCGATCCGGACATCAAGCGCGCGGTACTCAACGTCCCCGGCGCGAACCTGGTCCCGATGTTCGACGACTCCACGTTCTTCTCCGCGCAGCTCGACGCGTTCTTCACGCGCCAGCACATCACGCGCGAGAGCTTCGAGGGCCGCCGGTTCATGACGGTCGCGAAGTGGTTCATGGACGCGGTCGATCCGCAGCACCTCGGGCCGGTCACCGGCAACCGCGCGCTGCTGATCCAGATGGCCACGCTCGACTTCATCATCCCGAACGACAACACGAAGGTCCTCCAGGCTGTGACCCACGCGCCGCGCAGGGACTACGTCGGCGAGCACGCGTTCATCACGATCCCGCTCGAGCCGGCGTACTTCCCCGGCGTTCGCGACCTCGCCAACTTCCTCTCCGGGGAGCTCCAGCCATGAAGACCACGCTCGCGGCGCTCCTCCTTGCGACCGCCACGGCCTCGGCCGGCGGTCTCGCGGTCGGCGAGCAGAACGCCGTCTCCGCGGCGACCGGTGGTGCCGGCGCGGCGCGCACCGATGACCCGGGCGCGGCCTGGCACGATCCGGCGGCGCTCGCCGACGGTGGTGGCTGGCGCGTGGGCCTCTCGCTCGCGCTCGCTCACCCCGATCTCCAGGCGCGCGCGATGGACGGCAGCTGGACCGCCGATACCGACAGCGCGTGGTCCACGCCGCCGCACCTCGACGCGAGCTACGCGCATGGCCGATGGGCCGCGGGCATCGCGCTCGGCGTGCCGTTCGGCGGTGGCGTGCAGTGGCCGGCGACCTGGCCGGGTGCCGTCGAGGCCGTGCAGACCCAGCTCATGGTGCTGCGCGCCGCGCCGTTCGCCGCGTGGAGCTTCGGCAGGCTGCGCGTCTCCGCCGGCGTTCACCTCGATGCGGGGCGGTTGCAGATCCAGCGCAACCTCGACTTCATCGACACCCAGGGCGACGTTCGCCTCGACCTCTCCGGCCGAGGCGCCGGCGTCGACGCGGCGGTGTACCTGCAGGCCCGCCCCGATCTCGGCGTGGGCCTCGTGTACCGCGGGCGCACCACGATCGACTTCGATGGTAACGCGAACTTCACCGCGCCCGACGCGTTCAGCGAGAAGACCCCGGATCAGACGGCGACGACCTCGATGACGATGCCCGACACGCTCGTGCTCGGCGCGCACTACTCGCGCGGCGCGTACGCGGCGGTGCTCGACCTCGAGTGGGCGAACTGGAGCGTCAACGAGCGCACCACGGTGCGATTCGCGAACGCGTCGACACCCGAGGCGGTGCAGCAGAACGACTGGCACGACACGATCGCCGTGCGCGCCGGTGGCGAGTGGACCCGCGACCGCCTCGTCGTGCGCGGCGGCGGCTACTACGATCCGTCGCCGGTGCCGAGCAACCACCTGACGCCGTCGTCGCCGGATGCGACCCGCCTCGGCCTCACCGCCGGAGCGAGCTACCGGCTGGCGCCCGCGTGGAGCGCGGACCTGTTCGCGGAGCGCATGTGGCTCCTGCGTCGCGAGACCACCAGCACCGATTCGATGCCGGCCTCGTACGGCGGCACCGCGCTCGTGCTCGGCGCCGGCGTCCGCTGGACGCGTTGATCAACCAACAACCTGCGTGCGGCAACCTAGAAGCGGCCGGAGACGACCATGCCGGTCGTGCTGTGCTCGCCGACCATCGGGCCGACATTGAGGCTACCGACGAGGTCGTTGCGCACGAACACCGTCTTGGTGGTGGTGAGCCCGTAGTAGAGCATCACCGCACCGGCGAGCTGCGCGCCGCCGAGGCCGACGAGGAACACCTTCGCGGTCGCGCTGTCGGCGTTTGCGATCTGGATGAACGGACCAGCGACGGGGATCCACAGCGCGCCGAGCTCGTTGGTCCCTCCGTCGGAGACGTCGGAGCCGATCGCGGCGGTCATCGCGCTGATGCCGTACGACGCGCCGAGCGTGACACCGCCACCGATGAGCAGGCCCTTGCGCGAGCGCTGCACCGAGGTGTAGCCCGCGGGCGCGGCGCGACCCTCGGTGTTATCGGTGATCTCCTCGGGGCCCGAGAGCGCGACGCTCTGGGGCACGTAGGTGCCCTGCGTGGTCTGGGCGAGCGGCGCCTGATACACGGGCGCAGGGCCGGCCGGCATCATCGGCGGCGGCGGCTGCATGTCATCATCGTCATCGTCCGCGAAGGCCGTGGACGACACGGCGCAGAGGGAGAGGCCGAGCAGGAGGGCGGACGTGAGCTTGGGCATCGTCATCGTGACGGTCACGACAGCAAGCTGCGCGCCATCCGTCAAGCACTTGTTTACAGCCAAGGTTTACCGGTCGGGATCCCACGCAGTGGTGAGGATTGCGACACGGATGTCAGGTCCTGGCCTGTCCCGCGGCCTATGCTCGCGGCATGGATTCGACGCAACGACAGGAGCGCCGCCGCATTCTGGGCACCACGCTGCCCCCGACGCTCGCGGCAGACACCAAGCGGCTCCACACCCTGGTCGAGGTCGCGTTCCTCGCGGCCGCCGCCGATGGCGAGCTGGCCGAGGCGGAGATCGAGCTCCTGGTGGCAAACCTCGAGTCCTGGCTCGGCGGGGCGCTCGATCCCGGTGTGCTCGTGGGCCTGTTCGATCACCTGACCACCCAGCTCGCCAACGATGGCGCCGCCGCGCGACTCGTTGCCGCCGCCGCAAACCTCGATGCCGATGGGCGCCGCGTTGCCTACAAGCTCGCCTGCATCACCTCGCTGTGCGACCTCGAAGTCCACGATGACGAGCTCGGCTTCCTCGGCACGATCGCCGACGCCTTCGCGATTCCTGCCGACGAGGCACAGGCCACGTTCGATGAGCTCGACGACGTGGTCAGCGCTATGGCAAGCAGTTAGTCACTTCCTTTAAGGTGTTCGCGTGGCCACCTGCACGCTGTTCTCCGTCACGGACTCGGATCTCGAGAGTCCCGCGGAGGTGACGCTGCCGACCTACGACGACCGCACGTCGAAGCTGGGCTCGTATGTCCAGCCGCACACGGCGGATCTCGGGCTCGCATGGCAGCACCTGCATCGCGCGCTCGGCGCGCATCCCGAGGGTCATCCGCTCGGCTTCCTCGGTGGCGGTGGTGATCGGTTCGCCGCGCTCGACGACGGCGCGCGATCGAGCGGTCGCTACTTCCCGCCGGCGACGGCGATCAAGTTGCTCGCCGCTGTCGCGAAGATCAACGACGACTACATGATGAAGAACATCGCCAAGATGCAGATCGTCGAGGTCTCGGTCTCGGATCTGCTGCGCCTGCTCGCGCGCGTCCGGATCTTCCTCGCCGAGGCCGTCGAAGGCGACCGCGGCGTGATCGTCCACAAGCTCGCCTAGAACGAGAGCTTCATCGCCGCCTTCGCCATGGCGAGCGTCTCGTTCGCGATGATGTTCGCCTTCGCGGCGTGCGCGCGGAGCATCTCGACGATCCGCTTCTCGCCCGCCGGGCCCTCGAGCGCGCGGCGGCGCTCGCGCATCGGCGCCACCAGAGCATCGATCGCCGCGGCGACCTCCTGCTTCACCGTGCCATCGCCGATCTCGCCGCGCGCGTAGACCGCCGCGAGCTCGGTGCGCCGCGCCTCGTCGGGGATGAACGCGTTGACGAACTCGAACAGCGCATTCTTCGGATCGCCGGGCCCGGTCGCAGACTGCCGGCCGGTGAAGATCTTGCCCGTCTTCTTCGCGATCTCCTTGGTCTCGTCGGAGAGGAAGATCGCGTTGCCGAGGCTCTTCGACATCTTGTGGACGCCGTCGGTGCCGACCAGGCGCGCGACGCGGCCCACCTTCGGCTGCGGGATCGGGAACACGCCTCCCGCCGCCACGTAGCTGGCGTCGTCGGTCGTCGTCGGCACCGCGCAGTACTGATGATCGAAGCGGCGCGCGACCTCGCGGCACATCTCGAGGTGCGCGAGCTGATCCTCGCCCACGGGGACGAGGTCGGCGCGAAACGCGAGGATGTCGGCGCACTGCCCCACCGCGTAGAGCGGGAAGCCGAAGCTGTACTGGTCGCCGAGCCCCTTCGCCGCGATCTCCTCCTTCAGCGTGGGGTTGCGCATCACGCGGTTGAACGGCAGCAGCATCGCGAGCAGCCAGGTCAGGTCTGCGATCGCCGGGATCTCGGTCTGCAGCACGAACGTGGAGCGCTCGGGATCCATCCCGACCGCGAGCCAGTCCCTCACGATCTCGATGGTGTCGCGACGGATCTCGTCGGGCTTGTCGGCGCGCGTGGTGAACGCGTGCATGTTCGCGATCAAGAAGTAGCAGTCGTACTCGTCCTGGAGACGGACGCGGTTCTCGAGCGAGCCGACCCAGTGGCCGAGGTGCAGGCGACCGGTGGGCGTGTCGCCGGTGAGGATCCGAGGGCGCGAGGTCACGCGCGGAGACTACTATCAGCGCTTCGACGCGCGCGACTTCACGAGCGCCTCGATCTCCGCGCGCTTCTTGCGCAGCTGATCGAGCCGGCGGGCGACGGCATCGCGGGTCTTCTTCGCCGCGGCCGCGCGCTGCGCCGGATCACCGGAGCGCTGCGCGCGCGCCAGTGTGTCGATCGTGGCCGAGTCGACCACGCCCGACAACACCACGCTCGCATCGGACTCGAAGCCGGTGACGCCCGACGGGCCACCGGAGTTTCCCTTGTCGCCGCCGGCGCCGCCGCCGGCAACCTCGGGCGCGGGGCTCTCATCGGCGGCGCCGCCGAGCGTGCTGCGCGATCCACCCTGCTGCGCCGTGCGCTGCGGTTGATCGTCGTCACGCTTGGCGAGGTCGCTGGCGCGATCGTGTGCCTTGCGCAGCTTCGCGACCTCGTCGAGCTCGGTGGCCTGCTTCTCGAGGCCCACGACCTGCCGGGACAGCTCCGCCTCGGAGTCGCGCAGCGCCGCGGCCTGCTGCTCGAGCTCCTCGGGATCCGCGAGCGGATCGACCTCGAGGTCCGGCAGTACGATGCGGTGGAGCTTGCGATCCGCGGCCTGCGGCGCGAGCTGGCTCTTCATGCGGAAGAGCTCGCCGGCGCGCGGCGCGGCGGGCTTGGTCGCGAGCTCGGCGTCGATCGCAGCCGACAGCGAGCGCCGGCCCTGCGCGAGCGCCGTGTTCGCCTTTGCGAGCTCGTTGGTCGCGGCGCCGAGCTTGGTCGCAGTGTCATTCGCCGCGGCGAGGCTCTCGCGCAGCTCGCGATCGCGGCGCCACGAAGCGCGCTGCTTCTTCAGCCGGTCGATGACCTCGAGCTGGTCCGCGTACGTCTTCGCGAGCGCGGCGCGGGCACCCGAGAGCTGGGTCGCGCGGCGCTCGAGCGCGGTCGCATCCGTGGCCGCCTTCTGGGTGACCGGAGCCGACTGGGCCATGGCGCTGCCCGTGGCCCAAGCCACGATCAACACGAGCGCCAGAAACCAGCGGGTCACGTCCCTGGGAAGTAGCACCCCCCGTGCCACGCCCAAGTGCCTGTTGACAGCCAGGTAAGTCACCGCCGACACCCCTGAAATCGTGCCGCTACGTGCCGCCACCCTCAGATTCCTGAGGGCGAGCGTCCGCGAGCCGCAACACGAGGTATCGGAGCGCCGAGGTGACCATCGTCCCGACCGCCGCCAGCGGCTCCCCATCCGGCCGCTCCCAGACCAGGTAGTCGCGGCCCGTGGCGTCGACCACGGCGTGGAACCGGAGGCGGCGGAGGCGGTATCCGCCCGGCAGATCCAGCACGTCACCGACGAGCGCGATCGTCTCCTCGAGCTCGCGGCCGTACCGCGTCATCACGCGATCAAGGGCAGCGACCGAGAGGTCACCACCGGTCCCATCGTCATCGCGGATGCGGACCTTGTCGCCCACGGCCTCCGCGTGCGTGCGCACGTGCGTGCCGTCGGCCGCGATCCGTTCGTCGAGCAGTAACACGAGCGCATCCTACGACTTGCGCGGCCGCAGATCAGCGGGGAAAGTCCAAACATGTCTCGCGCAGTTGCCTGTGCTCTGGCCGCGCTCACCGTGGCGTGCAGCGGCCCCCAGCTCAAGGAGCACGTGGCCGATCTCTCGAAGAACCTTCCTGCAACCCTCGAGGCCGAGCGACCGAAGGAAGGCGATCCCCGCACGGCGACGATCCGCATCTACGCAGATCCCGCCGTGCGCGCGCTGCCGAAGTGGCGCGACGAGCTCGCCGACCAGATCGATTACGCGAGCCAGCTCCTGACCCCGCTCCTCGGTGTGAAGCTGCAGATCGAGAAGACCAACGACTGGGCGCGGACCGGCGATCCGTCGTCGGCGCTCGCGCAGCTCCGCGAGCTCGACAAGGGCGACGGCGTGACCTGGGTGCTGGGCGTGGTCGCGTCGAACGACAGCGCGACGAAGGTCATGAGCGAGCTCGGTGCCGCCGACCCACTCGGACACCACCTCATCGTGCGCGCGTGGGCCGAGAAGCCGGAGAGCGCTGCGCTCGTCGCGACGATGCCCGACCTCAAGGATGCCGAGCGCGCCGAGCTGATCAACGCGCACCGCCGGCACAAGCAGACCGTGGTGCTCGTGCACGAGCTCGCCGCCACCCTCGGCGCGATCGCGGAGACCGACCCGCAGTGGCTGCAGAACCCGACGTACTCGCCCACGCAAGCCGGGTTCTCGGAGCGCAACCGCGAGCTGCTCCAGCTCGCGGTCGACGAGCGCGTCACCGACGGTGCGACGGAGTCGATCGCGAAGAAGCTGCTCGAGTCGATCGAGAAGTCCGAGTGGGGCGGCTGGGTGGCGGCCGACAAGGAGCAAGTCGTCAACCGGCTGCGCAACGTGATCGATGCGAACCGCGCGGGCAAGACCGCGACCGATATCCCGCCGGCGGCGTACGACCAGATCACGCGGATCAAGGAGCTCGCACGCCAGGGCAAGCTCGACGACGCGATGGCCGAGCTCGACAACGTGGTCGCGGCTTATCCCGGCAACGGCGCGCTGACCCAGCTCAAGTGCGACCTCCTGCTCGCTCCCCGCTACACGTCCCCGGAGCCGCCGAAGAAGGGCGACAAGCCGAAGCCGCCGGAGGCACCGAAGCCGCCCGACGCGAAGACCCGCGCCGCCTGCGCACGCGTCAGCGAGCTCGCTCCGGGAGATCCGGGGCCGCACCTCGCGATCGGCAAGGCCCTGCTGCGCGCCGACGACAAGAAGGGCGCGCGCGAGGAATTCGCGAAGGCCGAGGACAAGATCGTGAACCTCCCCGGCGGAGCGGCGGCGGTGTGGACGGACCTGATCAAGATCTACATCGGCCTCGGTGCGCTGACCTGGGCCGATGGTGCGATCGAGAAGGGCAAGCTCGACAACAGCGAGCTGGCCGCGTCGGTCGGCGAGACCCGCAGCCGGTACGGCGTTCCGCGCGGCGCGAAGTTCGTGACGCCGGATCGCGAGGGCGAGCTCGTCGCGGCGGTCAAGAAGGCGCTCGCCGAGGTCTACGCATCGAAGTACGCCGACGCCGAGAAGACCCTCGCGAGCGCGGAGAAGATCTGGTCCGGCGCGCCCGGGCTCGCCGCCGTGCGCTGCGACCTCGATCTGCGCCGCGGACAGGCGGCATCCGCGAAGGCCGCGTGCACGCGCGCGATCTCCGCGTACCCCGAGGACTCGTGGGCGCTCTACCTCCTCGGCACGATGGCGTTCAAGGACACGAGCGCCGCGAGCACGAAGGTCGGCATCGAATATCTCAAGAAGGCGATCGCCGTGGATCCGGGGCTCGGTCAGGCGTGGCGCACGCTCGCGAAGGCCTACGACCGCGCGAAGGACACCGCCGCGCGCGACAAGCTCGCCGCCGACTATCAGGCGAAGTTCGGCTCGCCGCTGCCTCGCTAGACAGGGCTCCGCAACCGCTGTCGCCCCGACCTCGCTATACTGCCCCGCCGTGAGCTTCTTTCGCCGCATGCTCTCCGCCGACTACCGCGCCGCGGTCTCCGCCGAGGCCGCCGGCAATGTCGACCTGGCGGCCGAGCGTTACGCCCTCGCCGGGGAGCACGCGGGTGCGGTGCGGATGCATCTGGCGCGCGCCGCCCGCGCCGCGAGCCGCGTCGCCGAGCTCGGCGCCCTGCGCGATGCCATGCGCTGGGCCGGCGAGGATCCCGCGCTCCAGAAGCAGGCCGCGGCCGCGCTCGGCAAGGCGCTCTGGGAAACGGTCAAGGCCGAAGGCGTCGCCACGGAGCGCGATCGTGCGCGCGTACGCGAGGCGGCGGAGCTGCTGGTCACCGGCGAGGACCACACGCTCGCGGGCGAGGCGCTCGAGGCGATCGGCGATCACCTCGCGGCGGCGAACGCGTACTCGTCGGGCGGGCTCGTCGAGAAGATGGAGAGCGCGCTCGCGAAGGACGATGACTCGAACTCGCGGATGCGCGAGGAAGCGGACGCGCACGCGAACTACGAGACCGCCATGCGCGTGGGCCGTCGCGATGAAGCGCGCACCGAGCTGGTCCGCGCCGTCGCGTCCACGAAGGTCGCCGGCGAGTACCGACGCCTGCTCGACCAGCTCGACACGGGCCTGATCACCGGTGGCAAGGTCGAGTTCAAGCGGCGCGGCAAGCCGCTGATCGTCGCGTGCGCCGCCGAGAAGCTCGTGCTCGGACGGGATCCGCTGTGCGACCTCACGCTGCGCGCCGGCGGCGTGTCGCGCCAGCACGCGGAGATCGAGCGCACGGCCGAGGGCTTCCTGCTCCGCGATCTCGATTCGCGCAACGGCACCACGGTCCACGGGCTCCCGCTCGCCGGGCGCGTGCCGCTCGCCGGCACCGGCAAGTTCGGCCTCGGCGACGAGTGCACGATCGACTACGAGCTCGCCGACGGCGTGCTGATCCTGCGCTGCGGCGTCGGGCTCGATCGCGGCGTCGCGCTGATCGCCGGTGATGACGGTCAGCGCCTCGACCTCGCGCCGCTGGGATGCGGCTTCGATCTGATCTTCAAGGCCGGGCGTCCGCTGCTCGGGCGAGGTACCTACACGGACGTCATGTTCAACGGCGAGCCGCTCGGCGACGTCCGCGTCCAGCTCATTCGCGACGACCGGCTGACCGCCGGCGGCGACGAGATCGACATCGGCTGATATGGCGAGCTGGTGGCAACGTCTGCTCGGCAAGAAGCCCGAGGTGCCCGCGATGCCCGCGCCGGCGTCGCAGCCCGTGCACCTCGCGAGCGAGGAAGAGGTCTATCTCGCGCAGCTCGTCGCCGATCTGGCCGAGGGTCGGCGGCGCGGCGAGGTCGGTGGCGTCGAGGTGCTGAAGCGCATGGACACGCTGTGGACCTCGGGCCACGAGCGCCTCGCGATCGAGTGGATGGAGAAGCTGCTCAGCGTCCCCGAGATTCCGGAGGCGGGGTGCGCGCCGTTGCGCGCGGTCCTCGTCGAGCGCTACGAGCAGCGCGGTGAGCTCGATACCGCGATCCGGCACCTCGAGAGCCTGGTCACCGAGGATGCGTACGCGCTCCGCGCCCACTATCTACTCGCCGAGCACGCGCGCAAGCGAGGAGATCACGAGCGCGCACTCCGCCACTACGAGGCCGTGCTCGGGCGCGACGTCGATTATCCGAACGTCCGCGTGCGGCTCGAGCGCATCCGTCAGATCGCCGGCCGCGCCGCCCCGGTCGCGGGCGAGACCATCGCCGCGGGCGACGTCGCGGGCGTGCAGGCCGGCGCGCGCTACCGCCTCGTGCGCGAGCTCGGCCGCGGCGCCACCGGCGTGGTCTACCTCGCGCGCGACGCCGAGCTCGATCGCGAGGTCGCGGTCAAGCTGCTCCACCCGCACCTCGCCGGTACCGAGCGAGCGGACTCGCTCGCGCGGTTCTTCCACGAGGCGCGCGTGATGGCGTCGCTGCGCCACCCGAACGTCGTCGCCGTGCTCGACATGGACGAGGCATCGCGCCGGATCGTGATGGAGCTCGCCGCCGGCGGCACGCTCAAGGACGTGCTGCGCGAGCGCGGCCCTCGCCCGCTGCGCCGCGCGATCGAGCGCCACGGCCAGATCCTCTCGGCGCTGGCGGCCGCGCATCGTCGCGGCATCATCCACTGCGATCTCAAGCCGGCAAATCTGATGTTCCGTCGCGACGTCGATCTGCCCGGCGTCGAGGTCATGCTCGGGGACTTCGGCGTCGCCCACCTGCCCGACGCCACCGGCGTCAAGGCGAACACGAACTCGGAGCGCGCGGAGGCCGTCGGCACCCTCGCGTACATGGCTCCCGAGCAGCGCCGCGGCGACCTGTCACCCGCCGTCGATGTCTACGCCGCCGCCGTCGTGTTGTTCGAGAACATCACCGCGCGCACACCGTGGCAGCGCGCGATCATGTCGGGCCAGCGCAAGGACGATGACTTCCGCCTCCCCGACTCCGTGCTCGTCGGTGTGGCGAAGCAGATCGCCGAGGAAGTGCAGGACCACCTCCATCGCCTCGGTAGCGCTGACCCCGCGAAGCGCCCCACCACGCTGCAGGCGCTCGCGGAGTCGCAGCGCCTGCGCGAGCGGCTGATCGCATCGGAAGCATCCGCCGGGTAGGATCGCGTGGTCACCGGCGGCGAGGACGCTGACGGACGCGGCACCGTGTTCCCGTGACTACTCGTCCTTGACCGGCGTGGCCTTGAGCGCGGCCTTGCCATCCTTGACGTAGACCGTGAAGCGGACCTCCTTGCAGCCGGTCTTCGCCATCAGGTCATCACGGTTCTTCGCGAGCTTCTCGGCGAACTTGCCGTAGGTCAGGCCGGCGGTCGGCTCGCCGCAGCTCTTCTTGAGCGCCACGAACTGATCGAACACGCTCTTGAAGTACGGGTCGACGTTGCCGCCCGAGGCATCCATCGGCGCGGATGCCGGCGGGATACCGAGGATGTCGTCATCGAGCGAGTCGCCGAGCGTCATGCCACCCGACGGCATCGATGATGCGAGCGACACCGGAGCGGCGGGCGGCGCCATCGGCCGACCCATGCCGGGCGGCGGCGTGCCGGGTCGTGCCGATGGGATCGGCGGCCGCGACGGACCGGGGTCGTTGAACTTGAAGTCGGAGGGCGGCGGCGACGACGACGGCGCGGGCCCGCCGGGGCGCGACGGCGGCAGCGCGGTGGCGAGCAGATCGATCGTGCCGAGGCTGCCTTCCGGTGCCGGGCCGAGCAGCTGATCGAGATCCTTTTTCGCCGTCTTGGCCTCGCGGCCGAGCTTGTCGATGTGGATGTTCACGCTGCGCGCGATCGAGCCGAACTTGCCGGCGTGCTCGTCCTCGCCGAGCCGCTCCTTCTCGCCCTTCGCGAGCCGCACCGCGTCTGCGGCCAGCCGCTTCAGCGGGCGATCGGACTCGATGAACATGAACGCGATGCCGATCCCGAGCACGAGCAGGAACCCGCCACCCACGAGCGGCCACGGGAACTTCCCGAACCCGAGATCGCTCTGCGTGACCGCCTTGAGCGAGCCCATGAACCCGACGCTCTCGGGCCGCTTGATGAACACGGAGTAGAACGCGCCCTTCGTCGCCGCCTCGCCGGGCAGGCGCGCCACGACCGCGGTCAGCTCCTCCTTGCCCGTCGAGATCTCGATCGGCTTGTTCGCCTGGCAGTCCTGGTTGATGTCGCCGCCCGACAGCT